>JBMYPG010000153.1:0-7764 GCA_049600095.1 Pikeienuella sp. | reverse complement strand
AACGACCGCAAGAAATTCAAAGGCGGCGCGGTTTTTGAGGGGGGGGCAACGGGTGGAGTAGCGGGACTCATTCTGGGTTCTTTTCTGTTGCACTGCACAAGACTAAAAAAGAATAGGATCAAATACATAAATGACCAAATTATTTCTGGGTCATTGACCCCGATTGTTTTGAGTGAACTCTGTAAAGAACGCGCCTAGGGTCGTTTTGAAACTTTGATCAGGGTGCGCCTCATGAAAACTCACGCTCAAGCCGTTGTCATCGGCGGCGGTCTCGTCGGCTGTTCGATTCTTTACCATCTCGCCAAGCTTGGCTGGACCGATGTTGTGCTGCTGGAAAGGGACGAGCTGACATCCGGTTCCACATGGCACGCGGCTGCTGGTATCCACGGCCTGCACGACAACAACAACATCACCCGCATCCAGCACTATACAATGAATCTGTATAAGCAGTTGGAGGAAGAAACCGGTCAGGGCTGTGGCGTGTTCCAGCCCGGTTCGCTGTATCTGGCGCAGACCGAGCAGCGCGAACATCAGTTGCGCTTGCAAGAGGCTAAGGCCCGCTATTACGGCATGGACTTTAAAGAGGTCAGCCGCGCCGAGGCCGAGGCGCTGCACCCGCTGGTCAATTATGATGGCATCCGGTGCATCATGTATGAACCAGATGGCGGTAATGTTGACCCATCAGGTGTCACCATGGCCTATTCCGCCGGTGCCCGCGCGATGGGTGCCGAGGTTCACCGGTTTACACCTGTTACGGCGACAATTCAGCAGCCGGATGGATCGTGGATTGTGGAAACGCCCAAGGGTAATATCCATACTCAGTGGGTTATCAACGCCGCTGGCCTGTGGGGACGTGAAGTCGCGGCCATGGCGGGTATCGAGGTGCCGCTGATCCCGGCGGAGCATCAGTATTTTGTCACTGAGTCCATCCCGGAAGTCGTCGCCCACGGCAAGCGCCTACCCTCCGTCGCTGATCGTGATGGCGAGTATTATCTGCGTCAGGAGGGTCAGGGCCTGTTGATCGGTGCTTATGAGCAAAAGATGAAATTCTGGGCCGAAGACGGCACGCCGCTCGATTTCGGGCATCAGTTGTTTGATGATGATCTGGAGCGGATCGAAGACAATATCATGCGCGCGATTGAACGCCTGCCGGTCGCGGGCGAGGCGGGCATCAAGCGCGTTATCAACGGCCCGATGATCTGGTCGCCTGACTCAAGCGCCCTGTGGGGGCCAGTGCCAGAGCTGAAGAACTATTTCATGTGCGGCGGCATCATCCCCGGTTTCTCTCAGTCAGGTGGTCTGGGCCTGTCCACTGCGGAATGGATCATTCAGGGAGAGCCGGTTTACGACCTGTTCGCCTGGGATCTGGCGCGGTTTGGCGATTGGGCTGACAAGAAATTCACCAAAGCGCGTGTGCATGATCAATACACCCACCGCTTTTCTATCCACTTCCCGAACGAAGAACGGTCAGCCGGTCGCCCTGCCCGTGTGCGCCCGATTTATGAGACGCAGAAGGCGATGGGCGCGGTGTTCGGCCTCAACTATGGCTGGGAACATCCGCTGTGGTATGCGGACAGCCCGGAAAACGCGACCGAGACTATCAGCTTTACCCGCCAGAACTGGTGGGGCCCTGTTGGCGAAGAGGTCAAGATGCTGCGTGAAACCGCTGGCGTCCTCGATATTTCGAACTTCGCAAAATATGAAATCAAAGGCCCCGGTGCTGCTGATTGGCTGAACGCCTTGTTGGCCAACAAAATCCCAACCATCACGGGCCGGTCCTGCCTTGCGCCACTGATCGGTGTGCGCGGTGGTATTGCCGGTGACTTCACTGTTACCAAATTGGGCGATGATGATTACCTGATGGTCGGCTCTGGCATGGCGGAACGCTATCATCAGCGGTTCTTTAACATGGTGCCGCTGCCCGAAGGCACGACGTTCGAAAGCAAAACTGTTGAGATGTGCGGCTTCAACGTCGCCGGTCCACGGTCTCGCGATCTGATTGGTCGTCTGACCAATGCTGACCTGAGTACTGAGGCGTGGCCGTTCATGCGGTCCAAACGCATTGACGTCGCCGGTGTGCCGGTTGTCGCCATTCGCGTCAGCTTTACCGGTGATCTTGGGTGGGAGCTTCATTGCGCCACCGAGGACCAGCCGCGCCTGTATGAAGCGCTGATCAACGCCGCCCGCGACGTTGACGGCGGCCCGGTCGGTGGCCGTGCGCTGGGTAGCCTGCGGATCGAAAAAGGGTACGGAAGCTGGGGTCGTGAGTACTCGCCTGAGTATTGGCCGCAGGAAGTTGGCCTGGAACGCTTGGTCAAGATGGACAAGGATTTCCTCAACAAAGCCGCCTATGCCGCTGTTGCGGACAAACCTGCGCGTGAAGTTCTGTCGATCTTTGAAGTTGATGCGCCGTTCAACGCCGATGCAGCGGGTAGCGAGCCGATCTTTATGGAGGATGGCACGCCGGTTGGTCGTGTGACATCGGGCGCTTATGGCTATTCGGTTGATAAATCACTGGCTTTGGGTTTTGTCCGCGATGGCACGGCCAAACCCGGCGATACGGTTGAGATCTTTATTCTCGGCAAACCGCATAAAGCCAAAGTGCTGGCCGAACCGCCGTTTGACCCGGCGGGCGCACGGTTAAGAGCATAGGGAAGGGCGACGGAAATGAGTGAGACTTTCAAATCCGTCGCTGACTTCACCCTTCGCCGCAAGGCAGAGGATTTTCCAGAGGCGGCGCGTAACAGCGCCGCCTTAATGCTGCTCGACACTCTGGGCGTTCTGATCGGCGCAGCGCCGATGGAGGCGGGGGTGATTTCCCGCGAAGCTGCGGCCACGTTATATTGCGGCGCGGGCGCCTATTCCGCCCGCATGCCGTTTGATGGTCGGCGGGTTAGTGTTGCAGGGGCTGCTTATGCCGCCGCGACCCAGATTGACAATCTGGATGGCCATGATGGGTACAACCCGACAAAAGGTCATATTGGGGTCGTCGTTGTTCCTGCTCTGGCGGCGTTATCCGAAACGGTTGATGATGTTTCGGGGGCGGAGGCGCTGGCGACCGTTATTACCGGTTATGAGATCGCGGGGCGCGCGGGTATTTCGCTGCATGCTTCGGTCAGCGATTATCACACCTCTGGCGCTTGGAACGCTTTGGGTGTTGTTGCCATGGCGGCCCGGATACGGGGACTGACTGATGACCAGTTCCGCCATGCGCTGGGCACTGCCGAATATCATGGCCCGCGCAGCCAGATGATGCGGGAAATTGCAACCCCCACCATGCTCCATGACGGGTCCGGCTGGGGCGCGATGGTTGGCATCAGCGCCGCAGTGCTGGCCGAGAAGGGCTTCACCGGTGCGCCCGCGATCACGCTGGAGGCGGAAGAGGCTGCCCCGCATTGGGCTGACCTTGGCCGGTTCTGGCAGATGGATCATCAATACGTAAAACCCTATCCGGTCTGCCGCTGGGCCCATGCCGCGATTGACGCAACAAGGGCGCTGAAGCTGGCGCATAGCCTTACACCGGATCAGATCGCCAAGGTGGAGGTGCGATGCTTTAGCGAAGCGTCGCAGCTGTTCCAGACCATGCCGGACACGACTTCAAAAGCGCAGTACAGTCTGCCCTTTGCCGTCGCCATTATGTTGACCCATGG
This sequence comes from Pikeienuella sp., assembly GCA_049600095.1. Classification (GTDB taxonomy): domain Bacteria; phylum Pseudomonadota; class Alphaproteobacteria; order Rhodobacterales; family Rhodobacteraceae; genus Pikeienuella. The sequence goes on along the minus strand of JBMYPG010000153.1, from coordinate 4,114 downwards.
CCGTATTGGGTTGGAGCATATCTCTGGCGACGGCCTAACCGCACCTGACATTGCCGACTTTCTGCCCCGCATTCAGGTCAGCGAGCATCACCGCCATAGCGACCGTTTCCCGGCCGGTCGGTGGTCAGATGTCACCATCACTTTAACCGATGGTCGCGTGCTGGAAAGCGGCGACACACATGCGCGTGGTGGGCCGGAGGTGCCATTATCTCGCGATGAGGTTATCGCCAAATTCCATGAATTTGCCGCGCCGGTGCTAGGTGAAGCGCGGGCCAAAGCCATTGAAGTCGCAACACTCGGCCTGACCGATGAAAACGCTCGGCTTAGCGACCTTACCCAACATTTGTTTGAGCCACCCGCATGACCAGCAACCCAGCTCCGCTGGCAAAGAAATCGCGCCACGGCCTATTCATCTTTGTTCCTCAAATACCGATGGCACGGCACACCCGCCTATACGCCATTTCAAATATAGCACCGCAATGACTACATCCCCCATCACCCTCCTTCACACCAATCAGGCAGACGAGGCCCGCGCCGTCGTCGCAGCTAAGCATCCTGATTTGACGATCCACACTTGCGATAGTTATGCGGCACTGCCTGATGCGCTGGCCGAAACGGGTGCCGAGGTCATTTACACCGTTCGCTTTGACGGTACGCCCAATTTTCCTCGTCAGGCATTGCTGAACTGCCCGACTGTGCGCTGGGTTTCAAATGGCGGGTCAGGTTGCGACCACATCACGCCATGGGATGCATCGACGATTACCGTCACCAATGCAGCCGGGGTGGCGGCGGATATGATGGCTGAATATTGCATTGGCGGCATGCTGCATTTTTCGCTGGGCCTCGACCGATTTCGGACCGCGCAAAACGCCCGCGAATGGACGGCAGGATCGGTTGCGCCCATTGCCGGGAAAACAGTTTTGATCATCGGCCTTGGTCATACGGGCGTTGCCGTTGCGAAACGCGCCCGCGCAATGGGCCTGACAGTGCTGGCCACCCGCGCGCGCCCTGCCCCGCATCCTGCTGTGGATGAGGTCTATGGCTCTGACGACCTGCCAGCGCTTTGGTCCCGCGCTGATTTTGTCGTGCTGGCAACGCCCCTCCTCCCCACCACCAAGGGGATCATGGGGGCCGAGGCGTTCGCCGCCCTGAAACCCGGCGCGGTGTTGCTGGATGTATCGCGTGGCGGAGTGGCTGATGAAGCGGCGCTGTTGAATGCGCTCGACAGCGGCAAGCTACGCGGCGCTGCGCTGGATGTTTTTGCGACGGAGCCTCTGCCCAGTGATCACAGGCTTTGGTCCTATGAAAACGTGATCATCACCCCCCATTGCTCCAGCGTTTTTGATGGGTGGGAGGCGAAATCAGTTGAAATGTTCGCCGACAACCTGACCCGCTATCGCGCGGGTGCCCCCCTGACCAATATCGTCGATCCAACCCGAGGTTACTAACTCATAATGGCCCGAGCAAAGCGCGGCGGTGGTCGCCGCACCAAGTCCACCGAAATTCAGCAACTGCCATGGCAGAGAGTGCAAAACCCGCACAAGCCGATAGAGCTGGCGACGCCCGAGCAGATGCAGGCCCTGCATGACACGTCGATGCGCATACTTAGTGAGGCTGGCATTCGCGTCATGGGAGACAACGTGCTCGACCTGTTTGAAAATGCAGGCGCAATCGTCGACCGTGGCGAAAAGACCATTCGCATTGATGAAACACTGGTGAATGAGGCGCTGAAAACTGCGCCATCAACCTTTACTCTGCGCGCACGAAACGAAGCCAAACGCCTGACCATGGGCGGCAATGATATGACATTCGGGTTGGTTGCCGGGCCGCCGAACGTTCATGACCGCATCAATGGCCGCCGGTCGGGCAACTACAAAGACTACAGCAACTTCATTAAGCTGGCCCATCATTTCAACGCCATCCACATCATCGGCAATCAGGTGATGGCCCCGATGGAAATGCCAGCCAATCAACGTCACCTCGATACCTATCTGGCCAATATCAAATACTGCGATCTGTCCTTTCACTGTACCGCCATCGGGCGCGGGCGGGCGATGGATGGTATCAACATGATGGCGATCTCTCGCGGGCAGACGGTTGAGCAGATGCGCGATGATCCCGGTGTGATAACCATTATTTCGGTGAACTCTCCGCGCTTGTTCGATGACACCATGGGCGATGGATTGATTGCCATGGCTGAGCATGGCCAGCCGGTGACGGTGACGCCCTTTACACTGATGGGCGCGATGACCCCGGTGACGCTGCCCGCCGCATTGGCGCAACAAAATGCGGAGGCTTTGTTTGGCGTTGTTTTAACCCAGTTAGTGAACCCCGGCACGCCGGTCATGTATGGTTCGTTCACGTCCAACGTAGATATGCGATCAGGTGCACCTGCGTTCGGTACCCCCGAAAACGCCAAGGCGAACATCATTGGTGGTCAGTTAGCCCGTCGCTATGGCTTGCCGTATCGCACCTCGAATTCCAATGCTTCCAACGCCGTTGACCTGCAAGCGACTTATGAAACGATGATGGCAACATGGGGCGCTGTTTTGGGTGGTGCCAATATCATCTATCACGCCGCCGGATGGATGGAGGGGGGGCTGACAGCCTCTTACGAAAAACTGGTGCTGGATGTGGAGATCATCCAGAACATGATGGAGTTCCTGAAACCGATCGATTTTTCAGCGGATGAACTGGGGTTGGATGCGATTAAATCCGTACCAACCGGCGGGCACTTCTTTGGCGCCGACCATACGATGGAGCGATATGAGACGGCATTCTATAAACCGATGCTGTCAGATTGGACCAATTACGAAGCGTGGGAGGCGGCAGGAGCCAAAGATGCCGCGACGCGCGCGACCGATATTTGGACCCAAGCCTTGAAAGATTACCAGGAACCGGCGATGGATGCCGCAATCAATGAAGAATTGGATGCCTATATCGCTAAACGTCGTGAAGCGATTGGAACTGGTGAGCCTTAACCGAGGCAGGCCGAAAAGGAATTGACCGATGTTGGAAACGAAACCCGGCCTAATGGATGCTGTGCGCGACCGCTTTGCCCATGTTGATAGCTGCCCGTTTCAGGGGCCGCGCGTATTTTTTGAAAATGCTGGTGGGGCGCTGACGTTAAAATCGGCGGTTGAGACATCCACGTTTTATGCTGGCATTCCTGACAATCAGGGCCGGGCCAATGTTGCGGCGGCTGAGTTGATGCGCGTGATTGCCAAATCCAAGGAAGATGCCAAGTTGTTCCTAGGCGCATCCGGTGGGCAAGTATTTGTTGGGGAAAGTGGCACTGAGCTGTTGTTCCGCCTGATCCGCACGGCCTGTGTTGGTGTTGAGCCGGGCCGCGTGATTGGTAGCACGCTGGAGCACCCGGCAACCCGCAGTGCCATGACCCGCTGGGCCGGTGTTGCCGGATTGGATTATTCCGTCGTCGCCCACAATGACGAAACCGGGTCGGTTGATGTGGAGGCTTATCGCCCCCACCTTGGCCCCGATCTGCGCGTTGCAACGATTATTCATACCTCGCCAGTTACCGGGATGGCTGTTGACGTTGCTGCCATTGCCCATGCTATTCGCGCAGCCTCGCCTGAGTGCATTATCATCGTTGACGGCATTCAACATGTCGCCCATGGCGGCGCTGATATTGATGCCTATGACATCGATGGCTATGTGGTTTCGCCCTATAAAGTCTTTGCCCGCCACGGTTACGGCCTTGCTTGGGTATCTGACCGGTTGGGCGGCATGGCCCATGACAACCTGATCAATGGCCCCGAGGGAAATTGGGAGTTTGGTACGCGTGACACCGGTGCCTATGCCACATTCTCTGACGTTGTTCGCTATTTCGAATGGCTGGGCAGTGAGGTTTCAGATGAGACTGAGCCGCGTGCGCAGATTGAAGCCGCCGGTCGAGCGATTCATGCGCAAGAGAAGGCTGTGACCGACGCGATGTTGCACGGTGTTGGCAATCAGAAAGGCCTCGCCGATATGCCCCGCGTTGGGATCATTGGCGGGTTGGAAAACCCACTCCGTGAAGGGTTGGTGTCTTTGACGGTTGAGGGGATGACTGGTGAAGAAGTCGTTGCCCATTTGAATGAGCACGGCGTGCGGA
>JBMYPG010000152.1:0-7798 GCA_049600095.1 Pikeienuella sp. | reverse complement strand
CTGAAAGCCTGATCGAAGTACGCATGGCGCATGATGATTCTATTCTGACGGCAACCGTGCCCGGGGTGTTTTTGCCCGAGCAGGGAGCTGAGCTGTTCCTTTCGCTTCGCCGGGACCATTGCCACCTGTTTCCCTGCGCGAACCAGTCCAAAGTCAGCTCGCCTTACGCGAACCTGCGCTAATTTACCCATAAATCGGTGTGTTAAACCCTTTCCGCGATCCTTATATTCCCATATGAGAGGGTCAAGAACCGCCACAGTTACGTGTTGAGTACGTTTTTGGGGCGCAGTGAATGGGAGATTACTATGGTTCCGGGTTGGGTACAGATTGCGGTTGTGATCATTTTGGCTGTTCTGCTTTTTGGCGGTCGCGGCAAAATCTCTTCTATCATGGGCGACTTCGCTAAAGGCATTAAGAGCTTTAAGAAGGGCATGAAAGAAGAAGTCGAAGAAGGCAAAGTTGAGAAATCAACCGAAGAGCCAATCGACGTTACACCGAAAAAAGAAGAAGCCTGATCGCTCCGACGGATCGCAGAGCTTTGACAGATCACGTAACGGGGGGCGACCATGCTTGATATCGGTATGATGGAGCTGTTCGTGATTGGCGCGCTTGCGCTGATCGTGGTCGGGCCAAAAGACTTGCCGGGGTTGCTGCGCACTGTTGGGCAGTATGTCGGCAAGGCACGCGGCATGGCCAAAGAATTTCAGCGCACCATGGAAGATGCTGCGCGTGAAGCCGACCTTGGTGATGTTGCCGATGCTGTAAAGTCTGGCGGCAACCTGAATAAACTGCCTTTCGACAATCAGATCGTCGATTCCCTTAAGGAATTCGAAAAGACTGTGAAATCGGAAACGCAGGAAGCTGCTGCGGCAGTTAATACGGTTACTGCCGAAGTTGAGCCGCCAGCGGTGTTGAACCCTGAGGTGGCTGCTAAGGAAGCTAAACTGGAAAAAGCGAAAGCTACCGTAGCAGAAATCAAAAAAGAAACAGCAGTGCCAGTTGAGGCTGAAAAGACGGCTTCGGCAGAAACTGCTGACAAGACTGCTGCTGAGAAAAGTGCCTGATCCTTATGTCTAACGAAGATGATATTGAGTCGAGCCGCGCACCGCTGATCGCTCATCTGACAGAATTGCGTGATCGCCTGATCAAGGCATTGATTGCGCTGGGTGTCTGTGTGATCGCCTGCTTTATCTTTGCGACCGAAATCTATGACATTCTGACCGCACCATTGCGTAGTGCGTTGTTGGAACGGGGGATGGAGCCGGTTCTAATTTTTACCGCGCTTCAGGAAAAATTCTTTACTGATATGAAGTTGTCACTGTTTGGCGGGTTCTTTATCGCTTTTCCTGTGATCTCTATGCAGTTGTGGCGGTTTGTTGCGCCGGGTCTGTATCAGAATGAAAAGAGCGCGTTTTGGCCGTTTTTGGTGGCAACGCCTGTTCTGTTTATTGCTGGTGCCAGCCTTGTTTATTTCGGCATTGCACCGTTGGTTTCCGGCTTTTTCCTCGACTACGGCACTACGGGTGCTGAGGATGGTACGGGAACTTCGATCCAGTTTTTGGGTAAGGTTAGCGAATACCTTAGCCTGATGATGACCTTCATTCTGGTGTTTGGTGCCAGTTTCCAGTTGCCGGTTCTGCTGACCCTTATGGGGCGCGCGGGGATCGTTTCTGCGAACGGTTTGGCCAATGGGCGCAAATTTGCGATTGTTGGTATTGCGGCGATGGCAGCTTTCCTGACACCGCCGGACCCGATCAGCCAGCTTGGCCTCGGTATCCCGATCTATTTCCTCTACGAAATCTCTATCCACTTGGTGCGGGCGTTTGAGCGTAAGCGCGAGACGGAACTGCGTGAAGCTGGTCTGTGGGTTGATGATGACGAAGAAGAGGAAGACGACGAGGAAGAAGAGGCGGCTCAGAAATGAGTTCTGGGCCGATAGCCGCCGATCGCCAAACGATCGCGATGGAACGGATTGCCGAGGCGTTGGAGCGTATGTCGCCCACGCCGGCGACTGCGCCGGACTTTAAAGCTGCTGATGCTTATGTCTGGCGAACCTCGCCCGATCGGTTAGACCCGGCGCATCGTATTTCGCGGGTTCCAATTGAGTTGTTGGTGGGGATCGGACGATCTCGCGATACTTTGTTGGATAACACCCGGCGGTTTGCCAATGGTTTGCCTGCCAACAATGCGCTGCTTTGGGGCGCGCGTGGTATGGGAAAATCCAGCCTAGTTAAGGCTGCGCATGGCGCGGTTTGTGCTGAGGTGCCGGGGCGTTTGGCGCTGATCGAGATACAGCGTGAGGACATTCCCACTATTGATCGGTTGTTGACATTGTTGCGCGGCGTTGATCATCAGTTTTTGCTGTATTGCGATGATCTAAGCTTTGACAAAGACGACAGTCATTACAAATCGCTGAAAGCGGTTTTGGATGGTGGCGTTGAAGGTCGGCCAGAGAATGTCATTTTCTATGCCACATCAAATCGCCGCCATTTGATGCCCCGTGATATGATCGAGAATGAGCGTTCATCAGCGATCAATCCTAGTGAAGCGACCGAAGAGAAGGTTTCTTTGTCTGATCGTTTCGGGCTGTGGTTAGGATTTCATCCTTGTTCGCAGGATGAGTATCTGGCGATCATTGAAGGTTACCTGTCTGCTGCCGGTATCGAATTTGATGTTGATGAACTACGGGCAGAAGCGATTGAATGGCGCCAGACCCGTGGCGCGATTTCAGGTCGGGTAGCCTGGCAATTTGTTACAGATTTTGCCGGTCGTTCGGGGCGCAGTATCAGCCTGTAACGATAGTTAGGCGTTATATTTTGGCGTGGCGACTGTTTCGGGTATGGTCGCGTCATTGTTGATTTTCGACTTCGGAGGAATGAGTGGAGCAGGGGCTGCCAAGGGGCACCTTTTCTACAGCCGCTAGGTTGATGGGCATGATGGCCCTAATGCCGGTGATGCATTATTGGCGAACGGTGTTCTTGGTGTTTTCGGGCGAAAGCCCGATGGATTTCGCTGTATTGGTGAATTGTGGTGTCGGCACCGTTGCCTGCGCGGCACTGGCGATTGTAATGATCGTGCCCAGTTTTTCAGTGGGCTTTATTCGCAGGCGGATGGATTGGCCCGGGCGTATAGGGTTCTTTCTCCTCAAGTCCCTCTATGCCGTGATCGTGCCGCTGCATTTTCTGCTGACTGTGGGGTCGTTTCCGGTTTTTCAACCCTTAAGCTATTTCATATTGCTTGGGATTATCAGCCTGGCGGGAACCTTCTTTATCGGGTCCGTTTTTCCCGGTGATTTAGCGCGGGCCTTGGTGCGGCGGGAATCTCAGAATGAGGTAGACCGTCGTTTACGTGCATTGGCGGCGATGCGAACGAACGCTGCATTTTCTTTGAAGAATGATGGTGTGCAGGAGCAGGAGATTTATCGTGTTGATTACACAGGTGCGAACCAAACATCCGATAGTGATGCAGCGCCTATAGAACAGCCAGCATCCCCTAAAAAGAAAATCAAATATGAAACGGATGGTCGAAACCCATTTTTGGACCTGATTGCGGCCCCCTTCATTCTAATCGGGGTAGCAATGGGTGGTTTGAGTGTATTCGGGTGGAGATATGCTTCGTTTACACCGAACGCAGAGGTCTATGCACTGTACCATGAGTATGAGTTACTCATCGTCGCCGGTATGGGTGTTTGTGGATATTTGGGCTCAGTTTTATATGTGAACAATCGATTGTCGCTGTTCCCCTCGCTACGCCGATCATGGATCGTTGTTTTTGCGGCGGCGTTATACATGACGCTGGCTTTCAAAGGTGGATCGTATGCTTTGTTGGCTGGTGGGCCGGACTTGTTGTCTCGGCTGGAAAGTCAGCAAGCAGAAGGCCGGATGCAGATGTATGTATTGGAGCAGGGGCCCGTGAACGTTGCTGGTTGTAACTACATGGTTCGAGCCAGTTGGCGGGAAGACCTTGAGGGGCCAAGTGTTGATGTTTGCAGGCTTGCACCTCGTCTGTGGGAGAATATTCGGCGGGGGCAGCGGTTGACTTTGATTGGTACACAAACGCCTTTTGGTATTCGGTATCATACGGTTACTGGTCTGACCGCCGAATAGAGTAGGGCACCAGACCGCGCCTAGTGTGATCAACGCTGAGCCCTTTTTCCAGCGGTGGAACGGAACGTTGATGGCAATTTGTTCGCTCGCAAATCCGGCAGCTAACACCGATTGGCTGATATGCGGCGTCATTGTTGATGTCTAAGTCGTCGGCGTAGACCATGGAGGATGCGTGTTCTACCTCGCAACCCAGCCCGATAGCATAGCGACGGGTGGGGGCGCGGAAGGCTCCGCCGGGTTTGGTAACGTCGCGGGCGAGGCATAGATAGCGCGCGCCGTCTGGTGTTTCGGCCAACTGACGGATGATGCGGCCCGGTGTTTCAAATGCTTGATGAACATTCCAAAGGGGGCAAGCACCGCCATAGCGAGCGAATTGCAATCGGGCGGCGGAGTGGCGTTTTGTGATTGTCCCAGCTTGATCGACGCGGACGAAAAAGAAGGGTGCACCTTTGGCCCCCGGTCGTTGGAGGGTGGAGAGGCGGTGGCAGATTTGCTCCAGTGAGGCGTCGAATTGGTCGGCCAATTGCTCAATATCATGCCGCGAGGTTTGGGCAGATTCCAGGAATTGAGCATATGGCATGACTGCTGCACCCGCGAAGTAGTTGGCGAGGCCGATTTTGGCGATCTCTCGGGCCTCTTCGGTGCGGAAATTGGCGAGGTCCAGGGTTGCTTCGATTAACTCATGCTGCTCAAGCAAGGCGATCTGATGAGCGAGATGGAAGGCGTGGCTGGCGCCGCCAATGGCCAAGGTGACGATTTGGTGGGTTGGGTCGTAGTGGCGAAGTTCTTCGCCCGTTACTTTGACTGTCACGCCGTGGCGGTCGGATAGCCAGTCGGCGAAGGCTGCTGTTTTATTTTGGCCGGTGGCGCGGCGGGCGAAATGTTCGGCGGCGCGGTCGATGGCATCAACGTAGTTATCGCAGTAATGAAAGAAATCGCGCACTTCCTCCCACGGGCTGGGGGTTAGGGCGCTGTCTTCGCGGCCTAGCCGGTCATCCAGTGCTGCAAGGCGTTCATGGGCGGCGCGGTGTGCGCGGTGGAGGGCGAGCACGCTTTTTGCCAATGTCGGCGCGTTGGAGGCGAGGATTTCAAGGTCGGCCATGCCGGGGGCCTGATCGCTGATTAGAGGGTCGGAGAGGGCTTCTCTGAGATCTGCTACCAGCCGATCGCTTTCATTGGTTTCAAAGACGGTGATGTCTACACCGTATCCCTCGGCCAAACCGATGAGGGCGGCTCGGGAGAGGGGGCGGTGGTTTCTCTCCATTTGATTCAGATAAGACAGACTGACACCCAAGCCGCGTGCGAAGGCGGTTTGCGTGAGGCCGAGGCGTTGGCGGATTTCGCGGAGGCGGGCGCCTGCGTAGGTCTTTTTACTGTTCATCTTCGCAGCTTCGCAAATTTTCTTCGCAATTGCTATGGTCTTCGCACCTGCAATATATGAAAACGCGTTGTTACATAGCCGTCATCAGGGAATCAAAACATGGTTGAAGTCCTCGCCGAACTGGAAAAACGCCGCGAAGAAGCACGATTGGGTGGCGGGCAGCGCCGGATCGACAGTCAGCACAAAAAAGGCAAACTAACCGCACGTGAGCGTGTTGAGTTGCTGCTGGATGAGGACAGCTTTGAAGAATACGATATGTTCAAAGCGCACCGCTGCACCGAGTTTGGCATGGATGCGGAACATATCCCCGGCGACGGCGTTATTACCGGCTGGGGTACGATCAACGGTCGTATGGTTTATGTGTTCTCTCAGGATTTCACCGTTTATGGTGGTTCGCTGTCAGAAACCCATGCCGAAAAAATCTGTAAGATTCAGGAAATGGCGATCCGCAATGGCGCGCCGATCATTGGCCTGAACGATTCAGGTGGCGCGCGTATTCAGGAAGGCGTTGCATCGTTGGGTGGCTATGCGGATGTGTTCCAGAACAACATCATGGCATCCGGCGTTGTGCCTCAGATCAGTGTGATCATGGGGCCTTGTGCGGGTGGTGCTGTTTATTCGCCAGCGATGACTGATTTTATCTTTATGGTGCGCGATTCATCTTACATGTTTGTCACCGGACCTGATGTTGTGAAAACCGTGACAAATGAGGTTGTGACGGCGGAGGAGCTTGGCGGCGCCTCTACCCACACCAAGAAATCTTCGGTTGCTGATGGTTCGTTTGAAAATGACGTGGTGGCGCTGCAAGAGGTGCGCCGTTTGGTTGACATGTTGCCTGCGTCAAACCGTGAAAAACCACCTGTGCGCCCATTCTTTGATGATGTGGGCCGGGTTGAGGATAGCCTGAACACCTTGGTTCCTGACAATCCAAACACGCCATACGATATGAAGGAACTCATCCTGAAAATCGCGGATGAGCATGACTTTTTTGAAATTCAGGAAGATTTCGCCAAGAACATCATCACCGGTTTCATGCGCCTTGAAGGGCAGACCGTTGGGGTTGTTGCAAACCAGCCGATGGTTTTGGCCGGTTGTTTGGATATCGATTCATCACGCAAGGCGGCGCGGTTTGTTCGTTTTTGTGATGCGTTTGAAATTCCGATCCTGACGCTGGTTGATGTTCCTGGGTTCTTGCCCGGTACGTCTCAGGAATATGGCGGCGTTATTAAGCACGGTGCGAAGCTGTTGTTTGCTTATGGCGAAGCGACAGTTCCTAAGGTGACTGTGATTACCCGTAAGGCATATGGCGGTGCTTATGACGTTATGGCGTCAAAGCATCTGCGCGGTGACATGAACTATGCCTGGCCGACGGCTGAGATCGCGGTGATGGGTGCCAAAGGTGCAGTTGAGATTCTGTATCGCAGTGAATTGGGCGACCCGGATAAGATTGCAGCACGTGTTGCAGATTACGAAGACCGTTTCGCCAACCCGTTTGTAGCGGCTGAGAAGGGCTTTATCGACGAAGTGATCATGCCCCGGTCAACGCGGAAACGTGTGAGCCGTGCTTTTGCTTCGCTGCGGAATAAGAAGCTGAGCAACCCTTGGAAGAAGCACGATAATATTCCGTTGTGATGCGTTTATTGATCATTTCCCTGACAGTTGCAGCATCCCTTTTGCAGGTAGCTGAGGCTGGTGCCGCGGAGATGATCAAATATGGAGATGGACTAGTCGGGCGGATCTATAAATTTGATATGCCGCTCAGCGCTGAGAAGCAGAAGGATCGTTATCTGAAGCTATCAATTCGTCTTGCGGAGGAGCCAAAGGTGTTCCCTTCTGATTTGCGGGCAGCACAGATTGCTGCCTGCAATTATAATCGGGCTAAGATGCTGAAGGCCGCACGTGAAATTAATAGTGCAGATGATTGGCGCGTTAAGGTGACGTTTGACTGGGTGGTTGCAAATTCAAACGGCGTAGAGGTGACACGTGGTGAGCGTGCGACGTTGAAGCTGGTAGATTGCGGTTGGCCGTGACGGTGTTGGACTGAAGGTGAAATGGTGGGTTGAAACCCACCCTACGAAGGAAGCGCGGAGAGTGACTAAACTCTACAAAAACCAAGCATTTACCATCGCCCACGCCGATAATGGCGTGTTCGAGGGTGCTGGTTTGCGGCCCTTTTTTGAGTATCGTCAACTTGGGATCAAAGAAGCGACGCAGGGCAAATTTGCTGCTCATGTGATCCGCGCTGTGCCAGGCATGGACAGTCCGGCTGAGTGGCACACTCACGCACTCGATTTTCAGATGGTTTATGTGA
>JBMYPG010000151.1:0-7805 GCA_049600095.1 Pikeienuella sp. | reverse complement strand
ATGCGCCGTCGCCGCTGGCATCAAATACATCGACTGCGCCAGCAACATGCTCAAGCCGTCAAAATAGAACCGCTATGAAATCCTCTTTAGAAATAGTGAATGAAAAGGGCCTGCATGCCCGCGCATCGGCAAAATTTGTTGAATGCGTCGAAGGATTCGATGCCCACGCCCAAGTCACCAAAGACGGCCTCAGCGTTTCAGGCGACTCAATAATGGGTCTTCTTATGTTCGCGGCCGCAAAAGGCAGCCACATCGAAGTGGAAACTGACGGAGAGCAGGGTGATGCACTGATGCAAGCTCTAACCGATTTGGTGGCAGGGAAATTTGGTGAAGGCCGTTAGAAAGTGGGCTCGAATCCTACCACCGGAACCATTCCTAATTTGTCAGGTTACTTCACTACTTCCAAAATAACTGGATATGAATTTCAGAGGCCCAAATTCTGTATTCTCAGCGCGTTTTCAGTACACTTACGTTCCGCACTCCCCGCGATATTTCGTATAGTTTTGCGCCCATAATGAACCACATCCCGAATTGGATGAGATTTCTTAAGATGCAAGCCAAATCGAAACTACTGCGCATGTACATATCGGTTTGATGAGCAAATCTGAATTAGCGCTGGGCTTTGATGTAGGATAAATATTATTTATCCCTCACATCCATTTAAATAATTGGCAGCTATGCTTTGCATGCAGCATGTTCACCTCAACTGACTAAGAGGGATGCACATGACTGTTCAATCTGCCAGACTTGGCGTTGATATTGGCGGCACGTTTACTGACGTTGTTTTGGAGGCCGGTGGAGCGTCGTTTTCAACGAAGGTTTTGACCACTTACATAGCACCAGAAAATGCGATTATTGATGGTCTGCATCAGGTCTGTACTAAGGCCAACATCTCTCCATCCCAAATAAGCCAGATTATTCACGGTACGACGCTTGCCACCAATGCATTGATTGAGCGGCGGGGGGCCAAGACTGCTCTGATCACGACCGAAGGATTTCGTGATGTCATAGAGATGCGCACTGAAAGCCGGTTCGAGCAATATGATCTGAATCTAAACTTGCCCGAACCTCTATTACCCAGACAAATGCGGTACACAGTGCCGGGTCGGATGGACACAAGCGGCAACGAGCTAAAGCCGCTTACACGCACAGACGTTGAGGCGGTCGTCGACCAGATTGCGCTAGCCGGTTACGAAAGTGTTGCTGTAGGGCTGATCCATTCTTATCTGAACGATACGCATGAAAAGCTGGTGCGTGATGTACTAGCTGAGAAAATGCCGGATGCGATGATATCGCTATCATCCGAAGTTTCGCCACAGATGCGAGAGTATGAGCGGTTCAACACAGTTGTTGCGAATGCTTATATCAAGCCATTGATGAAGTCTTACCTTGGCCGACTTGAAGGCCGGTTACGGGGTGAGGGTGTTAGCTGCAACATATTCCTGATGCACTCAGGTGGCGGGATTATTTCCATCGAAAACGCCGCTGATTTTCCTGTGCGGTTGGTTGAGTCTGGTCCTGCTGGCGGCGCAGTGTTCGCTGCGAATATCGCGGCGCGTTATGGGTTGGATAAAGTGCTGTCCTTTGACATGGGCGGTACGACGGCCAAGATATGCTTGATCAAAAACCAAACTCCCAAAACATCTCGGGTATTTGAGGTCGCGCGCACGTATCGATTCAAAAAGGGCTCTGGCATGCCTATTTCGATCCCAGTGATCGATATGGTTGAGATAGGTGCCGGTGGCGGGTCACTGGCACATGTTGATAGCCTGCGCCAAATTCGGGTTGGACCGGAAAGCGCCGGGTCAGAACCGGGGCCTGCTTGTTATGGGCGTGGTGGGGAGAGGCCTGCCGTCACCGATGCTGATTTAGTCTTGGGCAAGCTCGACCCCGACAATTTCGCCGGAGGATCAATCAAGCTGGACGCAACTGCATCTGCCGATGCGCTGACAACAGTTTTGGGTGATGCGCTGGAAATGGACGCCGCAACCTCTGCCTTTGGCTTGGCGGAAGTTGTGGATGAAAACATGGCCAATGCCGCGCGCGTTCATGCAGTTGAGAACGGTGAAGACCTGTCTGAGTACACCATGATCGCATTTGGCGGCGCAGCACCACTGCATGCCGGTCGGTTGTGCGAGAAACTGGGTGTTGAGCGATTATTGGTTCCACCGGGTGCAGGTGTTGGATCAGCGATTGGTTTTCTGCGGGCACCGTTTAGTTTTGAGGCCAATCGGTCTGTTTATATGACCTTGGCTGGGTTTGATGGCGAAAAGATCAAATCATTGCTGTCAGACCTCAAAACCGAAGCGACGAGTTTTGTGCGGAACTGCGATGCGGACAGTCTGATCCTGTCAGAATTCAAAGTTTACATGCGGTATTCGGGCCAAGGATGGGAGATCCCCATCACCCTGACCGAGGATCAAGCCATGAACCCGGATTTAGCGACATTTGAGAGCCGTTTCATCGAGGATTACACCAAATTGTTCGGCCGCCCGGTCGACGGCATGGATATTGAGATCACCGTCTGGTCGGTCAATGCAACCACGCCGCCAGAACAGGTTGCGCGCGTTACCGAGGAGTCCGGCTCATCATCCGCCCCCGTTCATAGTGAGCGCCGCGTGTTCGACCCAGCAATGGCAGACTTCGTCAAAGCCAACGTAATATTGCGCGATGATATGACCATCGGTGCAACGGTCGTCGGTCCGTCGGTTATTACAGAAAACGAAACAACAATCATCGTGCCCAGCAGCCGTGATGCGGTTCGCCAGCCGGATGGCTGCATTGATATTTCTGCTCGGAAACCCCAGCCAGCTACTGGCGCGAAAGGATAAGTCGATGACAAAATCACATTCAAATGTCGCTTATCAGGTGATGTGGAACCGGCTGATTTCTGTCGTCGAAGAACAGGCGCAGGCGCTGGTTCGGACCGCGTTTTCAACTTCGGTTCGCGAAGCCGGGGATTTATCTGCCGGTGTTTATGATGTTGCCGGGCAGATGTTAGCACAGGCTGTTACCGGTACACCTGGTCATGTAAACGCCATGGCTGATGCCGTTGCGCACTTCATCCGCCGTATTGGTCGCGAAAACATTTTTGAAGGCGATGTTTATATCACCAATGACCCGTGGGAGGGCACCGGCCACCTGCATGATATCACCATGGTCAGCCCGTCATTCCACAAAGGCAATTTGGTTGGCTTCTTTGCCTGTACCGCCCACATCGTTGACATCGGCGGACGCGGGTTTGGTGCGGATGCGGCCAGCGTTTACGAAGAGGGCCTGTACATTCCGATCATGAAATTCGCCAACCGTGGGGCGGTCGACGAAACATTGGTCCGCATTGTGCGCGGCAACGTCCGAGAACCGGATCAGTTGATCGGCGATATGTATGCGCTGGCGACGTGTAATGAGATTGGGCACCGTCGGTTGATCGATATGATGAAAGAATTTGATCTCGACGATCTGAACGGTATTGCTGCATTCATCCTAGAAAACTCTCGCCGCGCCACGATAGAGCGGATTGCAGCACTGCCGCGCAAGTCAGAGAGCGGCGAGATGACCGTGGATGGGTTTGAAAAGCCCATCACGTTGAAGGTGCGGGTGACGGTGCATGAGGACCGGATCGTATCGGATTTTACCGGCTCATCTGCGCTGGATAAAAAGGGCATCAACTGCCCGCTGGTCTATGCCAAGGCTTACGCCTGTTATGCGCTGAAAGTCGCGATTGCACCTGAGATACCCAACAATGCTGCTTCCTTAGCACCTTTTGAAATCGAAGCTCCAGAGGGCACCATTGTTAACGCATTGCATCCGGCACCCGTCGCGTTGCGCCATATCATCGGTCATTTTGTGCCTGATACGGTGTTTGATGCTTTTGACAAGATCGTACCGGGACTCGTCCCGGCTGAGGGGGCGGGCTGCTTGTGTAATTTTCAGGTTTCTTTGCGACCCCGAACGGACGCCCCTGCGCCAACCCATGCACGACGGTCTGAAGTGTTGACGTTTAATTCCGGTGGTTCTGGCGCACGACCAGAGCATGATGGGCTGAATGCCACGGCTTTCCCATCCGGCGTGATGACGATGCCCGTTGAGGCAACTGAACATGCTGGCCCGGTAATAATCTGGCGGAAGGAGTTGCGACCTGATTCCGGGGGTGCTGGCAAGCAACGCGGTGGCCTTGGGCAATTTATGGAAGTTGGTGCACGCGAGGGCCATGAGTTCGACATTCAAGCAATGTTTGACCGGGTGAACCACCCAGCGCGTGGCCGCCGTGGCGGGCTGGCCGGTGCAGCGACCACCATTGCACAAGACGACGGATCGGCGATGAAAGGCAAAGGCAAACAGTTTGTGCCGCATGGTCGCAAAGTGATGATGGCCTTTCCAGGGGGCGCTGGTTATGGCGACCCCAAAGATCGCCCAATTGAGCAAGTGAAGCGTGACCTTGCCAGGGGTTATATCTCTGCGGAGACCGCTGCCAATGATTACGGATTGGGTGCGACCGATATTGCAGCGGTTCAGATGGCCGTAGCCAAAGGTGAAGCTGAATGATGTTTTATAAGATGGAACACTAAATATGAAATTTGCAGCTTCCCGCCTCGCGCCCGTAAAACCATCGGCCTCTGCCTGGGTGTCTCAGGCAGCCAAGGTGGCGAAAGCTGCGGGTGAGGATGTGATTGACCTTGGGTTGGGGGAACCTGATTTCGATACACCGCCACATATTGTCGAGGCGGCGCATCAAGCGGCTCTGGCTGGTGAGACACGCTATCCACCGACTGACGGTACAAAGGTAATGAAACAGGCCGTCATCGATAAACTGGCCCGCGAAAACAACCTTACCTATGCAATGGATGAGGTGATCGTCTCGAATGGTGCCAAACAGGTATTGTTCAACGCGATGATGGCGACATTGGAGGCGGATGATGAAGTCATTCTATGCGCCCCGTACTTTGGCCAATACAAAGACATTGTTTTGATTCTCGGCGGAACGCCTGTCACTTTGGCTTGCCCAGCCAGCGACGGGTTTCGGTTGAAGCCCGATGCCTTGGAAGCTGCCATAACGCCAAAAACACGATGGATCATGCTGAACCTGCCGTCTAACCCGGCTGGTGCGGTCTATTCCGATGATGATTTGCGTGCGCTAGGTGATGTCCTCGCCCGGCACCCAAATGTGCTGATCCTGTCGGATGAAATCTATGAGCATATTCTGTTTGATGGGCGGACTTTCGCCTCGTTTGCTGCTGTTTGCCCTGAACTGAAGGATCGCACACTAACTGTAAATGGCGTTTCCAAAGCCTATGCTATGACCGGCTGGCGCATTGGGTATGGTGCAGGACCACAGCCATTGATCGCGGCAATGACCAAAGTGCAAAGTCAAATCTGCTCTGGCGCTTGCGCCATCGCACAGGCTGCCGCTGCTGCTGCGCTGAATGGTCCACAAGATGATGTACGCCGTTTTTGCGCTGCCTTTGAAGAACGCCGAAATCTGGTTGTTGACCGCTTCGCCGAGATTGACGGCCTTACCTTAGCCCCACCTGGTGGTGCGTTCTATGCGCTTGTTGGCTGCGATGCGCTGATTGGGACAAAGACTCAATCCGGTGAGATCTTGGCCAACGATGCGGATGTCACAGCCTACATCCTAAAAGAAGCTGGCATCGCCGCCGTGCCAGGCAGTGCTTATGAACTCTCACCATTCTTTCGCATTTCAACAGCGGCCTCCACTCAGGTGTTATCCGAAGCGATGGATAGAATCGGTGTGGCAGTTTCTAAGCTTTCTTTACAGAATAGCGCTTGACCCTTTATCGAATAGCCAACTCGACGCGGCGGTTTTGAGCTCTGCCGTCTTCGGTGTCATTACTGGCGCGGGGGGCCAGGAAACCTAGGCCGTGGGCCTCGAGCCTTGATGGGTCGATGCCTATTGCCACCAGTGCAGCGACGACGGAGGCGGCACGGGATTTTGATAGTTTTAGGTTTAGCTCCAACTCCCCATGATTGTCGGTGTGCCCGACGACCAGAAAGCTGATGTCAGTTCGTATGGACATAACGCGGGCAACCTGAGCCAGGGCAGCATCTGAATTACCGGTCAGTTCGGCTGAGCCTGCCTTAAAGTCTATCCCCTCCAGCACCGCGTGGCCGGCTTCGGTTAGACGTCTGGCCAAAGCAAAAAGACGGGCTTCGTTGGGTTTTGCCCGTGGCCGAGGTACGCCTGCGGTATCATCTGTGCCCTCGTCAGTGACAGTGGATGTGACGCTTGCGGCTTCTACTTCGATGACCTGAGCCGTCAATGCACCGCTGTGGCGGCTGACAAGCACGCCGACATGGCGGTCTCTTTCAGGATTGGAGGCTGACAGGAAACGAAAATCGGCGATGTTCACGCGCATTTCCGGGCTGCGAGAGACGAAGATGCCAAAGCGGAAATCAAAGCCGCCACATTCCCGATCCACGCATTCGTAGCGGGTTTCGAACCCGGCTGCGGCTAATGCCTCTCCAAACTCCCGGATGGCAAAGAGCGTCGTTTTGTCGACAGCGTATTGATAAATGTATTCACGAACGCGGCCCTCTAACCGATCCGCTGGTTGGTCTTCGGACGAATAGGGACCTAGAGGCAAATCGTAGGCGTCAAAGGCACGGTCATCAAAGCGCGCCAGTACCACGCCCTGCGGCGCACCAAATTCCGGGGCGACGGCCTGCGCGAAACCCGGAGTAGTGTTTTGTGGTAGTAGGGAAAGACAAAGCGCCGCCCAAAGGGTCAGAATGACCCTGTTGATGCGCCTTGTTATGACGCGCTGGGCGGCGGTTTTTGTCACTAGCGGGCCATGCCGTAATATTCATCATTCGGGCGCATGCCGACGGCTGATGACATACGGTTGGACATATTAAAGAAAGCTGCAACCTCTGCAATGTCCCAGATTGCCCGGTCTGACCATCCAGCATCGCGCAGGATCTGGCGGTCGGGTTCTTCAATCTCTGCGCTGGCGCGGGTGACTTTTAGTGCAAAATCCAACATGGCGCGCTGTGGAACGGTCAGATCGGCGTGACGATAGTTTGCTGCGATCGTGTCCGCCAGTTTGGCATCGCCTGTAAGCCCGCGAAGCGCAGCACCATGAGCAACAAGACAATAGTGGCAATGGTTGTGGGCTGATACGACGACTGCGATCATTTCCCGTTCAGCCTTGGTCACATCGCTAGGGGCCAGCATCAGGGCACCGTACATTTGGCTGAAACCGCGTAGGCGTTCAGGCTCAAAACCAAAGGCGGTCAGTACATTCGGCACGATGCCGAGCTTTTCTTTGCAGACCTCGTAATAACGCTGAATATCCTCAGGCAATGGATCGGGGTGTGACAGGTTTAGCGCGGTTACGTTTTCGGTCATGATGAAGCCTCTGCAAGGATGCGATAATGATAAGCGGTGGCGGGCGTCATGCCCAGTGACTGGTATAGTGAATTTGCTGGGATATTCGCGCGAGTGACGGCCAGTGCCAGCGTTTTTGCCCCATTATCCAAGGCGAAGCGAGCAGCGCCCTGAAGGATCATGCGGCCAGCGCCCTGACGGCGCATGTCTTGGCTGGTTTCTACCGCGTGAATCATAGCTATTTCGCCTGCGGTGGCGACAAAACCAACGGCAGCGGGCCGGTCTTTGATCCGGGCCATGAGCCATTGTTTCGGGCCAGCTACGCGGCGCATCACTTCGATACGGGCCGGGCCAATGCCGCCTTTTGCCCAAATCTCCTCTGCCAGTGCAATTGGTCCTGAAAGGCGGAGGATGCGGGCGGTTTCGGGGTGATCATCAAGCAGCATTTCGACTGGGGCCG
>JBMYPG010000150.1:0-7883 GCA_049600095.1 Pikeienuella sp. | reverse complement strand
GCCTATGATGCCCGAAATCGTTTTGTTGCTGATCCTGAGTATATGGGGAATCTACTGGATCATATGTTGAGCGACGAAACCGCTGCAAAACTTGCCCGATTAATTGACTCGAAGCGGGCTTCTGACACGCCGCCGCCTTTGGCTGCTGATATTCACGCTGCGGCCCAAAAGGATACGGTTTATCTAACGACGGCAGACAGGGAAGGGATGGTTGTTTCTATGATCTATTCAATATTCTATCCTTTCGGATCAGGTTATGCTTCCTCCAAATTCGGGATCAACTTTCAAAACCGTGGGGCTGGTTTCACCTTGGCCGAGGGACACCCCAATGAGCTCAAAGGCGGGAAGCGGCCAATGCATACGATTATTCCGGCAATGATTCGTCGGAATGGCAAGGTCATCGCCTCTTATGGGGTGATGGGGGGACAGTATCAGTCTGCCGGGCATATTCGGGTGCTTTCGAATATGTTTGATTTCGGCATGTCCCCCCAGGAAGCGCTGGATGCGGCGCGGAGCTTTCCTGACCCGGATAGTGGCATGCTTCAAATTGAACGTGGGTATTCAGATGAAGTGAAAGCGGAGCTTGCTGCCATGGGGCATCAGCTTGCTGAACCGGATATGCCGATTGGTGGAGGGCAGATGATCCGCATTCATGAGAATGGGGTTTATGAGGCTGCTTCTGATCCCCGAAAAGACGGATGTGCGTTGGGATATTGAGTGATTGATGGAGGACCCTGAAAAGTTCGAATTTGTTCAAAGTGTAACGCGTGCGTGATTTCTCATAAACCTTTGATATATAACAATTTCGTAATTTTTGTTAAGGAAATATTAGGGGGGTTTCGCATGGTTTAGAGAGAAACTGGCGATATTGACGTTACTGTATAACGCTGCAAAATTAGGTATTCTATCGCTCCGAACCGCCCTTTTTTGTACACTTGCTTTGGCACGAAGCGGGCCTATTCGCCCGAAGTAAAGGCCCCGAGGTTAGCGCTTAGAATACTGAGGTTATCAACAAGCTCATCGAGGTCACTGGCCTCCATTCCGGTTTGCTCGACCATGCAACGAGTGATTTCTGATGCTTTGGTGCTAAGCGCCCTGCCCTGTTCGGAAAGGAACACCATAACCTTGCGTTCATCTGCTGTATCCCGGCGACGCTCAATATGGCCTAACTTTTCTAAACGCTTGAGGAGCGGGGTTACTGTGCTGCTTTCCATCCCCAGTTTGCGAGAAAGCTCACCAACCTTTTGACCGTCTACCTGCCACAACAAAGTGAGGGTGATATATTGTGGATAGGTGAGGCCCAGAGTTTTTAGCAATGGCGCATAGGCACGATTGATTGCATGGCCCGCCTTGTAGACGGCAAAGCAAAACATTTCGTCCGCAGTTTCAGGAAGTTTTTCCATTTGAGATCAGAATTTTGCTCGGCTGGAGCGCCATAGGCACCCAATTGGTCAAGTTTTCTTACACGTATTAGGCGAATTCATCTTTTGAATCGGCAGAGTGATTCGAGTTTATTTTGCCCTCTCCTCCGGTTCGGAGGGTCCGTTTCGAGCTCGCTTTCAGTCGTACACAATATAATCGTATTGACATATAACAGCAATCACCATTTAAATCGCTCACGACTTAATCGCTGACGATACAAGGAGACTCACATGTCTTGGCTTCCCTCACTGATCACCAAAACCCCCGAAGAAGGTTTTGAATTGGCAATCAAGCTATCACGCATGGCCGTGAAAATCACTCAACCCGATGATGACGCTCGTACCAAGATGCGACCGGAATATGCGAACAACGCTGATAGCCTCACCAAAGTCTCTCAGGTCGTTGCAACGCACTTTCAAACCGTTGCCGCTGCGAACGGCTATTGGAAGTAAGAATCCCGTTTTTTCTCTGTTGTGAAGTATGACGAGAATGACCGCCTGTTGAGGCACGCTCCGGTTTGGCCGTCTTATTGTTGTATTTTCGTTTCGACCATTTGCCTATGCCTAACGTCCATTGTTGAGGTCGACCTCTCGGTAAAACAGAAAATTCCCGGAAGGTACGAAAGACAGCAAGATTGGGTTGCAAATGCGACCCCCCAGAGCATTAGCGTGGCCATTGGTTCAAAAGGCTTCCCCTCAATACCGACATGGGGACCAGCCCAGTAATGTAGTCATAGCCGTTGCAAGATTTGCGTGAACCGCTACCAGGCGAATTTCATAGTGGCTTCCTTTGGCACCACCGAGCGGTGTTCGACATCGATTTGATCGATCAAAGCAATCGCGTTGTTAATGACAATTCCCATGAGAGAAGGGAGCCCAAAGATCGCAAAGAAGGGCAAAGGTTGGCCAAAGAACAATAGTCCCATCAGTGCGCCAACAATGATGGGTGAGATGGTTATTAACGCCAGAGTAACCTTACGGATGGCGGTGAATTGGAACATCAAGGCAATGAGTAACGCAGTCGGCGCAGCAGGCACGCCTGCAAGCAGGACTTCATTTTGTTTCTGACGGCTCATTGATTTCACCTACAGTCCCAACTGAACAATCAGGGCCGAGATTGACCGTATCAACATGTGAGGGAAATTAGGTCGCCTTTCGATTGGGTGCCGGAAACGCACCGCTGGAGGTATGTTAACTAGGTCCAGTTTATCTGGCCTACTTTATACCTTTTGCCCGGGCACCGAAGCTTCACCCGACTCACGATGAAAAGGAAGACCAATGCCTTCTGTTCAGTCATATTGGAGAGGCATTCATGAGACTATAATCGAACAAGGGCTCAGCGAACAGTCGCTAAGCCCTTGTTGTAATTGGCTCCGGCGGTAGGATTCGAACCTACGACCTGCGGATTAACAGTCCGATGCTCTACCACTGAGCTACGCCGGATCACTATCGAAGCGAGCGATGATGTAGCAGAGGGTTTTGGGGGCGTCCAGCCCGATTTTAAAGGTTTTTACCGAATTATTGGAACAATTTGCCCACCCACCTTACGTCGCTTCCTGCTTGACCTAGCGAATGAAACAACGCGCTATAGTCTGATGCTCCGAAACAGGGAATCGGTGATCAATTGAGCGCTTCAGAAACAGACCACAATGCGGGCGCAGCGCCGCTTTTCGAGGCAGAAGGGCTATATAAGTCTTTCCCCGGCGTCATTGCCGTCGATACCGTTTCATTTCAAATAAATCCGGGCGAGATTCATGCGTTGCTCGGCGAAAACGGTGCGGGCAAGTCGACACTCGTTAAAATGATGTATGGCGTACAGCGACCCGACTCAGGCTCCATGCGCTTTAATAGTCAGGCATTCGCACCGGGCCGCCCCGGCGAAGCGCGTGATGCAGGCGTTGGCATGGTGTTCCAGCACTTCAGCTTGTTTGAGGCGTTGACTGTCGGTGAGAACGTTGCGTTGGGTATGAATGATGCGCCGAGAGCCAGCGAGCTTAACGCCCGCATTACCGAAGTCAGCGCAGCTTATGGCCTACCACTCGATCCGAGTCGTTTGGTGGGAGAGCTAAGTGTAGGAGAGCGTCAGCGCATCGAAATCGTTCGTTGCCTACTGCAAAATCCACGCTTGCTGATTATGGACGAACCGACATCGGTCCTCACCCCACAAGAGGTTGATACGCTCTTTGAAACCCTGCGGAAACTTTCCGATGAAGGCGTCGCAATCCTCTATATCTCTCATAAGCTAGAGGAGATTCGCTCTCTCTGCCATGCGGCCACCATCCTGCGCGGTGGCAAGGTTAGCGGTGCCTGTGATCCGCGGGCCGAAAGTGCGCGATCATTGGCCGAGATGATGATTGGACGTGAATTGGCTGATCCGCAACACCCCGACTGGTCGCCCGGCGTGCCTCGTCTGGTGATTGAAGCGCTGGATGTGAAAAGCCAGCATCATTTTGGGGTCGATCTCAAGAACATCAACCTTTCGCTCCGCGCCGGTGACATCCTTGGTGTAGGCGGTGTTGCAGGGAATGGGCAAGATGAGTTGCTGGATGTTCTGTCAGGAGAAATCCGCGTTGGCGCTGATGTGATCAAGCTCGATGGTAAGGCGATTGGGGATATGGGGCCAAATCGTCGCCGCGAACTTGGCCTTTGTGCGTCCCCCGAAGAACGGCTCGGCCATGCCGCAGCGCCTGATATGTCACTAACTGACAATACGGTACTAACTGCGCGTGTGCGCGCCGAGTTAACCAATGGCGGCTTCATCAAACATAAGGCCGCCACCAATTTCGCCCGTGCCGTTGTCGACCGTTTCGGCGTCAAAACCGCCGGTGTGGATCATGCCGCCAAGTCGCTATCGGGAGGCAACCTACAAAAATTTGTGGTGGGCCGGGAAATCCTGCAAAAACCGCAAGTCTATATCGTGTCTCAACCAACGTGGGGCGTTGATGCAGGCGCGGCAGAGGTGATCCGAGAGGCTGTGCGCGACCTCGCCCGTGATGGCGCGGCGGTCATGGTGATCAGTCAGGATTTGGATGAATTGATGGAGATGTCGACGCTGTTTACCGTCATATCTGAAGGCATGCTTAACTATCCGGTGCCAACCTCCGAAGTATCGGTTGAAAATATCGGCGTGATGATGGGCGGCGGCGATGGCAACGCCACCCGCGAAGCTGGGGACTTCTATGTTTAGATTAGAGCCACGCAAAGAGGCTTCAACCGCCATGGTCTGGGCCACTCCAGTCATTGCCGTGGCACTGACAATCATTGTCGGCATGGCACTGTTTGAACTGCTGGGCAAAGACAGCACCAAGGCGATTTGGTATATTTTCATCGAACCTCTGACCAACCCATGGCTCCGGCCAGAGTTGTTGATCAAAGGCGTACCATTGGTCCTGATCGCAATAGGTCTCAGCCTCGGCTTCCGCGCCGGGGTCTGGAATATCGGGGCCGAGGGTCAGTTTATCATGGGTGCAGTTGCAGGCGGCGCTGTTGGGTTGGCCTTTTACGATGTCTCTGGTTTCTGGCTCTTACCTCTCATGGCAATTGCCGGTGCCGCTGGTGGTGCTGCATGGGCAATGATCCCCGCAGTTTTGCGCATAAAATTTAACACGAATGAGATTTTGGTCTCTCTTATGTTGGTTTACGTCGCATCGCTTTTCCTATCGGCCATGGTCAGCGGCCCATTGCGCGATCCTGATGGGTTTAACTTCCCGGAAAGCCGCCTGTTCCATGATAGCGCGTTGATGCCAATCCTCATCCCCGGCTCAAATGCCAACTGGGGGGCGTTGTTGGCGCTGGGCGTGGTCGTTGCAGCTTACATCCTGCTACAAAAACACTTGTTCGGCTATCAGGTAAAACTGATGGGGCAGGCGCCCCGCGCGGCCCGTTTTGGCGGCTTTTCGCAAACCAAGATCATCGCAATGTGCCTCGGCATATCTGGCGGATTGGCGGGTTTGTCAGGGATGTTAGAGGCTGCCGGTCCGGTTGGCCAACTGGTCCCATCCATCCCCAACGGCTACGGCTTCACGGCCATCATTGTGGCTTTCCTAGGTCGTTTGCATCCGGTGGGCATTATGTTGGCAGGTGCAGTTATGGCCCTGACCTATGTCGGCGGGGATGAGGCGCAATTGCATGTCGGCCTGCCTGGATCAGCCATTAACGTATTTCAGGGTATGCTCTTGTTCTTCCTGCTCAGCGTCGATGTCCTCGTGAATTTCCGACTGCGGATTGGCAAGCGGGGGGTCGCCTGATGGATTTCTCTTCACTAAACCCGGTCGCAATTGCCGTTGCCATTATCATTGCCGCTACACCGCTGGTCTTTGCCGCGCTGGGCGAGCTGATTGTTGAAAAGGCTGGGGTTCTCAATCTGGGTGTTGAGGGCATGATGATCGTCGGCGCGATCGGCGGTTTTGCTACGGCGCTTGAAACCGACAGCTTGATCCTCGCCATGATGGCCGGGGCAGCAGCGGGTGCTCTCTTATCGCTCCTCTTTGCCGGGCTGACCCAATACCTCTTGTCCAATCAGGTCGCCACGGGATTGGCACTGACGATGTTTGGCCTGGGGATAGCGGCACTCTTGGGTCAATCCTATGCAGGGCGCACTCTGTCAGTTTCGGAAAAACTGAACATCCCGGGTGTTTCTGATCTTCCCATCGTCGGCCCGCTGCTCTTTTCACACGATCCGCTAGTTTACGTTTCTATCCTCATGGTTTTTGCCGTTGGCTGGTTCCTGAAACGAACCCGCACGGGTCTGATTCTTCGCGCAGTGGGCGAAGATCACGATAGCGCTCATGCCATTGGCTATGACGTGCGCCTGATTCGCGTTGCTGCCATCGTGTTCGGCGGGGCCATGGCGGGGCTTGGCGGGGCCTATCTGGCGGTGATTCAAACCCCATTGTGGGTCGAAGGCATGACTGCGGGGCGTGGGTGGATCGCACTCGCCATCGTCGTATTTGCAACGTGGAGGCCCGGAAGGGCGCTTTTGGGGGCTTATCTGTTTGGTGGCGTCACCATTATCCAGTTGAATCTACAGGCAATTAACTTTCCGATCCAAAGCCAGTATCTTTCGATGACGCCCTATCTAGTCACGATCATCGTTCTGGTTATTATATCCTCCAACAAGGCCAAGGCACGCATGAACGCACCGGGCTGCCTTGGTAAACCGTTTTACGCATCGGCCTAAGGTTCTGAACGAGCCCAGCAGGCTGCAATAATAGGGAGACTGAAATGAAACTCATGAAGACTGTAGCGGGCCTCGCTGCCGCAACGGCGATGGCAATCTCTGCCGGCGTCGCGCTGGCTGGCAGCCATGAACCAACCAAAGTTGGTTTTGTTTACGTTGGCCCGACCGGCGACTTTGGCTGGACCCACGAACATGACATCGGCCGCAAAGCGATTGAAGAAGCACTCGGTGATGCGGTGGAAACCACATATGTCGAAAACGTAGCCGAAGGCCCAGACGCCGAACGCGTGATCCGTCAGATGGCCCAGTCAGGCCACAAGCTGATCTTTACCACTTCATTTGGTTACATGAACCCAACGTTGAAAGTAGCAAAGCAGTTCCCGGATGTTCGCTTCGAACATGCAACGGGCTTCAAACGCGCCGACAATGTTTCAACCTACTCGGCACGCTTTTACGAAGGTCGCCACGTTATTGGCCTGATCGCGGGTAAAATGACCAAAACCAACACCGTTGGTTACATCGCGTCTTTCCCAATTCCAGAGGTTGTCCGCGGCATCAACGCCGCTTACCTGGCCGCTGCTTCAGTTAACCCTGACGTGAAATTCAAAGTTATCTGGGTCAACACATGGTTTGATCCGGGCAAAGAGGCTGACGCTGCCAATGCTCTGATTGAGCAGGGCGCTGACGTGATCATGCAGCACACCGATTCTGCTGCTGCGATGACAGTGGCTGAGGAAAAAGGCGTCATGGCCTTTGGTCAGGCATCAAACATGGCTCAGTTCGGCCCGAACGCTCAGTTGACCGCCATCATTGACGACTGGGCACCATACTACATCGCTCGCACCAAAGCGGTCATCGACGGCACATGGGAAAGCACAGACACATGGGACGGTATTGAGCCGGGCATGGTCGCCTTTGCTCCTTACAATGAAAACCTGCCAAAAGACGTCGTTGCTCTGGCAGAATATGCGCGTCTTGGTATCATGCTGGGCAAAATCCACGCCTTTACCGGTCCGATTAACAAACAGGACGGCAGCCCATGGTTGGCAGAGGGTGAAACCGCCTCTGATGGCGATCTGGCTGGCATGAACTTCTATGTCGAAGGTGTTGATGGCGTATTGCCTAAATAACATCCTCCATATTTGAAATTGAAAAGGCCCGGCCTCACCGCCGGGCCTTTTCTTTTTGGCCCTGGGAAAGCAGGCCGAAACCTGTGTGGGGCACATCTAAAGCCGGGCGTTCTAAATCGCCCCCAAAAATAGATCCCCGATCAGTAATGACCG
>JBMYPG010000149.1:0-7936 GCA_049600095.1 Pikeienuella sp. | reverse complement strand
CACACAGCTATCGGCGTAAACTTCATCGACATCTATCACCGTTCCGGCCTCTATCCAAATGATCTACCACTGGGATTGGGGATGGAGGCTGCAGGCATCGTCCAAGAAGTTGGGCCAGAAGTATCCAACATCGGCCCAGGTGATCGGGTCTGCTACTGCTCCGGCCCCATCGGTGCCTACGCGGAATCTAACATCATCTCAGCAGATAATGCAGTCAAAACACCAGATGGCATTTCAGATGAAGTGGCTGCAGCAAGCCTGCTCAAAGGGCTCACCGCGCAATATCTTATCCGCCAAATTCACCACACCCAACCGGGTGATACAATTCTACTCCATGCTGCCGCCGGTGGCGTTGGTCTCATCGCCACACAATGGCTGAAACGTTTGGGCGCAACGGTTATTGGCACCGTCGGGTCAAACGCCAAGGCCAAAATCGCAAAAGATGCTGGATGCGACCACATAATCCTTTATAATCAAGAGGATATCGCAAAACGTGTCTCAGAAATCACTGATGGAGCTAAAGTTCCCGTTGTCATAGACGGCGTCGGCGCAACAACGTGGGAGGCTTCGCTAAACAGCCTTTCTCCACGCGGTCTTCTTATCAGCTTCGGCAATGCCTCAGGCCCCGTTGAAAACGTGAATCTTGGTATTTTAGCGGCCAAAGGTTCCCTTTTCGTGACAAGACCAACCCTGTTCCACTACATCGACACGCCACAGGCTCTCGCGGCTGCAGCAGCCGAATTTTTTGCTGAGGTGAAATCTGGCGCAATCTCAATCGACATATCCGCCGAATATCCACTGGCAGAGGCCGCACAGGCCCATATAGACCTCGCAGCCCGAAACACCACAGGCTCACTCATCCTGCGGCCATAGAGGCGCTCGACGAGCCCTAAAAACAAAACCAGCGCCCCAATGGGACGCTGGCTTAAACTTCATATGTTTAAAACGCCTAAGCGTTTAAGCATTCATTGAATCAAAGAAGTCAGAGTTCGTCTTCGTCTGCTTCAATTTCCCAAGCATAAACTCAATCGCATCATTCGTGCCCATTGGGTTCAAAATCCGGCG
Organism: Pikeienuella sp.; assembly: GCA_049600095.1. GTDB lineage: Bacteria > Pseudomonadota > Alphaproteobacteria > Rhodobacterales > Rhodobacteraceae > Pikeienuella. The sequence goes on along the minus strand of JBMYPG010000149.1, from coordinate 6,871 downwards.
CAAAACGAACATTTTGGTCAGATCGGCCTTATCGACCAACAGCTCTTCTTTCCTTGTGCCTGATTTCAGGATGTCCATTGCCGGGAACACGCGTTTGTCGGCCACTTTCCGGTCCAACACGATCTCAGAGTTACCAGTACCTTTGAATTCTTCAAAGATAACTTCATCCATCCGGCTACCAGTGTCGATCAACGCAGTGGAGATGATGGTCAGTGAACCACCTTCCTCAATGTTACGCGCCGCACCAAAGAACCGCTTTGGCCGCTGCAAAGCATTCGCATCAACACCACCGGTCAGAACTTTACCTGATGACGGTACAACAGTGTTAAATGCACGGCCCAAACGTGTGATTGAATCGAGCAAAATGACAACATCACGTCCATGCTCAACCAACCGTTTGGCCTTCTCAATCACCATCTCAGATACAGCAACATGGCGCGTCGCCGGTTCATCAAAGGTAGAGGATACAACCTCACCCTTCACCGATCGCTGCATGTCCGTCACCTCTTCGGGCCGCTCATCAATCAGCAACACGATCAAAAAACACTCAGGGTGATTTCGCTCAATCGAAGAGGCGATATTCTGCAAAATAACCGTCTTACCGGTCCGTGGCGGCGCAACGATCAAACAACGCTGGCCTTTTCCGATTGGCGCAACCAAATCGATAACCCGAGCCGACTTATCTTTAATGGTCGGGTCTTCGATTTCCATCTTGAATCGCTCATCAGGGTACAATGGCGTCAGGTTGTCGAAATGGACCTTGTGGCGGGCTTTTTCGGGGTCTTCAAAGTTGATCGTGTGAACCTTGACCACCGCAAAATAACGCTCGCCCTCTTTCGGCGCGCGAATAATACCCTCAACCGTATCACCAGTACGCAGCGCAAATTTGCGAATTTGGTTTGGCGAGACATAAATGTCATCCGGGCCAGGCAAATAGTTCGCATCAGGCGAACGCAAAAACCCGAAACCATCCTGCAAAACTTCAAGAACACCTTCACCGGTGATCTCAACATCCTGCTCTGCAAGTTCTTTCAAAATCGCAAACATCAATTCCTGTTTGCGCAAGGAACTGGCGTTCTCGACCTCCACTTCTTCGGCAAATGCCAACAATTCAGTCGGGCTCTTCGCTTTCAAAGCCGACAGCTTAAGCTGTTCAATTTCCATTATTCATTCCATATGGGGCGATCATCACTCACGCATATATCGCAAGCGCTCGATCTTTTAGGGGAGGATACGCCGCAGAACCGCAGCGCAGCGGCAATATACAAAAGAAATCAGAAGAAATCAATTCTACACTTAAAACCGTGTCAAATCGGCTCAAAACGGTCGAGCAATCACCATCGCAACGATAACCATCATCAAGACTGTAGGTACCTCATTGGCAATACGAAAGAATTTTCCTGTTCTTTCCGATCTGCCTTCGGCCAGCTCTTTTCGCCAACGAACAAGCATATGATGAAACCAGGTCATCCCAATAACCATCACCGCCTTAACCCAAGGCCACCACTCTGACCAATCAATCAGACCCGGTGTAAAAACCATGGCCAGGCCGAAAATCCATGTCACCGTCATCGCCGGATTCATGATGACTTTCAGCAGCTTATATTCCATCTCAATAAAGACAGGAATAATCTCAGGCGTTGCCGCGCCTTTTTCTACGTGATGTACAAACAGGCGCGGCAGGTAAAAAATACCAGCCATCCAGGAAATGACGGCGATGATATGGATCACGAGTGTCCACGGGTACAAATCGCTCAACAGATCCTGAACAAAGCTCATCCCTGAACCAACCTCACCAAACGCTCAACATTCTCCGGTTTACCTTCAGGCGTTATCCCGTGGCCGAGGTTAAAGATGTAAGGCCCATTCCCTAATGTCTCCATCAGCATTTCCGCCTGACGATCCAACTCATCGCCACCAGTAATCATCAACTGAGGGTTCAAGTTCCCCTGCACAGCGGTCAAAGGTTGCAGGTTATCACGAACCCAGGCCGAATCTTCGAATTGATCAAAGGCAACCGCATTCACACCAGTCGCCTTGGTAAAATCAACCGCAGCACCCTTACTGCCGCGCGGAAAACCAATAATAGGTGTATCAGGGTGCCGAGCACGCAAGGCATTCACAATCTTCACTGTTGGCCGTGTACACGCCCGATCAAAAGCCTCGCCAGACAATGAACCAGCCCAACTATCAAACAGTTTAACAACCTCAGCACCTGCTTGAATCTGACGGCTTAGATACTCAACTGTCGCATCAGCAACACGATCAATCAGCAAATCGAACCCTTCTGGGTCATTCATCATCATCGCATGCGCTGGTGCCTGATCTGGGGTACCTCGACCAGCGATCATGTAAGTTGCAACCGTCCAGGGTGCGCCAGCAAAGCCAATTAAAGTCACATCTTTTGGCAATTCTTCTGAAAGACGACCAACAGTTTCATAGATTGGCGATAAAACCTCATGAACCTCATCTGCGCCTTTTAATTCATTCACAGATGTAACAGGCGTCAACCTTGGCCCTTCTCCAGTCTCAAACCACAGCTTTTGGCCCAATGCTTGGGGGATAAGCAAAATATCTGCAAATAGAATTGCAGCATCAAACCCAAAGCGGCGAATGGGCTGTAATGTCACTTCTGTGGCCAAATCAGGGTTATAACAAAGATCCAGAAACCCACCTGCTTGTGCGCGTGTTGCTTTGTATTCAGGTAAATACCGCCCTGCTTGGCGCATTAACCAAATTGGTGGTCTTGGTGTCGTCTCACCAGCCAGAACACGGAGTAATTTTTTTTTAGGCTGAACAGACATCATATTTTTCTCTGTATTAGGTAGTTGTTGTATTAGGCCGCTGAGTCATGGGGATTAACATGATCGGTGTTTTACCAACAATTCAATCCCACAAAACAGCGCGAAGGCACAGGCTGTGGATAAAACATGTGTGACCGGGGATAAACCCATCTAAGGTATTTCAATCAAACTGTTTTTTTCCATCACAGCTTTTTATTCCATTCCTGTGATTAACGGGGATGCGTCAATTGGTTCACGGGATTCATCCGGCTGACACCTGTTTTCATCCCCGGTGGGATAAGTTTTGCTTTTTCCACAACATCACGGCAACGGCGCTGGCTATCCCCGTTATTCACATTTATCCTCAGGCTATCTTCCGGTCTGTAACAGGCGTTTTCACGGCGATGACACTCTATACAATTTCCGATTCAACTGGCGAAACAGCAGCTAAAATTGCTGCTGCTGCAATGTCTTTTTTCCCCAAGGTTGGCGACAAAACCAAACATCGGGTGTTTGTGACTGATCTTGAAAAGGCAAAGGCCGTCTTGGCCAAAATCGCCTCTGACCCCGGCCCGGTTATTGTCACGATGGCTGATGATGAACTTCGGGACTGGATTATTGAAGGCGTCCAAAAACTTGGCTTGCCAGTGACAACCCCTGTCGCTCCGGTGGTTGAGATGCTGGAGGATTACTTCGGCCAACCTGCCCGCGCTCGGCCCGGGGGGCAATACCATGTCGATGATCTCTATTTCCGCCGCGTCGATGCAATAGATTTCGCGATCAGCCAGGATGATGGCGCAGGCCGTCTCGCCGCCGCTGATGTTATTCTGACCGGCGTAAGCCGCACATCAAAAACCCCAACCTGCATATATCTCGCTTGTCGGGGTATCCGCGCCGCCAACATCCCCTTGGTGCCCGGCATTTCACCATCTGTCGCCCTGTTCGAAGCAGCAGAAAAGGGTGTGCCTATCGTCGGCCTAACCGCTAGTCCCAACCGATTGGCACAGATCCGGGGCGCAAGGCTGGAAAGCATAGGCGAGGACAGAACCGCCGATTACGCCGCATTAGACCAAATCAGGTCAGAGGTAGCAGAAGCCCGCTTGCTCTTTGAACGTCTTTCAGCCTCTGTCATCGACGTAACGCGCCGGTCAATCGAAGAAACGGCAGCGGCCATAACCGCCCTACTCGAAGAACGCGCCCGGCCGTGAGCAATCTCGTGATTAAACCAATGACCGATAGCCAATTAATCCTCGCCTCCGCCAGCACCGCCCGCGCCACGCTTCTGAAAAACGCAGGCATCCACAGTGCAACACAGCCTGCCCGCATTGATGAGGAAGAAATTAAACTGGCGCTAAGGGCTGATGGCGCAGCACCCCGCGATCAGGCTGATGCATTGGCCGAGATGAAGGCCCTCAGCGTATCACGCAAAAACCCCGGAATGTTTGTACTCGGCGCCGATCAAATCCTCGCGCTGGGCAATGATACCTTCGATAAACCAAAATCCATCGCCGAAGCCCGAGAGCATCTGACCAAACTGCGCGGCAATCGCCACCAATTGCTCAGCGCCGCCGTTATCGCACTGGACGGTGAACCAATCTGGCGTCATATCGGCGTCGCTCGGCTCATGATGCGCCCCTTCACTGACCAGTTCCTTGATGAATATCTGACTCAGATTGGCGAAGATGTGCTGACCACCGTAGGCGGCTACAAACTCGAAGGCATCGGTGCACAGCTTTTTGCCCGTATTGATGGCGATTATTTCACCATCCTCGGCCTACCATTGATCGAAACCCTGGGGTTCCTACGGGTTCGCGGAGTATTAACCGAATGACCATTAACAAAGACATCCCCCGCGCCGGGGTCATGGGCTGGCCTATCGAGCACTCAAAATCCCCCCGCTTGCATGGTTATTGGCTGGCAAAATACAATCTGCCCGGCAGCTATACCCATATCCCATCACCGCCAGACAGTTTCGAGGCTGACATGCGCGCTCTGGCCACAAAAGGCTGGCGCGGTGCCAATGTCACCATCCCGCACAAAGAAAACGCCCTCGCTCTGGCCGATACCGCCAGCCCGGCCGCCAAGGCAATCGGTGCGGCAAACACCCTGATTGTTGGCGAGAACGGACAAATCCATGCCGATAATACCGATGGATTTGGCTTCATCGAAAACCTAAAGGACCGCGCCAAGGATAAGTGGAACCCAACCGCCCCCGCATTTATCCTTGGTGCAGGCGGTGCAGCACGCGGGGTCATCCACGCCTTGCTAACCGCAGGCGCACCAGAAATTCGCATCGCCAACCGCACCCGCGAACGCGCCGAAACCTTGGCCGATGTTTTTGGCCCCAAAGTTAAGGTTATCGACTGGAACGACCGCTCAGCCGCCCTCGCCGGCACCGGCCTGATCGTCAATACCACCAGTCTCGGCATGTCCGGCCAACCGCCCTTGGATCTTGCCTTTGATGATGCAGACCCATCCGCAGTTGCCACCGATATCGTCTACACACCGTTGATAACGCCCTTCCTGACCGCAGCAGCGGCCAAAAACCTGACCACAGTTGACGGTCTCGGCATGCTCCTCCATCAGGCCCGCCCAGGATTTGAGGCATGGTTCGGCAAGGCGTCAGAGGTGGACGAGGTTTTACGCCAAAAGGTGCTCGCGCCATGACAATTCGCATCGCCCTCACCGGTTCAATCGGCATGGGTAAATCCACAACCGCCCAAATGTTCCGCGACGTGGGCGCAATGGTGTGGGACGCAGACGAAGCCGTTCACCGCCTTTATGAACCCGGTGGCGAAGGCACCAAAGCCATCTCCAAAATCGCCCCAACCGCCGTAACAGATCAGGGCGTAGATCGCATTCAACTACGCAGCGCTATTCTGGCCGATGCAGCGCTCCTCAAGGAAATTGAGGCAGCAATCCACCCCCTCGTCGGCAAGGACCGGGCATCTGCGATCGAAACCGCGACGGCGCAAGATTACGGCGTAGTCGTCCTCGACATCCCGCTCCTCTTCGAAACAGGCGCGCCAGCAGGCTATGACGCCATCGTCGTCGCCTCTGCCGACGCAGAAACCCAGCGGCAGCGCGTATTGGAACGCCCTGGCATGACTGTTGAGGCATTTGAGGGTATTCTGGCCAAACAGACCCCAGATGTCGAAAAACGCAGCAAAGCCGATTTCATCATCGATACCGGCAATGGGCTAGACCAAGCCCGGGCACAAGTTGCCGAAATCATGGCATGGGCCGACAAGAAACTTCAGGCGAAAGGCCACTCCAATGCGTGAAATCGTGATGGATACAGAAACAACCGGCCTGAATCCCTTTGATGGCCATAAGATCGTAGAGATCGGCTGCGTGGAACTGATGAACCACGTCCCTACGGGAAAGGTCTATCACCAATACATCAACCCAAAACGCGATATGCCTACCGAAGCCTTTCAGGTTCACGGCCTCTCCGCCGAACGCCTATCGAAGGAACCAGTGTTTGCCGCTGTCGGCGATGCGTTTTTGGAATTTATCGGCGATGCCAAATTGGTCATCCACAACGCGAGCTTTGATATGAAGTTCATCAACGCAGAGCTTGAATGGATGGGTCGCAAGCCAATCCCGTTCGACCGTGCCGTCGATACACTGGCCATCGCCCGCCGCCGCTTCCCCGGCTCTCCAGCATCGCTTGACGCCCTTTGCCGCCGTTTCGGCATTGATAACAGCTCACGCGAATTACACGGCGCGCTATTAGACAGTGAAATTCTGGCAGATGTGTATCTGGAGCTAATCGGCGGGCGTCAGCCCGATTTCACATTGGGAAGTGGCCCAACTGGCAGCACCGTCACCAATACAGTTTCATCTGGTGCAGCACCACAGCGCCCAAACAAATTACCGCCCCGGTTAACCGAGGCGGAAAAAGTGGCTCATGAAGCTTTCTTAGATACAATGAAAGACCCGGTTTGGCGCCGGACCTAAACCAAGCACCAAACCACTTTCATCTTTGTTCTAAAAATACCGAACAGCGTTTGCAAAGCAAACACTCTACTTAGAGCGTGTCGCACCAAATCGCATTCACTTGGCCCGATGAACGCGTTGTACTC
>JBMYPG010000148.1:0-7951 GCA_049600095.1 Pikeienuella sp. | reverse complement strand
GTTCGTTTGGCCATGCCGGGTGAGCCGCCGGTGATGAAGCGCAACAGCTCAAATGGCCCGGTTGCCCCGGGGTTGCCCATGCTGATTGAAACGACCTTTGGCGGGGTGGGCAGGGCCAAAGCGTGCTCTAAGGCGCGGCCGATATTACTGGTTTTTGCATCCTCCAAAAACACAGGGCCGTTGGCGATGCGATAGGGGATCAGTTTTGCCCCCGGCGCGACACCGCGCAGGTGTTCATTGTTAGACAGGATCACCGACATGGTTTTGACACCATGGTCGGGGTATTCTGACGCCCCGGCAACCAAACCGCCGCTTTTCGACAGGTCGGTTATGGGGCGGCTGTCGGTGGGGGAGGGGTCGTAGACATTCATCCCCCGATCCAATTGGATATTGGCGGGGGGCGTGTCACCGATGTAGCCAAGCGATGGATGTGGGAACAGCCCGGTGTCGATATGGGCGATTGTTGTGTCGGAGGCCGCGAGTACCTCGGCAGCCTCTCGCCAATCGGTTTCAGCCTCGCTGGGGCCTAGGTCGCGAATTAGATCATCCATGCGAAGCTCCGTTATTTGCGAAGGTCGTTTGTATCAATCAGATCAGCATGGGGTGTTAATGGACCGAACGCTAGTATGAACTAGACCATCGTTCAGCTCGCAGGCCAACTAAGGTGTTTCCAAGCGATTTTCGGCCCAATCTGTTTCGGCATCACCATTTGCAATCAAAACAATCGCGATGGCATTCGATGCAGAATCGAATCGTACGTCAGATGCAAATCCGAGGTCGCCACCGGAATGGCCATAAATCCCGCCCGTTACCTCAATTCCCATTCCATAGCCTGCACCGATAGGATCGTGCAGCATTTTGTCGAGCATATGTTTTGGCAATAAAGAACGATTTTCAAACAGAGCCTGATAAAAGCGAGCAAGGTCGGGGGCATTGGAGATCACTCCACCATCGCCAAAGCCCTGTCCCGCATAGTAGTCACGCACATGTTGACCATCCTCATGTCCGTCAACGAAAGTTGGGGGAATTTTCTGGCTCCCGAACACGAATGAGTTGGTCATCTTGGCAGCTTGAAACACTAATCGATCCAGAGCTGAGGCGTAGGTCTCACCCGTAGCCTGTTCAATTATTAAACCAAGCAGCACGTAGTTTGTATTGGAGTAATCAAAGTCCTCACCGGGGTCGAATAATGGTGCCTCGTCAAAGGCATAGCTTAACGCTGTTTCAGGGTTTTGCACTTGGTCTGGATTATCGAGAGCGTCATAAAGATAGTCGTCAGTGTAATAATCTGGCAGGCCGCTGCTCATGGTTAGGAGGTGTTGGATTGTCACGCCCTGCATGCCGCCTAGCCCGACCACTACTTCATTAGGCAGCCAGTTAGATGCAAAATCATCAACATTCAATTTCCCTGAGGATGCTAACGTTAATACGGCTACTGCGGTGAAGGTTTTGCCTATTGAGGCAATCGCGAACAATGAGTCCGCAGACGTTTCCACCCCCTCAACATCAACCTGAACTTGTCCGTCCTGAACGAAATAACGAACCACACTCTGATTATGTGCCGCAGAGACAGATGGGATAGCAATCGCTGCTACGCAAACGAAAACCCAAACTAGTTTTTGTATCGCTGTGATCATTTTGGGCCCCACAATACTTGAGCCAATGTTACCGCCTATGCTGGGCAAAGCGAATAGAATGCTCCCAAAAAAACAAAAAAAACGGGGCCCGTGAAGGCCCCGTTTCTAATTTCGTATTCCGCCGAACTTAGCAGGAATAGTACATCTGGTACTCGACCGGATGTGGTGTGTGCTCTGTCTGGTAGACCTCTTCCCATTTCAGGTCTGCGTAGCCCTGAATCTGGTCTTTGGTGAATACGCCGCCGGCCAGCAGGAAGTCGTGGTCCGCTTCCAAAGCCTCAAGTGCTTCGCGCAGGCTGCCGCACACTGTTGGGATGCCTGACAGCTCTTCGGCAGGCAGGTCGTACAGGTTTTTGTCCATTGCTTCGCCGGGATCAATTTTGTTTTTGATGCCGTCAAGGCCAGCCATCAACAGTGCAGCAAAGCACAGGTATGGGTTGGCGGTTGGATCTGGGAAGCGTGTTTCAACACGTTTCGCCTTTGGTGACTGTGTCCAAGGAATACGTACGGCACCTGAACGGTTGCTGGCTGAGTAAGCGAGCAGAACAGGGGCTTCGAAACCTGGGATCAGACGCTTGTAGCTGTTGGTTGAGGCGTTACAGAACGCGTTCAATGCTTTTGCGTGTTTCAGAATACCGCCGATGTAGTACAGCGCTTCGTCAGACAGGTCAGCGTATTTGTCGCCAGCAAACAATGGTTTGCCGTCTTTCCAGATTGACTGGTTGACGTGCATGCCAGTGCCGTTGTCGCCTGCGATTGGCTTCGGCATAAATGTTGCTGATTTGCCGTAAGCGTCAGCAACGTTGTGGATGACGTATTTGTATTTCTGAAGGTCATCAGCCTGCGCGGTCAATGAACCGAACACCAAACCCAGCTCATGCTGGCACGAGGCAACCTCGTGGTGGTGTTTGTCGACGTTCATGCCGATTGATTTCATCGTCGTCAGCATTTCAGAACGGATGTCCTGTGCTGCGTCAGTTGGGTTTACCGGGAAATAGCCGCCTTTGAGGCCAGGGCGGTGGCCCATGTTGCCCATTTCAAATTCAGCGTCGGTGTTCCAAGAGGCATCAGCCGCGTCAACTTCGTAGCTGACTTTGTTGATGCTGTTTGAAAAGCGAACATTGTCGAACAGGAAGAACTCAGCCTCTGGGCCCCAGAATGACGCGTCGCCGATACCTGAAGATTTCAGATAGGCTTCGGCTTTTTTCGCTGTGCCGCGTGGGTCGCGGTCATAGGCTTCGCCGGTGTCTGGTTCTACGACATCGCAGTGCAGGCACAGAGTTTTTTCAGCGTAGAATGGGTCCATATACATGGACGAGCAATCGGGCATCAGTTTCATGTCTGACTGGTCGATTGATTTCCAGCCAGCGATTGAAGAGCCGTCAAACATAAAGCCTTCGGCGAGAAAATCTTCGTCGATCTGGTTTTCCATGACGGTGACGTGCTGCAACTTGCCGCGCGGGTCAGTAAAGCGGATGTCGACGTATGCTACATCCTCTTCTTTGATCGTGTTCAGAACGGTCTGAATATCGCTCATCTTTCAATCCTTCGTTTGCGCCCGATCTGGGCGGCCCGTTACTGGGCGGTTAGACATGTTTCTTGGTCGTGAGTGGCGATTAATTTGGTCAGGTGCCTATAGGGCGTCAGGGCCATCTTCGCCGGTGCGGATGCGGATCGCCTGCTCAACAGGAGAGACGAAGATTTTGCCGTCGCCGATCTTGCCGGTTTTGGCTGCATTAACGATTGCTTCGATGGCGCTATCGGTTTGGTCGGCAGCGACGACCAGCTCAATTTTCACCTTCGGCAGGAAATCGACGACATATTCAGCGCCGCGATATAACTCTGTGTGGCCTTTTTGGCGGCCAAAGCCTTTGACCTCGATGACAGAGAGGCCTTGGATGCCCATTTCTTGCAGGGCTTCTTTGACTTCATCCAGTTTGAAGGGCTTGATGATCGCTTCAATCTTTTTCATCACTGGTCCTTGTGAAACGGTTTGGGTTAGGCGCTGTGAACCATTTGGCAGATGTGATTTCAACCAAAGCCCTATGGTCGTGCCGTATGGTGGAGTCGAATCCTATATGACTGCCTAAATATTGGGCAATGTGCTCAGAAAAGATGCGGAGATGAATCGCGAATGGAATTGCTGACATGGAGCTACTGACGTGGAGCTACTAACCGCTGCCCAAATGCGGGCCATCGAACGAGCCGCTATTGATAGCGGCGAAGTTACGGGGCTGGAGTTGATGGAACGCGCAGGGCGCGGCGTGGTTGAAGCCGTGTTTGAGGAATGGCCGGAACTGGCGGCGCCTCCGGGCCGGGCGGTGGTGCTGTGCGGACCGGGAAACAATGGTGGCGATGGATTTGTTGTGGCGCGGTTGCTGAAGCAGCAGGGGTGGTGCGTTGAGGTCTATCTGTATGGGGATGCAGAGAAGTTGCCGCCAGATGCTGCTGAGAATTATCGGCGGTGGTGTGAGATGGGGGAGGTGTACGCCTGGAATGATCATGAATTGGAAGATTTGCTGGATACCCGCCAACATAGTTTGGTGGTCGATGCTGTTTTCGGAACAGGTTTGAAAAGGTTGATGCCAGAAGATACCTCCTGTGTTTGGCGCGGCTTTGTTCCAGCCGTGTTTACTGACCAGCTTCAACGATATGTGGCAGTAGATTTGCCGAGTGGAATTTGCAGCGATAGCGGTGCGAACCTTGAAGGTGCATTCCCTGCCAACTTAACTGTTTCGTTTCATGCACCCAAACTTGGTCACTATTTGTATAGCCGTCGGAGTAAAACCGAAGGCGGCGTAGAATGGTGCGGTGTTACTCGTGTCGCTGACATTGGTTTGACAACACCTAAATCGGTAACGCCCGTCGAGTTGGTGGACGGAAAAGCAATAGCTCATCTGTCAAAAGGCGGTAAAAGTCACAAATTCTCCCACGGTCACGCATTCGTCTTATCCGGCGGCGTGGGCAAAGGCGGTGCCGCGAGGCTTGCTGCTCGCGGGGCGCTGCGCGTTGGTGCCGGGGTTGTTACTGTTGGTGCGCCGCCTGCGGCCATCATTGAAAATGCCTGTCAGTTAACTGCCATTATGCTCAGCCGAGTTAAGGGGGCGGAGGAATTGGCGGAAACCCTTTCAGATGAGCGGATCAATGCAGTCTGCCTCGGCCCCGGATTGGGTGTTAGTGAGGATACGCGGGCTAAGGTGGCGGTTGCGCTGAATAGTGAGCGTGGCGTGGTTTTGGATGCCGATGCTCTTTCATCGTTCAAGGATGCGCCGGAGGCGTTGTTTGCATTTACAAAGGGTAAGAAGGCGGTTCTGACCCCGCATATGGGCGAGTTTGGCCGGTTGTTTCCAGACATCAAAGCCAAGCTGGACGAGCCACCGGTCAAGGGCCCCGCTTATTCTAAAGTTGATGCGGCGCGAGAGGCTGCTGCCCGTGCCGGGTGCGTGGTATTGATGAAAGGGCCGGACACTGTGATTGCGTCGCCGGATGGTCGGGCATCGATTGCCGCCGCTGTTTATGAGCGTGCCTGCCCTTGGTTGGCCACAGCTGGGGCCGGTGATGTTTTGGCTGGTATTATCACTGGTCTTTTGGCTCGTGGGTTTGGGGCGCATGAGGCTGCTGCGACGGGTGCTTGGCTGCATCAGGAGGCTGCACGGGCTTTTGGGCCGGGTTTGATTGCTGAGGATTTGCCGGAGATGTTGCCCAAAGTGTTTCGGGAGTTGGGGTTGTAGGCGATAACCGTCACATCACCACGCTGTCCCGGGCGAAGACCCGGGACAGCATACATCTGCAAACCGATAGCTAACATTCATCACAACTATGCCGCGCCTTTTCGCCCCATGCGCGGCTATGTGATTGACTGCACTGATGCAAAGCGTGCGGTCTTCCTATAACTTCACTTACAAGTATACCGGAATCTGATTCCGGGCCCAAAGCCAAAAAAGTGAGCCAGACGCATGGATTATGAGGCGCAATTCAGCCAAGCGCTAGAAGGTTTAAAGACCGAAGGACGGTATCGGGTCTTTATGAACATCCACCGCCGGCGGGGCCAGTTCCCGCGTGCCGAATGGCGGCGTGAGGATGGAACCACGCGTGAAATCACTGTCTGGTGTGGCAACGATTACCTCGGCATGGGGCAGGACCCTGAGGTTTTGGATGCTGGCGCTCGTGCAGCCGATGCGGCTGGTGCTGGTTCCGGCGGTACGCGCAATATCTCTGGCACCACCAAGTATCATGTGGAGCTGGAAGAGGAATTGGCAGACCTGCATGGCAAAGAGGCTGCGCTGCTGTTCACCTCTGCCTACATCGCGAATGAGGCAGCGCTGTCTACGCTGCCAAAGCTGCTGCCCGGCTGTATCATTTTCTCTGACCAGTTGAACCATGCTTCGATGATCGAAGGGGTGCGCCACGGTTATTGCCCTAAGCACGTATTCCGCCACAACGATCTGGAGCATCTGGAAGAGCTGCTGGCCGCAGCCGACCCGGATGCACCGAAACTGATCGCATTTGAAAGCGTCTATTCGATGGATGGCGATTTTGGCCCGATCGAGGCGATTTGCGATCTGGCTGATAAATATAACGCGCTGACCTATATGGACGAAGTTCATGCGGTTGGTATGTATGGCCAGCGCGGTGGCGGGTTGGCCGAGCATCTGGGCCTGATGGACCGTGTGGACATCATCAACGGCACGATGGCGAAAGCCTATGGTGTGATGGGCGGCTATGTCGCTGCCTCTGCCAAGATTGTGGATGCAATCCGGTCTTTTGCCCCTGCCTTTATTTTCACAACCTCACTGGCGCCGTCACTGGCTGCTTCGGCGGTTGCAAGCATCCGCAAACTGAAAGCTTCGCCGCAAATCCGTGACAAGCATCAGGAACGCGCGGTCCGGTTGAAAACCCTGCTGAAAGAGGCTGGCCTGCCCGTCATGGACAACCCCAGCCACATTGTTCCGGTCTTTGTCGGTGATCCCGTGCGTTGTAAGGCGCTGTCGGATGAGCTTTTGGAAGACTGGGGTATTTACGTTCAGCCGATCAACTATCCAACTGTTCCACGGGGCACTGAACGCTTGCGATTCACCCCGTCGCCTGTTCATGACGATGACATGATGGCACAACTTGTGGATGCATTGGACAAGCTTTGGACCCGGATGGACCTGTCTAGGGCCGCATAAGGGTCAACTTTATCCGCTAATTTACTAGAATCTGGTATGAATTTGGCATTGCCTTGCTTGCGAAGTGCGCGGGAAGGGCCTAAAACTAACTAGGTTTTCCAATCGCGTGCGGTCGGCTGGATATGGATAGTACAGATACATCTGAGCTCAAGGGGTTCGACTCTTTCGAACTGAAACTTGGGGATGAATTGCGCGGTGAGCGCGCATCGAAGGGCAAGACGCTCCTCGATGCCCAACGTGATCTGAAAATTCGGGCAGAACTGATTGATGCGATTGAGAATGCAGATGCTTCTGCATTCAAATTCCCCGGATTCGCCGCTGGTTACATCCGTTCTTACGCACGTTATCTCAACTTGGATCCGGACACGGTTTATCGCCGCTTTTGCGAAGAAAGCGGTTTTGAAGGTGCGGCAGGTGCCGCGGTGTCTGTTGAGCCAACTTTGGGGCAGGCACCTAAAGCGGTCGCTCCGGGTAAGAACATCGACAATCTTGTGGTCAGCAACCGGTTCGCACCGGGCAATGCGCGCGCTGCGCGAGTTGATTTGAATTCCAGCATTCGCGGTGTGGCTTCGATCGCAGTTTTGGCCACATTGGTTATCGGCCTTGGTTATGGCGGTTGGTCTGTGTTGCAAAACCTGCAACGTGTTGGCTTTGCCCCGCTTCCGGATGCGCCGGAGGTTTTGGCCTCAGCCCCTGACATCTTTGTGCCTGGCGGTGTGACTGACGAAGCGCCGGTTACGAATTCGGTTAATGACGAAACAGATGGCGCTGCATTGGCTGCTTTGTATGCGCAGCAGGAATTTGTTGCACCGAGCATTGAGCCGCGCGACGGTCCGATCTCTTCAATTGATCCCACGTTGGCGGGTGTTTATGCCAGCGCCCCGGTTGAACAGCCTGATGTGATTGTCGATGATCTTGCGGTTCTCGTGCCAGCCGTTGACCCTGCTTCCATCGAAGTTGCGACGGCTGAGATTGCTGTTGAGGCTGTGGCAGAGAAGGTTGCCCCGATTGCCATTCCCGCCGATGAGACCATCCGTGTGATGGCCACAGCGGATGCTTGGGTGCGGGTGCGTGATGCTGACCAGAAAACTCTGTTCACTGGCATTATGTCAGCCGGTGATCGGTTTGAGTTGCCAGCAGGGG
>JBMYPG010000147.1:0-8036 GCA_049600095.1 Pikeienuella sp. | reverse complement strand
ACCACAGCAGAACCAATTTCAGGATGCCGCGCCCGCAATTGCGCCCCGTCCAGTAATTCAGTCTCCGGAGGGTTATCAAAAGCTTGGTTTTGCTCAATCAGATCTGCAGAAAACTGACGCCACTCGACCTCATCGGTGAACAGTTCATATCCGCCGCCACCCTGATAGCAGACGTCAACGCCGGTCTCGGCCTCAATCTCCGCTGCAAATTCAGGCCACATTGCCGCCGCCTGTCGAGTCCAGCGTGCATAAGCCGGGTAATGCGCACCCTTACCAGACAGCCACACCAACCCGAAATTCCCGCGAGAGGCACTGTGGTCATCATCATTGCCATCGATCACAATGACCTTGGCCCCACGGCGCAACAGCCCCAGACCAACTGAAAGCCCGACAACCCCGCCGCCAATAACGACTATCTCTGTATCAATGCGTTGCATAATCGCCTCTGCCGTCTCTTTCTTTATGAATATAGCGTTTCGACTTGCTATTGAAACATGTCACATCACCTAACGCGTTGAAATCTTTGATTTCAGGCAGCGTTAGGTGATTCATTATTAAGTCGAAACGCTTAGCGCGGAAATCTCCGCTGACCAGCGAGATCGGCAACAACCTGTCAATGATCACTAATCAAATGCCCGTATTTGCCAAGCAAGCGAGGGAATCCACTAGGCATCAGCGTACAATCAACACAGACCCAGCAAAATGCCGCGCCACGCGCTCGGCATTCGGACCCAGCAAAAACACCGCAGCACCGGGTTTCGCCGCACCAATAACAATCAGGTCCGCATCAACAGCCCCTGCCGCCTCCAAAACCTTTTCATAAATGGACCCGCTGCCCACAACGTGATGCATCGGCCCATGGTCTGGCAGAATTCGGTCAACTAATTTGTGCAACCCAGCCTGCGCAGCCTCTAACGGTTTTCTCTGATCATCATTCTCGAAGAACGTCGTGGCATAACTCGGTCCCAATTCCGGCACGACCGTAATAACACTCAACTGGGCATCATCTTGTTCTGCAATGCTTGCTGCGCGGCGTAAAATTTCCGCGCTCACAACATCATGGTCTAAATCTACCGCCGCCAATACCGACTGGCTCATGCCTTTATCTCCGCTTACTAAAGGAATTTACTGCTTTGGTAAAAGATAGTGCGGGTTGATAGAAAGTAGAGGCAGAGCCGAAATTAATTCCGCGGGCTCAACACATTACCACATGCGAGACTTTGCGTATTCTGGATAGTCACTGTCATAGGCTTCGGCATCAAACCCGACCTGCATTTCCTTAATAAACTCTCCGGCAGACGGTATGTTCGCACTCTCATCTTCGCCGGACCAAAGCTTGGAGCGCATCAACGCCTTCGCACACTGAAAATACATTTCCTCGATGGTCAGTACGATAACGGTTTTCGGGTTCATGCCTTTTTTATTGAAACGCTGCGTCATGCTTTCGTCACTGGTCAAAACGGCCCGACCAATCACCCGCACGACATTATTGCACCCCGGCACCATAAACATCAGGCTCGTGCGCCCATCGCGAACAATATTGCGCAGTGAATCGATCCGGTTATTCCCACGCCAATCAGGCAGCAGAATGGTCCTGTCATCCAAAATCTCAACAACCGGGCCATCATCACCGCGCGGGCTAACATCCGCACCTTCTGGCCCAACGGTTGACAGCACGACAAACTTAGACTCGTCAATCCAGCGCCGGTAAAGCGGCGTCATCTTAGAGGTAACTTTGGTCAATGATGCTGGAACCGCCGCATCATACAGCGCCTCTAACTCTTCAATGCTATCAATCGTCTGCATTACCAGCTCCATATGTAATTTGGGGCATTACTAACCCGTTTTGCCGGATTTGTGACGCTAAAACTTTTGGGGGTGCAGTTAACATTTCCTTGTGCGGCGCTAACCCTCCCATAATGACAGAAAGTTATCAAACGCCCGATCTGCCCTTACCACCACATCTGCCTCACTCAGCTCCGGCAACGCGCCTATCACCCGCCTGATTTGCTGATCTCCAACCAGCAGGGCAATAAAATCCTCCGCGACATCTCGCGGGTGCCCCTTACGTAACGCGCCAGCGGCCTGCGCCTGTAAGATAATCTGAACGATCTGCGGCGCGACAACATCCCGGCCCATCTCTGCAATGGCAGCACCCAGCGACCCATCCACTGCCATATCTGCCGCCGCAGCCCGGTTCAGCGCAACGGCACGCTCGCTCAGCACCATCGCCAACAGAACCGGCCCCAACGCGCGCAATCGGTCCAACGGTGGCCCGTCTTCGATGGCTGACAATGCCTGAGAAACCCGATCTGCATTCACCGCCACCAAAGACCGAAACAACCCAACCTTGTCCCCATACCAACGATACATCGTTTCATTTGAGGCCTTCGCCCGCCGCGCCACGGCCAGCATAGAGGTGGACTTGTACCCCTTCTCAATCAGCAACTCATAAGCTGCCGCCTCAATCCGCGCCCTACGCTCTGCTTGCACCTCATCAGCCATATAGCCCCCAAATCCCGAAATCGAATCTCTTGACCGTTACCGTACATATTTGTACACACACATCAATCGTACACTTTTGTACACCAAAAGGAGACCAAAATGTCACGCTCATCAAACCTGGTAACGGCCCTGATTATCCTCGCCGTTTTGCAAATAATCATGATTGGTGCGCTATTCACCGAAACCGCACCACATCCGCCACTACGGATTGCCTTATTCGCACTTGGCCCATGGCTCGGCGCTGCTGTTGCGATCTGCTGCGCCGCTGCATGGTCGGTTACACAGGGCGGCGGTCGCGCGCTATCAGCATTGGCCGCCATCATGGCCACGCTCTCTTACGGTCCGCAAAAATACTTCGACGCAGCATTTCCTGAGATTTGGCCAGCGGTTCTGACCGCTCAAGGCGCAATCATCTGCATCCTCTGGGTCACTCTGGCACCATTGGTTGCAAACCTCAGCCAGAAACGAGCAGCTACATGATTAACCATATGACCCGCATTAACCATATGACCCGCGCCGCGATTTCCATCGCCACCTTCACGGCGCTGATGTTATTTGGCACAATGACCGGTTTTTTCCACGCTTTTTCCGTAACAGTCATGCCCGGCCTTGATCGCACCACCCCTTGGGTCGCGGTTGAGGCGATGCAGAACATCAACATCGCCGTCCGCAACCCGGTCTTTTTCGTTACGTTCTTCGTGACACCCATCATCGCGATCATCGCCGCAATCTTGGCACTAAGGACCAAGAACAAGGCAGCGGCAGTTTGGTTAGCACTCGCAGCCATCACCTATTTGGCCACAACACTAGCCCCAACAGCTGCCATCAATGTCCCGATGAACAACGTACTGGCCCTAACCGAACCAGCCTTGGCAACACCGCAACAATGGGCCGAATACACGACGGACTGGACTCTATGGAACCACATCCGCACGGCAACCTGCCTCATCGCGACCGGCTTTGCGGCAATCGGTTGGCGCAAACTGTGAACATCGCACCTATGGCAATCTAAAATCCCCTGCTACGGTCCCCTAACAGCGGCAAAGGCATCAACAGAATGCCAATGGCCGCATACGGGGGGCCAATATGCCAAAGAATATCGTGATCCTGCTTGATGGCACGTCAAACGAAATAAGCAAAAACCGCTCAAACATCCTCCGCCTCTACGGCGCGCTGGATAAATCAGACGATCAATTGGTCTACTACGACCCCGGCGTCGGCACTTTCGCAACGCAAGGCACCTGGTCCAGCATCAGCCGTAAGGTGTCAGAGGTTTGGGGCATGGCCACCGGCTTTGGCATCGACGCAAATGTGAAAGAGGCATATCGCTTCCTCGTCCAAAACTACAACCGCGGGCCAGAGGGTGAGCGCGACAAAATCTACATCTTTGGTTTCTCGCGCGGTGCCTATTCCGCACGCGTTCTGGCAGGCTTTATCCATGCCTTTGGCTTGATGGACGTGCGCAACCTGAACCTGCTCGATTACGTCTATCGCGCCTATAAACGCATCGGCGAAGAAGAACCTGATCACGCTTTCGCAGAAATCCGCATGCATGAGCGGATGCTGGACCCCGACCGCCCCCCTATCCGCCTGCTTGGCCTGTTTGATACTGTCGCCTCAGTCATCGAAAGCAGTGGTTTCGGCATACGACTACGCAAACACGCCTTCACCAACAACAACGCATCGGTTGAATCCGTTCGGCAGGCGCTGGCAGTGGCCGAACTGCGAACCATGTTCCGCCCAAAACGTTGGCCATTAGGGCAGACTTATCACGCCAAACGCTTCAACGACGACGCCCCCAAACCACAAGAGGCAAAAGAGGTTTGGTTCTCGGGCGTCCACGGCGATGTCGGCGGTGGATACCCAGAGGAAGAAGCAGGCCTTGCCAAAATCCCCCTTCACTGGATGATCGAAGAAACCAAATCCCACGGCCTAAATTATCGTCAGACCTCCGTGGATAAACTGGTTCTGGGCCAACACGAAGATTATGAGAAGATGGACCCTAACGCCAATGCCCATAAATCCCTCAAGGGCGGTTGGTGGGCGCTAGAATTCCTACCCCGCTTCAAACCAAAAAACTCGCAGCGCCCCTCGCTCTTTGGCCTGATCATTCCTTTCGCCGAAAAACGCCACATCCCCAATGGCGCTTGCATTCACAGCTCCGTCCTGAAACGGTCCCCCTTGCCGCCAAATCTGCCAAAGGATTACACGACGGAGCCATAGCGGCCCACACCACAGAATAGGACCGCCGCCATGCCCAACCGCCGCTACAGCTTTCCCAATGGTCACTGGAACTGGCCGGTACAACTCACCCACCACCACGCGGTGCGCGCGGGCGACCTGATCTTTACCGGCGGGCAGGTCGATCTGACGCCAGAGGGTGTGGTCCGAAACATCGGCGACCTCCACTCCCAAACCGCTAACTCAATGCAATATATGGCTGAGTTAATGGCCGACCTCGACGTCAGCCTGTCTGACCTCGTGAAACTGGTGGTTTATTATACGGGCGACGCCGATGACGAAGCCGCCCTGCTGACCCAACTCGCAGACATCATCGGCCACGATACAAGGCCGGTGATTAGCCTGATCAATAACCCCGAACTGTGCTACCCCGGCATGCGGGTAGAGATTGAGGGCGTCGCCATGCGCGCGCCAAACGGCGATCACATCCCCCGCGAACGCCACTGGCTCGACGACATGCCCGCACTCCCAAAAACCTTCAGTCATGTGCTGCGCGCCGGCGGCATGATCTTTGCCAGCGACATCTCGGCCCGCAACGCTGACGGCACCGTCGCCTATCCCGGTGACCTGCCCGCGCAATCTGCGCTGACGATGCAACGCCTCAGCCGCGTGATGCAGACCGTCGGCGCAGACACCAGCGACATTGTAAAGGTCAGCACATTCTACGTCGGCGACGGCTCGGTCGAAAGCTGGGCAGAGGCGGCAACGATCCGCGCCAACAGCTTCGCCAACCCCGGCCCCGCCGCAACCGGCATCCCCCTGCCGTCCTTCCCCCATGATGACCTGATGACCAAAATCTGCGCCACAGCCGTTAAGGCCCGCGAGGGCACAGCCCCCCTCAATCGCGAATATTCATGGCCAAAGGGGCATTGGGACTGGACAACGCCCCTGCCCTACAAGCACGGCAACAAGGTCGGCAATGTCATCCACCTCGGCGGTCAGGTCGCCCTGAACGAACAGGCAGAGGTGCTGCACCCCGACGATATGGTCGCCCAAACCCGCATCGCCATGGACAATATCGCCAGTGTGCTGGCCGAATTCGGGGCGACGCTGGACGATGTGGTTAAGGTAACAACCTTCTACCAGGGCTCCGCCTCTGCCGAAGCGCTGCACGAAAACCTGCTGATCCGATCGGCCAGCTATACAGCCCCCGGCCCCGCCACAACCGGCGTCCCGGTGGCTGAACTGGTCTATGACCAGATGGTGATCGAAATTGAGGTGATTGCCATCGTCGAATAGCCACATGATCAACACGGCACCTACATCTCAGCCGCAATTTTACCATTACAAAAGGCCACCACATGCCAACGCCAAAACCAGTACCCGGAAGCATCATTCAACCCATGTCATTTCCCGCAGTCTCCGGTGGGAACATCACTATCGGTGGAACCCGTGAAAACTGGACCCTTTTCATTGTGTACCGCGGCAAACATTGCCCGAAATGCAAAAGCTACCTCAATATTCTGAATGATATGCGCGCAGACTGGCACGATGCAGGCTTTGATATTGCAGTGGTCTCTGCTGATCCATTGGAAAAGGCCAAGGCAGATCAGGCCGAATTCGGCTGGAACTTCGATCTTGGCTATGACCTTAGCGAAGACCAAATGACCACCCTCGGCCTCTATGTGACCGACCCATTGTCACCAAATGAAACTGACCGGCGGTTTGCTGAACCCGGCACCTATGTCATCCGCCCCGATGGCAGCCTTTTGTTGGTCGCTATATCCAATGGCCCCGCAGCGCGCCCCGCATTACCTGAACTACTGGGCGGCATGATTTTCACCAAAGAAAATGATCGCCCTCCACGCGGTACGGTTTAACCTCTGCTGCGCAATCAATTTCGGCTTCAACACGACACGGCTTTGCGCAAGCCCCACAATCAGGTAGTGATGTAAACATTGAGCGAGCAAGTGTTTTACTTGCTCGTCATCTCCACATCGGAAACCTAGAGCTTTTCCAGTTTTCCTTGAGCCACGAAAGCATCAGAATTCGCCGACTCTTGGGGTGAGTTCTGATTCAATGTTAACTGGAAACGCCATAATGAACCTGATCAAAAGCGCCAATGCCAAGGGCATCCTCCTGATGACGCTTGCAATGGCTTGTCTGGCGACCGCTGACACCTTCATCAAAATGTCCTCGTCGTTTCTGTCCCCTGGTCAAATCGGCTTTTACCTCGTCATCGGTGCAATCATCGTCTACGCCGCGCTGATTAAGGTACAACGGGGCAAATATTGGGACCGTAGGGCGCTCGCCCCCGTCATGATTTACCGATACTTGGCGGAGGTTCTGACGATGGGCGGCATCATCATGGCCCTGTCCCATGCCCCCCTCTCAACCGTAGGCGCAATCTCACAGGCATCCCCCATCTTGGTCGCGGTCGGCGCGGTGCTATTTCTGGGTGAGAAAGTAAGCTGGCGGCGCTGGACATCCATCGCAGGCGGTTTCCTAGGTGTCCTGCTGGTCCTGCAACCGGGTGCAGGGGATTTCAATTACGCCGTCCTATGGTCAGTCATGGCCGTGACCGCTTCGTCAGTACGCGACCTCCTAACCCGGCTCACCCCACCAGATATGCCAACAACCAGCCTAACCCTGTTCACCATGATCGCAATACTGCCCATTACCATCATCTGGGTACTGGCGAACGGAGAACCCCTGATCCCCACTAACACCAACTGGCTATACATCATCGCCATGACCGGCCTGGGGGCAATCGGCTACATGATGCTAACATCCTCCGTCAGGATCGGAGAGATCTCAGCAGTCATGCCTTTCCGCTACTCCCGCATGATCTTCATTTTGCTGCTAAGCGTAGCCGTATTCAACGAACGCCCCGGAGCATTGGTCCTCATCGGCGCAGCGCTGATCGTCGGGTCCGGCGTGTTTGTTATTTGGCGGGAACAGCAGGTGAAGCGGGGTGTGCGGTAAAGCGTTCCCCTAAATGTAGATAGGTTTTGGTTAAGGGGAAAGAAACTGTTTTGGGTTTGCAGGCGTATAACTTAGTTGGAACAAAGGCCGCTCAGCGAACAAAGCGGACGTTGCAGATACCCCGCGTTCAGCGGACAACACGGTACTTACCCGCAAGTTGGCGTTAAGGTCTGACTCTCTTGTTCGCAGATGTGGTAGTTGAGCTTACCTTCTTCAGCGCCGCAACATTCTAAGGCACCAAGAAAAATTACATTTGGTGACGCTCGCTAACCAGTTACGCAACCGGCGATGAAGGCCTGTCGTGGTGGCCGACTGTCGTAAAAAAAGCTTATGCTCCACCTGTGAGGCTTTCCTTGATCGTGTGC
>JBMYPG010000146.1:0-8049 GCA_049600095.1 Pikeienuella sp. | reverse complement strand
CAGTTTGCCGCTGTCCCATTTCTTGATCGTATCGAGCCGAGTGGAAAAAATGTTGGATGCATCCTTTTGGGAAAACCCAAGGTATTTGCGCATGTAAGCGAACCGATTATCCATAGCGATAATCCTCCATTTGTTGTTGAAACTGGACTTGAAACCAAAAGCCAGTGGACCAATCCTCCGGCTGTTTTGAAGCGTAGTTGTCTTCTGTGGACGGAGCAAGTGGTTCAAGGGCCATCTGCATTCGACCTTTAGGGCAAACAGGCTGGCCTAGCCTCGCGCGGTAGTCAGCAATGGCGTAATTAACTCACCCAAAACTGAAACCGGACCTTCGTGCACAATGCAGCGAAACAGGAACAAGAGCCCCTTTTGACTGATGCCGCGCGGTGCACCAAGGTCCGCTTGTTCACAACGGCCAAGACTATCCAGAGAACTCATCACGAGGCAAATAGCAGGGACTGATATGCAATGAATGGTGCGTAGGCCAACAGGTTAGACTGAAGCCATTGCTTTGAAGCCTCGTCCACGTTTGTGCTCAAACACAGGTTGGTGTGCGAACTTCACAAAGCTCTTGCGCAATCATAGTGGATATCGCACCAAAACTTAGATGCGCGATGTTTCGCATGGATCGCGCACCCTCAGAGAACAGCTTTGGCGCAGTTGTCACTGACTTCGAGCGTTGATCCAAATTGGTTCGACAGCGAGGAAAATAGGTTGAGAATTGATTCAGCCTCGGCACCCTGTGCCAAACGTGGACGCCCCCTGCGGTGACGCTGTTCACCCAGACCGAGGGAAACGGGATGGATTTCGACATCGACAAGTTTGTCATTCTCGAAGCGGCATATCGGGACCACAGTCTGCCAATAGCGTTCGTCGGAAGGGAAGCCTTTCTGGTCATCTAGTGTGCGCTGCTTGTAGAGCTGCGTCGGTGTCAGTTGGTCATCGACACGGAAGCGATCATAGGATTCGCCGGGCAGCTGCCGGACCATTTCGTTCTGACCGATGAAATTGCCGAGACTGTAGAAAATCGGTTTGCCCTTGTAGATTTCCATGCCGCGCAGCAGGTGCGGCCCATGGCCGACGACCAGATCGGCACCCGCGTCGATCACCGCGTGGGCGAACTCGACGATGAAATCCGCCGGTTGGTCCTTTTCATTGGCATGTTCATGGGCGTGGATGCTGACCAGCGCGATGTCAGAGGCCAGTTTAGCCTCTTCGACCCAGCGGATGATCGCGGCCAGGTCTTTGGGGTTCGGATGGCGCACATGGCGGGTTTGCTCGCCTACGCGGAAGTTCATGCCATTGAAGGGAAAAATGCCCTCTGGGGCTTCGAAGGCAAACCCTGTGCCAATGCGGAGCTGGCGAAACTTTTCCAGGCCCAGCCCCTCGGCCATCTCTTTCACGACGGCCATTTGCTCTGCCGTTACCTCATATGTGCTGTCGGGCCAAAGCGGGTTCAGGCCGGGTCGCCCCTGCATGGCTGCCGTCTGGCGCGCGGCTTCCTGCCCCTTCGTAAAAGTGGACCCACAGGCGACCATGCCGATCGTCGCATTGGGCGTCGTAAGGTAAGCAGCGCGTCGAGCCTCCTCAAGGTGTCGTCCAGCCCCGGCGTGGCAAAGGCCACGTTTGTCGAGTTGCTCCAACGCATATTCAAGCCCAGAGATGGAGTAGTCGAGCGTGTGGTTTGTCGCCGTGGAAAACATGCCAAACCCGGCCTCGGCCAGATCATCCAGCACCCACGACGACGAGCCGAAATGCGACCCGCCGCTGTCAAAGGCGGGATCGCCGCGATAGTCGTTCGGCAGGACTTCCAGGTTGGTGAACCCCGCATCGCATCCACGGATCAGATCAAAGAGAGGTTTGATGACCGGGTCTGACTTGCTGAGAAGCCGCCGTTGCAGGATGCTGTCACCCGTCAGGGTCAGAGTGGTCATAAATCACCCTCCGACCCGAAGTAGTCCCGCAAGATTCTGCCATAGACGGTCTTGAGCGCGTTGATTTCGGCCACGGAGACGTGCTCATCCACCTGGTGCAAGGACTCGCCGGTCAAACCAACCTCGACTACCGGGCAGTGCGTGAAGAGGTGGCGGGCATCGGAACTGCCGCCTAGTGTCGTCATCTGTGGTCTTTGTCCCGTTTCCTGTTCGACAGCATCTTGAACCAGCTTTGAAAGAGCTCCGGGCGGTGTGAAAAAACACTCTCCCGACAGGTGGTGATCGGTACTGATCGTGACACCGAACTTTTCCTCGGCGGCGCGCGTATGCGTGGACACCCAGTCAAGGACTTTCCCAGAGGTCCATTTGTCGTTGAACCGGATGCTCAAGGTCGCCTTGCACGTGGCAGGGATGACATTGCGCGCAGGATTGCCCGTATCAATCGTCGTGATCGCGAGAGTCGAAGGCGCGAAGTACTCCGTTCCTTCGTCCATGGCCGTTTCCCCGAAGCCTTGCAAAAGATCGACCAGTGCAGGAAGCGGGTTGTTCGCCTTTTCCGGATATCCCGAATGGCCTTGCACGCCAGTCACGGTCAGAAAGACCGTGATCGTGCCCCGGCGACCGATCTTTATTGCGTCCCCGATGGACTTAAGGCTCGTCGGTTCGCCCACGATAAAGTGGTCGGCCCGCACATCATTGGCCTCCATCCAATGGACAATGGCACGTGTCCCATCGGGCGAGCCGGTTTCTTCGGCACCTGTGATCGCGATGATAACGCGGCCATCAGGTGGCGTCTCGTTGACGAACTCGATGGCGGCCGCGGCAAAGGCCGCAACGCCAGATTTCATGTCCGTTGAGCCGCGCCCGAAAAGAATGCCGTCACGGATCTCTGCTCCAAAAGGATCGACGGTCCAGTCTTTTGGATCGCCTATCGGAACGACATCGGTATGACCGTTAAACCCGAACGTGCGGCCATTTCGGCCCTCCCCCCATACCGCATAAAGATTGGGAATACCGTTGCGATCAATGCGCTGACACTGAAACCCATGCTCGCTCAGCAATGCGCTTAGCAGCTCAAGCGCGCCCCCTTCCTCGGGGGTCACGGTTTGGCAGCGCACAAGGTCGGCTGTCAATTCGACGGGGTCGACGGCGTGGTGGGCGCGTGGTGCAGACATGTTGTTCATACCACTTCCCTCGCCACCATGTGACAGGCACAGCTTTGCTGGCCGGTGAGATGTTCAAGCAGAGGCGCTTTGGCTTTGCAGATCTCCTCCGCAAACTCGCACCTGGGGTGGAACGTGCAGCCGCTGGGCGGGTTGATTGGGTTGGGATAGGAGGAGCCTAGCTCAATGCTCGGTACACCGGCACCGGGGTCGGGGGTCAACACGGACTTGAGCAGCGCCTTGGTGTAAGGGTGTTTGGGGGATTTGAAGATCGAGCGCGCGTCGGCGATCTCGACCACCCGGCCCAGATACATGACGATCACACGGGTTGCTATGTGTTCGACCACCGCCATGTCATGTGTGATGAGCAGATAGGTGAGCCGCATCTCCCGGCGCAGTTCCAGCAGCAGGTTCAAGATTTGGGCCTGAACCGAGACATCCAGCGCCGAGGTCGGTTCGTCGCAGACGACAATCTCGGGTTTCAGGACCAGTGCACGCGCAATGGCGACACGCTGACGTTGCCCGCCAGAAAGCTGGTTGGGATAGTTGTGATAAAAGCTCCGCGGCAGGCCGACGCGCTCCATGATCTCTTCGACCACTTTTTGCTGCTCGCTTGCGCTGCCCATACCGTGCAACGCCATCGGACGGCGGATGATCTCGCCAATCGTTCGGCGGGGGTTGAGCGACGAATACGGGTCCTGAAAGATCGACTGTACCTTTCGCGACCGCTCGGCATTTGACATGGCCGAAATGTCACGCCCATCCAACGTGACCTTGCCATTGGTGGGGTCTTGAAGCCCCAAAAGCATGCGCGCCAGAGTGGACTTACCGCAGCCAGATTCGCCGACGACGGCCACAACTTCACCTTTGCGAAGGTCCAAGGACAGGTTGTCGACAGCTTTTAGCGGTTTGGGCGCAGAGAACATGCCCTGGCTGACCTGAAACACACATTCAGCGGCATCGGCAGACAACAGAGGCGTTGCCTCCATGTCAATTCTGGAGCCATAGACATGTCCTGAGCCTGCCGCCTCATGGTTCTCTGCCGCGGCAGAGGTCATCAGGTCCTCAAACGGCAGAACGCAGCGATAGGCCTGACCCGTTGGTGCGTCACGCAAAGCAACACTCTCTTCTATGCAGGCGTCCTGAACACGAGTGCAGCGATTGGCAAAGCGACAGCCCTTGAACCGTGTTTTCAGTGATGGAACCAGACCGGGGATAGATCCCAGTTCGCCGCCCGGTTCGATCTGGCCGGGGATCGGAATGCTCTCCAGTAAGCCTTGGGTATAGGGATGAACGGGATTTTGCAGCACATTCGCCACCGTCCCGGTTTCGATCACCTGACCGGCATACATCACCGCAATCTTGTCGGATACGCGGGCCACAACCCCCATGTCATGCGAGATGATGATGAGCGCTATGTTCAACTCTTTTTGCAGGTCCTTGAGCAGGTTCAGGATTTGGGCCTGAATGGTCACGTCCAAAGCGGTGGTGGGTTCATCGGCGATGATCAGGTCCGGATCGTTCATCAGCATCATCGCGATCATCACCCGCTGGCGTAGCCCGCCGGACAACTGGTGCGGATATTGCGACAAGCGGCTGGCGGCGGCGGTGATCCCGACCTTTTCAAGAAGCTCAATCGCACGGGCGCGGGCCTGGGCCTTGGACACGTTCTTGTGATGCTGCATCAACTCGGTCATCTGCCGCCCGATTGTGTAGACTGGGTTGAGCGACGTCATCGGCTCCTGAAAGATCATCGCGATCTTGTTGCCGCGCAGTTTGGACATCTGGTCCTCGGTCGCGGTCAAAAGATCCGTGTCATCAAGCCTCAAGCACGCAGCTTCGGTGCGTGTGCCCTTTGGCAGTAGCCCCATGATTGCCATGGAGGAAACCGATTTGCCCGAGCCGGATTCACCGACGATGCCAAGCGTTTCCCCCCGGTTCACCGTGAAAGAAACATTGCGCACGGCGGTCATTTCACCTTCGGCCAGTTTCAGGGTCACCGACAGGTCTTGAACTTCAAGTAAGGGTTGCATGTCTATCTCCTCCCGCGGCATCAGTTGCGGCTTTCAGGTGCGGTGATGTCGCGAATGCCATCGCCCAGCAGGTTCACAGCCAGCACCAACAAGAACAGCGCGGCACCGGGGATCACGACGAGGTAGGGTTTGAAATACATCATGGTCTTGCCCTCAGCGATCATCAGACCCCAGGAGGCGGTCGGGGGCTGCACACCCACACCGAGGAACGACAGCGACGCTTCGTGGATGATGACGACGGCCATTTCCAACGAGAACACAACGATGATCTGGTTGAAGAGGTTCGGCAGGATTTCGTAGAACAGGATCTGCCGGTCGGTGCTGCCGATCGAGCGCGCCGCCGCGACATACTCCAGCGATCTGATCTGCCGGGTCAGCGTCCGCGTGACCACCATGTAGTATTGCCAATGCAGCACACCGAGCACGATCACGAGGGTCGTGACCGAAGAGCCGACAAAGAACACAAGCGCCATGGCCAGCAAGAGAGACGGTAGCGCCAGTTGGCAGGTCAGCAAAAAGGAGGCGGCCTGATCGACGCGCCCGCCCAGATAGCCCGCACTGAGACCGATGGTGACGCCAATCAGACATCCCAGTGTTGCAGCGCCGAAGCCTACTCCCATGGAAATGCGTGCACCGTAAATCAGGCGGCTTAGGTAATCGCGGCCAAGCGCGTCGGTGCCCAGGATATGCTCCCAGGATCCGCCCTCTTGCCACACGGGCGGCACCAAACGTTTAGCAAGGTCCTGAAGATAGGGATCATGCGGTGCAAAAAGCGGAGCGAAGATCGCGATCAATGCGAAAGAGATCACGATGAATGCGCCGAACTTGAAGCCAAAGTGGCTTTTTGCCTTGCGGATCATCCGCTCTTTTGGGGTTAGGTCGATAATTTCGTCAGCCATTGCGGCTACGGCGTTTGCTGTCGTTGTCATAGGTCTCACTCCACACGCATGCGCGGATCGAGCCACGCGTTCAGGATGTCGCCCAGAACGGTCAGGACGATGAATACAAGGGCGAAAAAGAAGACGAGCATCTGCACGGTCGGGATATCGGCTCCGAGGATCGACTCGTAAGCCAAACGCCCGAGCCCATTGAGAGCAAAGACCGTTTCAGTGATGACCGAGCCGCCCAGTTTGTAACCCAATTGGATGGCTAGAACGCTCACAACGGGTAGAAGCGCATTGCGCAGCGCATGGCGGAACAGGATCTGGTGCGGGCGGAATCCCTTGGCGCGAGCCGTGCGGATATAGTCCGAACCAAGAACCTCGATCATTCCAGTACGAGTAAGCCGCAACACCTGCGGAACGGCGCTGGTGCCAAGGACAAAACAGGGCAGGATGAAGTGCTTCCAGGTTGAATCGCCCGACACCGGGAAGATCGGGAATACCACCCCCAAAAGGATTATCAGGATCAGCCCGAGCCAGAAATTCGGAACGGCCTGAGCGGCGGTGCCGAAACTCAAGGCAAAGCGATCAAGCCAGCCATTTGGTTTCAGCGCGGCTAGAACACCCAGCGGAAGGCCTACCAGAACAGTGACGCTGAGCGCCCCAAGGGCGAGGGTAATGGTAACCGGGGCCCGTTCGATCAACAACTCGAATACCGGCTTTTTCCAGTAATAACTATCACCGAAGTCACCGACGAGAATGCTGCCAAACCATTCGAAGAAGCGGATATAGAGCGGGCGGTCAAAGCCGTATTGTACGCGGATTTGCTCGATGGCCTCTTGAGTCGCGTCTTCACCGGCCACCATCGCCGCCGGGTCGGCGGCTAGGTTCAGCATCAGGAAGGTCGCAAGCGATACGGTAAGGGCGACCGCAAGGCCAAGAGCGAGGCGTTTTAGGATGAATCTAAGCATGGCGGTTGTCCTAGAAAAATGAGGGGATGACGGACGGGCACGGGAGGAACGCCCGTCCGCAAGGCGCGGTTACTTCCAGCTCATCTCGTTGAGCCGGGGCAGGCCATCGGCCGGTGCCTCAAAGTCCACATCCACGCTCTTCACGTAGTTTTGCGAATACTGGAAGATCGGAAGCAGGTAAGCCTCATCGGCGACCTTCTTCAGGGCATTCGCATAAAGCTCCGCGCGCTTTTCCTGATCGACGGTTTCCAGTGCAGCCTTGAACCAGCCTTGAACCTCTGCATCGTGGTGCAGGTTCCGGTTGGACCCTTCGACATAGTAGTTGGAAATCGCGCCCAGATCAGGCGTCCCATAGAAGCCCCAGGCGTTCTGGAAGGCCTCAAGCTGACCTTCGGCACGGGATTTGGACAGCGCCGACAGCTTCACGAAGTTGACATTCGCGGTCACGCCGATTTCAGCGAGATCGGCGGCAACGGCTTCCATGATGGGGCGCTCGCGATAGGCGGTCAGGTCGAACTCAAAGCCGTTGGGGTAGCCCGCTTCAGCCAGCAGCGCCTTGGCCTGTTCTGGGTCATAGTCGTATTCCGTGATCTCGACATCGCAGCCGAACATGCCAGCGTTACAGGTCGAGTGAACAACGCGGCCCGAACCGCCGACAAGAAACTCAACGATCTCTTCGCGGTTTACCGCATGGTTGAGCGCCTGGCGCACGAGCTTGTTGGTCATTGGACCTTCAGTATCGCTGACACCTGCGGCATCCAGCACCAGGAAGGCGACGCGCGTGGACACCCCGGTCACATGATCCACCATGGGTAGTCCGCCCAGATCCTTCGCCGTATCATCCGGCACGTTGAAGGACCAGTTTACGCCACCCGACAGCAATTCCGCTGTCACGGTGCCCCAGTCAGGAATCGGGCGCAGGACGATACTTTCAATCGAACCAGCCGCCTTGGGCCCGCCAGCGTAATACCCATCATAGCGCTCTGCGGCCGCAACAGATTCTGGCTTTGAATCAATTGGCTGTGGATACTCAAAATTACAAACCGCACCCAGGTTTTTCATTCCCAATC
>JBMYPG010000145.1:0-8076 GCA_049600095.1 Pikeienuella sp. | reverse complement strand
GAGATCCCGGAAGACTGGCTGAAAGTCCTCACCGACAAATATTTCACCGAGGAAGAAAAGAAACAGATCGAGGCGCTCGGCGGTTGGGACAAACTGATGGAGACGCTGAAAAAGCGCCTCGAAGAGCAGGAAAAACGCCATCAAGGTGGGTCCAAGTGGATCGGCACCGCCGGCACCAGCCCCTTTGGCGCCTATGGCTACAACCCCGAAGGCATCCGCATCGGCCAGCATGAAAGCCGCCATAAACGTGCGGTAAAGGTCTGGGATAAACGCGAATACAAGAACCTCGACGACAGCGTAGAAATCGGCACCCGCAACATCAAGGTCGCCATGCGCCGCCTCCGCCGTTGGGCTCGTGATGGCGCGCATGAGGAACTGGACCTCGACAACACCATCCGTTCCACCGCCGAAAACGGCTACCTCGATGTAAAAACCCGTCCAGAACGCCGGAACGCGGTCAAAGTCCTGTTGTTCCTCGACAACGGCGGCTCAATGGACGGTCATGTGAAAGTGGTGGAGGAGCTTTTCTCAGCCGCCTCAACCGAATTCAAACACATGGAGCATTTCTATTTCCACAACTGCCTTTACGAAGGCGTGTGGAAAGATAACCGCCGCCGGTGGGATCAGCAGACCTCTACTTGGGAGGTTATCCGCACCTATGGTCCCGACTACAAATGCGTATTCGTCGGCGATGCAGCGATGTCCCCATACGAAGTTGTGCAACCCGGCGGCGCCGTTGAGCATTGGAACAAGGAAGCCGGCGAAGTCTGGCTCCGCCGCGCCCTTGATCACTGGAACTCCGCCGTATGGATCAATCCGGTGCGTGAACAGTTGTGGGATTACACCCATTCAACCCAGATGATTCAGCAATTATTCGGCGGCCGCATGTTCGGCATGACCCTGCAAGGCATCGAAGGCGCGATGAAGGAACTGGGGCGATAATAGCCCCCCAGTCCCCATGACAACCGGTAATTCAGTCAAAATCTACTACGACGGTGACTGCCCATTCTGCAGTCGCTACGCCGCGTTACAAAACCTCAAGAAAAACTACCACCCTGTCGAACTCATCAATCTAAGACATAACGCAGCAGCTCGGGATTTTTTTACAACAACCGGCATCAACGTTGATCAGGGCATGGTGGTCGAGGTTGGCGGGCAACAATTCGTCGGGCAAGAAGCCGTCAATTCGCTCGCGATCATGTCCAGCAACAATGGATTGATAAACCGCCTAAGTGCCTCATTGTTTAAATCACAAATCGCCACACGCATCGCTTATCCGTTTTTACGGGCGGGCCGAAATATTACCTTGCTGGCATTAGGGCGCAGATTCATGGCCCCCGAAAACGATGGCGACATCGCCAAACGGCAGATTTTCGCGTTTTTGTTCGGCGTGTTTACATTATTTCACGTCATTGCATATTTTTTCCGATACCAGAACGAACCCAGCTTTGACCTCTTTGCACTGGGTGCGGTCGCCGCCGTGACAACCCTTCGCCCCGCATCTATGCGCGCATTGCTGGCTCTTTTTGCAATGTCTTTGATCAGCGGTTGGGTTCAGGCACCGCTTACCTCAAACCACACTTTTCTTCGCAATATCGTCGCTTTGGGTTTCGCCATCATTTTCCTTGTTCACCTCCTACGCGGAAAAACCTTTGAGCAAATGTTTCGGGACTTTTCGTTCCTAGGCGGCTTGGCATTGATGGTGATGTATGTCTTTGGCGTATTTCACAAAATAAACACTGGATTTCTAGATCCGGAGATTAGTTGCGGGCCAGCTCTATGGGCAAAAATGCCACCGCCACTTTCGTGGCTAGGCGGCCCCGTGATCGATCAAATGGCGATCTGGGGAACTTACATGGTTGAGACAGCACTTCTAATCGGGCTTATAACAAACAGGTTCCGTCATATATCCATCGTCGTTGGAATAGGGTTCCACCTTCTTCTTTCTGCGACGAATTTCTCTATGTTTATCCCCTTCACAATGCTGGCAATTTCGCTGCACGCCCTATTTCTCAGCCCCAAACTGGCAGAAAATATTACGACATCTCCGCTAGCTCGCTGGTCACTAACTGTAGGCGGGCATCCGCCTCGGTCTATCCTGTTTGCAATAGTCGTTGTTGGGGCATGTTTTGCTACACTCATCGGCATGTTTCAGGCAGCAACCCTTGCAGCATTGATTATGGTCGGCCCGTTGTTGATCGCAATTGCCTTAAACGGCGGAGTGGAACAGCCCTCAAAACTTACTAGGAGTGGAAGGATGATATCCGGTTTTGTCGCCGCGGCATTCTTTTTCTCTTGCCTGACACCCTATGCCGGAATTCGCACAGCCCAATCCATGAACATGTTTGCCAATATTCGGTTAGAGGGTGATGTTAGCAACCATTTAGTGTTCGGCGCTCCGGCAGCGCTAAATGATATAGTTGATATCCATCAAGCAAGTGGAGACCACCTGCTTTCAAGTGCCGCCAAGCGCCAATTATTGATGCATTGGAAACAAGTCCTCCACCAGCTAGATCAGTCTCCCGATGCCATAGTAAGCTATTCACGAAATGGCCAGCGGTTCGACAACATCACCGCAACAGACCTGACAAATGAGATCGCTTCTCTTCCGCATCCTTGGGTTCGAAAATACATTCAGTTCCAAGTGGTCAAAGATGGTCCGCCAACATGTTTCTAGGTGGTTTCAATTCACTCAACACATGTCCATATTAGGCCCATGCTTCGCGTAATCCTGATCCCTATAATCGTCGCCGGTGTAATCGCCTACATCCGGTCCATCTTTGCACGTCAGGCGATGTACAAGGATTTGGAGGTAAACTCCGACCTGATTGATGATCCAGAGCTTGAGGCCGTCATCCGCCGCATCGGCAGGCAAGTTGGCATCGACCACCTCACCGCCCGACTTTACAAACAGGACGTTGTGAACGGCATGGCGGTGCCAGATGGGCGCATTTTCATCACCACCGGATTGTTTGAGCGTTATCAGCGTGGCGAATTCACGTCGCAAGAAATCGGGTCAGTCATAGCGCATGAACTTGGCCACGTCGCCCGCGGCCATGCCAAGCAACGCATGCGCGATATCACCGGTGGCTCTGCCGCAAATGTGGCCTTGGCAATGGTCCTAAACCGCTTCATCCCCTTCGTAGGCATCTACCTCGCCAATATGATCACCGGCGCATATATGTCCAAGATCAGCCGCAAGAATGAGTTCGAGGCCGACGAATACGCCTCCGCCCTCATGATCTCCGCCGGAATTGGCGTAGACCCACAGATCAGCATGTTCGAAAAACTAGAAGCCCGCGCCCCCGGCGGCAGAGGCATAGCATGGCTAAGCAGCCACCCGATGCCGGAAGAACGGATCAAGGTAATTCGGGCCAACCATCAGAAATGGGATTTGGCAAAGCGGGGGTGAGTTGAGGTTGGGTTTCAATTACACTTAGGCGGTCGAAAGAGCATTTGTGAGTATTTAAGCACTCCGCCGACAGTTTTCCAAGTACCGCTGTGCGGACAATCTGGTCATTAGAGTAACGTCTGCTTCCAAGTATGAAATCTGAACACCAATTGCGCGCGGGTCGGGCTGCCACTATCATTCAACGCAGCGAACGCGCGAAAATAGCCTGAAGAACCTAGCAGCACTGCGATCAAATTAGAGGTGACTTACCCGTGAAATATTTACTGCCATTTGATTGGCAGGTAGTGACCTTTATTTATCGACCCAATGCTCGTTGATACTCGTCCGCTTCTTCAAATGTTATGACCGTTACGTTAGTAGCATTGTATCTGTGCGCGTACTGTTGTCCAAACGAATCAATTAGTATTAACTCGTACTCTGCACCGCCCGGCAGGCGTCTCCAAAATGAGCCATACTTCTTCGCGTCTCCCAAGCCGGACATTCCCCATGACGATCCAAATTTAATGGAAGCGCCGCCACCGACGACGAATGGCAACTCAACAAACTCCCCCTTTGAGACTAGCATATCGGCGCGAAAGCCCTCGATCTTGGTGTTGGGAAGGATGACGCGAAAATTAGCAGACACTACTGAAATGCTCTCTGTTCCATGGTTCGTAACAATTAAACCTGATACGAAGTAATCGGCCCTTGGATCGGAATCTTTTTTTGGTCTAAACCACGCTATCGTGTCGTCAAACTGAACATTTAACTTCGGACTATCTTGATAATTTTGATAAAATGAAAACATTAAGGCGATGATGGCAACTGCAGTCGCGGCAAAGGATAGCATCAACACACGGCTATCTGGCTTGCTGGCTCTTTTCTCTAGTTCGTCTAAACGACGAATAATCTCTTTGATTTCGATCTCGGCCATGGAAACCTCGCGCAATCCCTGATTGTGTCGCCATTTGTAGCAACATTTCCCACCGATATAGCGACGTCCTCCTTTATAGTCGACTTCTTGTCACTGTACCTATTTGCCTCGCGCGCAACAAATTACCTTGAACGTGAAAATGCCCCAACTTCTGAACGCATGAACAAGTGGAACGAACATTCGCTGCTCCGCATCCATTTGGTAAAGCGGGCTCAAACCAACCATTCGCAGCAACAATTAACAACACACACCCTTACCCAACTAAACTCCCCACCTCACCTAACTCCCCGACAGAATATGAATAACCCGATCCGCCGTCATATCCCGCGTGGCGGCCCCATATGCCTTCATATGATCCGAAGCAGCATGCGCCCCTAGTGCTGCCATGCTTTCCCATTTCTCCACGACCACAAAGGTATCGGGGCCAAATTTGGTCTGCATTGGTCCGGCGTTTTCTGTGTCAATCGTAGCCTCATAGGCAATGCACCCATCCTCGGCCAAAACAGCAGGAACATTAGCGTTGAAGATCTCCAGCACAGCTTCACGCTGTCCCGGTTTTGTGGTGATTATGGCGATGACGTGAACTGCGGACATGGCGTGCTTCCCTTTACGGATTGAGACAGAGGGATAGTTCTACGCGGTATCCTGCATGTCTAGGGACAATCTTGAAATCAGCAAATGTTCTCTATATGTTCCATTCATGCGCCCATGGCCCCGCCCTCCATCCTGCATCACAGCAGAGCTGCTAAACCGCCCCCCTGAAAAGGCGCGGGTGACGGTTGCGGGTCTCGTGCTCGTGCGTCAGCGCCCTGGCACGGCAAAGGGCGTTATTTTTGTGACGTTAGAGGATGAAACCGGCGTAGTGAACGTCGTCATCTGGGCCAAAGTGTACGAGGCTTATCGCCGCCAAATCATCGCCGGGCGCCTGCTGCGCGTCACCGGGCGGATACAGCGCGATAATCAGGTTGTGCATCTCGTGGCCGAACATATTGAGGATCTTTCCCATATGCTCGACGCATTGGCACTAGGCACCCCACTGATCAACCCAGCCGCCCCGGTTGACGAAGCCCCCCGCCGCGCCGCCCAACAGTCGCGCCCACAAGCCCGCCACCCAAGGGAACAGGCCAAAACCCTGTTCCGGCAGGTTGAACCGGCCCCTAAGAAAACGAATTCCACCGGATGATGATTGCGCGAACCGGAAACCCAAACAAATCCCCCATCACCTCATCACCAACAACACCGCCCATAGACCGATAAAATGCCAGCGCATCATCATTGCCCTTGGCAACATCCAAAAACGGCGCTGACAGCCCCCGGCGCTGCATCTCCGTAAATGTCGCGCGCATCAGCCGCCGCCCCAGCCCCATTCGCTTGCAAGCAGGCGAGATATGGAAATGGTCAATATAGGGCTGCTCATATCGCGTGGGCCGGACAGTAGACAGGCCAACAACCCTGCCCTCCAGTTCCGCCAATACAATGAAATCACCATTGCTTAGCACCTCATCGCGCCACACCGCAGCCAAATTGTCAGGCAGGCCCACTGCATGGAACTCAGGCGTCGTATATCCGCGATAAATATCCAGACAGCTTTCAATATGCACCGCAGCCGCCGCTGGAAGGTCAGCCAACACAGCCAACCGAAACGTCAAACCATCCATCCAATTACCCTTCAGCCAGATCGCTCAACATTGCATCAAACTCAACAGAAACAACCCTACGCGATTAACCCACCGACAAGGTTTTCCCCAGCATAAACCCCCAACAGCGCATCGACCAACCGGGGCCAAACATGCCAATTCAAATCACCGCATCCACAGCAGGGTTTCACTTTGAAAACGGGATAGGCGATGCCGTAGCCCCCGAAGTGTTCTTTGCCGGAATACAAAATCGCTCCGGCCAATTGTTTCAGGTTGGGCAGGAAACCACTTGGGCGACGCAGGAAAGTTTTGATAACCCAAACATCCACGTCGAAGCCACCCTCGCCCGCGATGCCGCCCTTCCCCCCGGTGCCCGCGCTGGCGATGAAACACAATTGGCGTTCAGCGGCTTTACCTTCTCTCGCGTTAACGCGGGCCAAACCGAGGTCATTGGCCAGGTAGAATTCACTGAATTCATGACCGTAGACGCCGTATTCCACCCCAACGGGGCCAGCGCCGTCGGCGGCGGGTCGCAACCAAATTGGATCGCAGAGGTCGGCCAGTCAGTCAGCGCCGCCGCAATTGCCGAGGGGTTCGTATTCACCGGCTCTGACGGTGTCGATGTATTCGATCCCAACGGCGGCCTCATCCCTCTTGCCGCATCAGGCGACATCTTTGGCCATGGCGGCGATGATTACCTCACAGGCCAACGGGGCGGAGCCACCATTTATGGCGGCACAGGCGACGATCAGATTTCGACATCAGGCGGCACCAACTCAGCCTTCGGCGGCTCAGGCAATGACCTGATCAACTTCACAGGCCGCTCCGCAGCGCAAAAAGGGTTCGGTGGCAAAGGTCGCGACCAAATCAATGGCGGCGACGGCGACGATTTCCTGCGCGGCGGCGCTGGCCGTGACCGTATCAACGGCGATGACGGCAACGACAATATCGCCGGCGGCGGCGGCAGAGATTTCCTAAACGGCGGCGCAGGCGACGACCGCATCGCGGGTGGCTCTGGCAAGGACCGCCTGATCGGCAACGCAGGCAACGATACGCTCAGTGGTGGCGACGGACGTGATATTCTTCATGGCGGCCAAGGTGCCGATACCCTTATTGGTGGCGCAGGAGATGACCGATTATCCGGCGGTGCCAAGGCCGACACCTTCGTTTTTCGCAAGGGCCACGGCAATGATACGATTACCGATTTCAACACTGACTTGGACAATCTAAAGTTCGAAATCGACGGCCTAACCGCCGCAGACCTGACCATCACAGCCGCCTCATCCGGCGCGTTGATCGAAATCGCAGACCTTAATCAGACTGTATTGTTGCGTGGTGTCGAAATAGATGAGTTGAGTGCTGACGCCTTTTTGTTCTAGGAATCCGGCCAAATCCCCACGCTAACCGCACTTATTGCACCGGTCAGCGTCGATATGACTCAAATCAACGGTAGTACAGTCGCGTATCCGGCGATACTATCACGCGAGACAGAGGTATAAACGAGAATCAATCTCGCGCGACAGGGGATACATTATGAAATCCGTCCTACTAACAGGCGTTTGTGCACTTGCGCTTTTCGCGTGCGCTCCACAGGGTGGCTCGCTTCAGTCGGAATTGAACGCTGCAAATGCCAAAGCAGCCGATTTGGAGGCGCAAGTCGCCTATCTGACACTGACCCGCCGCGAAGGCGACAGCACCCCTCAAACATCTTACGCTACGGCCCCGTCTGGTGGGCCAAATAATGCGAAACCCGGCGAATGTTATGCACGCGTCACCCAGCCTGCACAGTTCAAAACCATTTCAGAGAAAGTAGTTGAGCGCGAAGCTTCGGCCAAATTGGTCGTTCAGCCCGCGACCTACAAAAAGGTTCAGGAACGTGTGGTTGTTAAAGAAGCGACTAAACGCGTAGAGGTTATTCCTGCAACCTATAAAACCATCACTGAAAAAGTGTTGGTTTCGCCCGCAAAAACCAAAATCGTGACAACGGCTGCGAAATACAAAACCGTTACTGAACGGATATTGGTTCGCGGTGCCTACACAGCATGGAAACCGGGTGGCAATGTTATCGCAGTCGGCGCAAACGCCCTCGGTGGTACAATTCTACAGAACCGCAC
>JBMYPG010000144.1:0-8101 GCA_049600095.1 Pikeienuella sp. | reverse complement strand
CATCAGCGGCAAAGGCTGCCGGGCTTAGCGCGACAGCGCCGGTTAGCATGACAGCAGCAATAGTCAGATTACGAAACATAGGAACTTCCCTTGGTCTTGATCAGGTCGGCACCACATTGTTTTGGCCCGACCATCGAACGCCCGTTGCGCCGATAACCAACACCTGAGACGCCACCCCGCCCCGCACAACAGGCGCTGAGCAGCAAAGAATGATCAGCAGGGTTTCCCGAACGATCAGCAAAGATTCCATGGTAAAACGGCCCACAAAGCACATTTACAGGCCTTCATCTGGCGTATCGCAACACAGCGAAATTCCCGTTGCGCGCACCGTGCATAAACTTCTGGCCTTTTCATCCTAGCGCCATCACACTCAACCCCAACGAATTGAAAACGTTAGCTGCACATTTCTAAGGAACCAATTTTGATGGCACATTCAAACTATACAAAGTAAAACCAGAACAAGCCGTGACACTTTGGACCAAATCCTGCGACGGTGGCAACGCACTGGGCTGCGCAAACCTCGGCTATATGTATGATCAAGCGCTTGGCGTCGACCGAGATCTAGCAAAAGCCCGCGCATTATATACCCAAGCCTGCGATATGAACGAAAGCTGGGCCTGCAACCGTCTCGCTGAAATGGATAAATAAACCTATGGGATGGGCGGCATCCAATGACGACGCCCCTTTGTCATCGCAACAACGCCCTGCGCTTTCACCATCACCGGTAACCTCAATGCAAACGCATTCTCAGCGCGACGCGTATTGCCCACCATAAAATACACAACAAATCCTACGATTTTCAAATATTAATAAAACACACATCAATACTTCCCCAATTTATACACTCAATATACAGAATATTTAACCTCTATTTTCTTGCGGTTTGATGAGTGATTTGTTTATTCATATCTCCAACAGATTAATGCCGGACCGCAGGCAAGTTCAAATCAGCGGCGTTTCGGGGCCCGGGTCTGTGGGTCGTGTGTCAGTAAACTGCCTCGGGTGGGGCGTGTCAGGAGTTTCCAAATGTCTATCTTCAACAACATCACTGCCAAAGTCGCCTCTTTCACTGCAATTGCTTTGGTCGCCGCAACAGCATCATTCAGCGCTCAAGCCGCCGATTCCGACCCTGCTGATTTTGATCGTGGCCTTGGCCACTACCTGAAAGGCGAATATCGCAACGCCTCCACATGGTTTCAGGCCGCCGCAAAGGCCGGTGATGTACGGGCCCAGCGCAATCTATCAGTCATGTATTATCTCGGTCAGGGCGTTAAGGAAAACGCAGTAACCGCCCGGATGTGGGCAGAGGTTGCCAGCCGCAATGGCAACGTCGCCTCTACCCGTTTCGCCTCAATCCTAGAGGGGCAGATGTCACCCGTTGAAACCCGTATCGCCACATCGTTGGCCGATGATTGCACCACCAGCAGC
Organism: Pikeienuella sp.; assembly: GCA_049600095.1. GTDB lineage: Bacteria > Pseudomonadota > Alphaproteobacteria > Rhodobacterales > Rhodobacteraceae > Pikeienuella. Next base: position 6,673 of record JBMYPG010000144.1, on the reverse strand, counting down.
TATCGTTATTGTGGTTCCAGCATGCTCGCTTCTAACTGATTGCAGCGACCGTCAATAACCCACATATCGCTTACAAGGTTACAAAGCGCCCGGCCCAGCCAGGCGCTTCTTTGCGTGTCACACATTGCACCACTCGCCCTCCATTTGATTGCGGCCACCTCACATAACGTCGAACTGAACAAATATTGAATCGCCGGTCTCCCCCCGCATCGCACAAGATTGAAAACGCAACCAAATACCGATCATGCTAGACAGTCTCTAAGCTACATAAAGCTCAAGCTATACATCTTCAGAAGTCAGTTCTTTGCGAAGTTTATTCAATTCTGACGCTGGGTACCGCATTGTGTGGTTTTTAACTGAGTCATGGAACTGAACATATTCCCGGCTGGCAGTAATCGTGACCGTGCCGCTGGCGTTTGGGTATCGCCATACAAGCCACCCCACATCCACATCGATTTCCAATAAGTTACCATTTCTAAAACAGTCGAGATTCCCATCATCGTCTCGCCAACGGATAATGGCTTCCGGCAAGTGTAATTCTTGAAAAAGCGTTGCGTGTTCCGGCCGGATTTCAGCGTCAGCAACAATCTCACAAGGTATCTTTTCCGGCATATCAAGCATCACAGTAAAGGCGAATTTAGCGCTTGTTAATCCTGCGCGTCGTAATCCCAGTACGGGCTGATAAATAGCCTTTTTAAGCCAGTTTGTTTTGGCCGCGTGAACAATCACTTGAGTTTTGGTTATGCCAACATACAGATCTTTTTCGGTCGTTTCACCCAAGTAAAGCTTATCATATCCGCGAGGCAGACCTACCCGAGCTGTAACCTGTGGCACACGCAAGAAATACCGACCCATACCATCAGGGGTAGTCAGTTTCGCCATTGCACTTGCACGCGCGATCATATGAGGCTCAGGCATCTCATCTGCCATCTTCTCAAGATCACGACGGCGCATTTCGAAAGCCGCGCAAGGTGACTTTTCAACAATTTCTTTAATCCTTTCGCTCCATTCTGCAGATGGAAGCACGATGAGTTGCGGATGATTGGCGATCCATTCCGCGCAATGCAGATAGTAACGGGACAAATCATAATGCTGTTCCTCAATGACCATTTCATGCAAGCCATCGCATAGACCTGATGGTAAGTTTGCAAAATGGTCGTTCCGTTGCTTTGGCGAGTACATCAACGCTTTGAACGCCCCATCCAATACATCCAATTCGCTATGCTGTAGGTCATCGAGCGTTTCAGCGTTTTCGAATTTAGGGTGTTTGCGACAAAGACCGGCACAACGTTCAATGACCTCTGCTAATCCGGCAACCCGATCATTGTCGCAGCCAAGGCCGCGCGTTTCAGCTTCTCCTGAAGCCCCTTCAGAAACGGATGGCCTCTACCAAAAACGAACTCCCGATGCCCACCGTTAGCTACGTCAAGAATATAGATTTTAAGGACATACATATTGGCCAGGTCATCCCGCAACGTTGACGGGCGATAGCCAGCAGCAAACAAGTGATATACGAAATTGTACATGTCATTTATGGGTACATTGTATTCTCGCTCGAAAGCATAATCTGTCATTAAAAGCGGCATATTCTGGTCGTTTGGAATGTATGTAGTCATCAATTACCTTCGTGGATCAGTTTGGAATCGGACCAGCACCTACTGCAGTTGTGTATACTTATCCGCGTCAGTCCAATTCGACATTCATCTTCCTTACCACAAATCACTCCGCCAAAGCCTTAGTAATTCAAGCACCAAACGCCACTCAATCCTCAGGAAAAACCTGCCCCAAAACCCCATTCCCTACCAACCCCTAAACAAAAAAATGGTTAAGTTCGCACTAACAAAAAACACAACTCCCTTACACATCAAACACTTACAAGAAATCACGCACGCGTTACGCTCCTCAAAACACCCGAATAAATCCACCCCCACCCCAAATTCCAAAGTTGCCCCACTCGCCCGCCTGTTGCATAAGACCCCCTCAATCTAACCGGCAGGCTTTCCCCATGCATGACATCCGTTTGATCCGCGAAAATCCCGCAGCTTTTGACGCCGCTTTGGCACGCCGCGGCAAGGCCCCTTTGGCTGATGAAATTCTGGCAATTGACGCCGGACGCCGCGCGAAAATCTCGGCATCTGAGGACGCACAGGCAGAACGGAACGCCGCCTCAAAACAGGTCGGAAAAGCCAAGGCCAGCGGTGATGAGGCAGAGTTCGAACGCCTCCGCGCTTTGGTGGGCGCGAAAAAGGAAGAAGTCGCCAAGTTGGATGAGGAGGCAAAGGCCGAAGATGCCCGCCTCAACGACATGCTCATGGGCATCGACAACCTCCCGCTGGATGACGTTCCCGAAGGTGCCGATGAAAACGACAATGTAGAAATCAGCCGCTGGGGCACCCCCGGCGAATATGACTACGCGCCCAAAGAACATTACCAAATCGGCGAGGCCATGGGTCTCATGGATTTCGAAACCGCCGCCAAGTTAAGCGGCAGCCGCTTTGTCGTCCTCTCAGGCGCCCTCATCCGCCTGCATCGCGCATTGGCCCAGTTCATGCTGGACAAACACGTAGACGAAAACGGCCTGACCGAAACATGGACCCCGGTTCTGGTCCGCGACGACGCTATGACTGGCACCGGTCAGCTCCCGAAATTCGCCGAAGACAGCTACCAGACAACAAATGGCTGGTGGCTCATCCCAACGGCCGAGGTCACACTAACCAACATCGTAGCTGGTGAAATCCTCAGCGAAAGCTACCTCCCCCGCCGCTACGTCGCGCACACCCAATGCTTCCGGTCAGAGGCCGGCAGTGCAGGCCGCGACACCTCAGGCATGCTGCGCCAACATCAATTCGAAAAAGTCGAAATGGTCAGCGTGACAAAGCCAGAGGATAGCGAAGCAGAGCTGGAACGCATGCGCGGCTGTGCCGAGGGTATCCTTCAGGATCTGAAAATCCCCTACCGCACCCTTGTTCTTTGCACCGGCGACATGGGTTTCGGCAGCCGTAAGACTTACGATCTCGAAGTATGGCTGCCCGGTCAGGATACCTACCGCGAAATCAGCTCTTGCTCTGTCTGCGGAGATTTTCAGGCCCGCCGCATGAACGCCCGTTTCCGCCGCGAAGGCGAGAAAAAACCAGAGTTCGTGCACACCCTAAACGGCTCAGGTCTGGCCATCGGCCGCGCGTTGATTGCAGTGATGGAGAATTATCAGAACGCCGACGGCAGCATGACCATCCCCGATGTTTTGCAGCCCTATATGAAGGGTGCAACGCAAATCACTGCTGAAGGATCGTTGGCATAGACCGCGATAGGCGCTAATCCTTTCGCAAAGCAAAACAGTGGGCGGTGTAACATGCGTATCCTGATCGTAAATGATGACGGCATTAATGGCCCCGGCCTGAAAGTCGCCGAAGACATCGCCGCCGAAGTGGCTGGCCCAGACGGCGAAGTCTGGGTTGTGGCACCAGAGACTGAACGATCAGGTGCCTCCCACTGCATTTCCTACACTTCGCCCATGCGCGTCGTCGAAATGGGCCCGCGCCGATACGCCATCGCAGGCTATCCGGCTGATTGCGCCATCGCTGGCATCGACAAGATTATGCCCGAAAAACCAGACCTCGTGCTATCCGGCGTCAATCGCGGGCATAACGTGGCAGAGGATGCGGTTTATTCCGGCACTGTTGCTGGCGCGAAAGAAGGCGCCATTCACGGCATCAAATCCATCGCGATGAGCCAATATTTCTCCTTCGCCCCAGACGCGCCAGCGGACCTGTTTGGTGCATCCAAGGCAATTGGTGCCGACATCGTGCGCCGCGTGCTCGCACTGCCATTTCCTGCTGACGTGTTTTACAACGTCAATATTCCAGCGCTCGAACCGGCTGACATCAAGGGCGCCGTGATCGCCCCACAAGGCCGTCGCGGCGGGTCGTTCCGGGCAGAGGAAACATTCTCTCCCTCTAAACGCCTCTTCATGTGGCTGGCCCATAATGGCGGCAACCACATGGCAGCACCGGATGCCGATAGCGCAATGTGCGCCGACGGCTGGGTGACAATCACCCCAATGCGCCCCGACCTAACCGATTATGACCTGATGGCAGAGGCCAAGCAGGCATTGGAGACAACGGCGTGATTGCCCTCACCGCAGAAGAACGCGCAGAGGGCATGATGCGCCTGATCTTCGCTCTGCGGTCCAACGGCGTAACCTCACCAGACGTTTTAGATGCCATTGAGCGGACACCACGCGAGTTTTTCCTAGACCGCGCATTTCAGGACCGCGCCTTTGACGATATTCCGTTGCCCATCGCTTGCGGGCAAACAATCTCCCAACCTTCCGTCGTTGGGCAGATGACGCAGGCATTGGAGGTTACACCACGCTGTAAAGTGCTGGAGGTTGGCTGCGGCTCTGGCTACCAAGCTGCGATCTTGGCCCGGTTAGCGCGCCGAGTGTACACCGTAGAACGCCACCGCCCCTTGGCGCGGCAGGCCCGCGCGCGGTTAGAGGCTTTGGCCCTTTCCACTGTTTCGGTCATGTCAGCCGACGGATCGCTCGGTTGGCCAGATCAGGCGCCGTTTGACCGTATTCTCGTCACAGCCGCCGCCGAAGATCCGCCATCTGAACTGGTCGCGCAGTTACGCGTGGGCGGAATCATGGTGGCACCAGTTGGGCAAAGCGACGAGATGCAGCAATTGATCAAGCTGGTGAAAACAGAACACGGGTTGGAATATCAGGAACTATCCGAGGTACGCTTTGTACCTTTGCTACCTGATGTCGCCAAAGATTTGGAAGGCTAAGCGCATGCGCCCCCTTTATGTTGTTGCCTCTATCGGGCTGTTGTCGCTTGCGGCTTGTACCTCACAGTCAAGCGAACCACCGGCCCCGGTTGTTTTTCAAGGCACTGACCCTACCCCTGCCCCTGCGGTACAGCCGACGCCAGAACCTACGCTGACCCAAGTGGCCAACGCCGCAACCGGACCGGATGCGCGTGGTGTCACTTTCCACGATGGTTATGAATCAATCACCGCATCCGAGGGCGACACGGTTGACAGCATGGCAGGCCGCGTTGGCATATCTGGCTCGTCACTCGCCACCTATAATGGCTTGTCCACGCAATACGTACCGCGCCCGGGTGACAAACTGGTTTTACCCCCACGCCCCGATGGTTATCGTCAGCCATTGGTGAGTGAGACTGTTGCAGAGCCCGCAACAGAAACACCAGCCGAGACCACAACTGATCCTGCTGCCGAAGAAGACAGCGGTTGGTCCATATCAGCAATTGCCGCCGCGATTGCGGGTGAGGAAGAAGCACCAGCAGAAGAGGTTGCGGAGACGACCGAGACACCAGCCGCCGAACCGGTCACTGAACCAATCGCGGAGGAAGTCACCACCGGAGAAACCGAGGCTGTGCCAACCGAACAATTGGTTGAAGAAACACCCGAACCAGTAGCAACCACCCCATCGGAAAGCGTTCAATTACTGCCAGAGGGTGATGAGTTCGTACCGACCACAGGCCCAAGCGCTACGCTGTTAAATACACAAGCAACGGCTCCGGCTGAAACGACCGATGAAACAGAAGTGGCAGCGGTTGATCCGTCTGCGTCTACAGCAGAAAACGCTGAGGCCCCCAAGGAAACAGAACCAACCCCTGCCACCTCAAATGGCCTGTTCGCAAGGCCAATTGATGCGCCAATCTCTCGGCCCTTCTCAAAATCACCGGGCCCAGATCGCAATGATGGCGTAGATTTCGCCGCCGCACCCGGCACACCCGTTCGCGCGGCTGAGGCAGGCCAGGTCACTTTGGTGTCGCGTTCAATCGGCGGTCTTGGCACGATCCTGCTGCTTCGCCACGAAAACGGTTATCTGTCAGTTTATGGCCGGGTTGACGACGTAAAAATCCGCAAGGGTGATCGGGTTGAACGTGGGCAAGTCATTGCCACCGTGGCAGCTCTGCCATCTCCAAAAGTACCAGCATTGCATTTTGAGCTTCGCCGCGGTGCAGACAGTGTTGATCCGGCCCAGTTGTTCTAAGGTCAGCACGCGAGTTACTTCAGGAAAAACGCCTCAACCCGCTCTGAGTTCACTACGCACTCAACATGGGCTTCTTGGCCATGCTGCCCTGCAAACAGCCCGGAAACGCGCCATATTAAGGCATCAATCCGGGCTGCCTCATACCGCATAGGTTCCAAATCCAAACCACGTACAACAGTTACTTCATGAACGCTGCGGGCATGGCAGGCGTGGATCGCCTCATCCTTTGGAAATGGCACCAACGGCCCCGGCTGATCAAATGGGTGGCTTTGGATAGGCCCACGAAACTCCGGCTTATCCTCATCCGGCGTTAAGCCTCCACCGCCTACAATCAGCCCTGCCGCCAGCGCCTTAGCAATCATTGGCCCAGCGCAACGCCTTCACGGCGGGGGTCAGCAGCGCCACGCCAGACGCCATCCGAACCTAACACCATAATGGCCAGACCTGAGTTCATATTCCGCACTTTGGCCTCCAAACCATAACTTTCCATATCTTCGGCCAATCCAGCGGCAAAGGTTCCTTCTTCCAGTGAAACACGCCCACCAACAGCCGCAACATGACCCATCGAAGCCGCCTCAGCCGGGCTTTGCCCCCATTCAATCAGTCCAATCAAAGCCTGCGCAACATAGTGAATTATCCGACTGCCCCCCG
>JBMYPG010000143.1:0-8150 GCA_049600095.1 Pikeienuella sp. | reverse complement strand
TGGCCCATGCGTACAACAACGTGCCGCATTACAAAGCCAGCTTTGATGCGGCGGGCGTTCACCCGGATGACCTGAAAACCCTGTCCGATTTGGCGAAGTTTCCGTTCACGTTGAAACAGGACCTGCGCAACAATTATCCGTTCGGCATGTTTGCGGTGCCGCGTGAGAATGTATCGCGCATTCACGCCTCGTCCGGCACCACCGGCCAGCCGACGGTTGTTGGCTATACGGCACGCGATTTGGATGATTGGGCCGATTGTATCGCCCGCAGCCTGCGCGCCAGTGGCACGAAGCCCGGCGACCTGCTGCACAATGCCTATGGATATGGACTGTTCACCGGCGGTTTGGGGGCGCATTTCGGGGCCGAGAAGCTCGGCTGTACGGTTGTTCCCATCTCTGGCGGTCAAACCCAGCGGCAGGTGCGGTTGATTGAGGATTTTCAGGCGACAACAATTCTGGTCACGCCGTCCTATATGCTGTCGATCCTTGACGAATACCGCAATCAGGGCCTCGACCCGCGCAAAAGCCCGCTTCAGGTTGGTATTTTCGGGGCGGAGCCGTGGACAAACTCCATGCGCGAGGAAATCGAGCAGGCATTCGATATGCACGCGGTCGACATCTATGGCTTGTCAGAGGTCATGGGGCCGGGTGTTGCCAATGAATGTGTGGAAACCAAGGATGGTCTGCATATTTGGGAGGATTATTTCTATCCCGAAGTGATTGACCCCGCGACGGGTGAAGTTGTTGAGGATGGTGAGGAAGGTGAGTTGGTCTTTACCTCGCTTCGTAAAGAAGCGTTCCCCATCATCCGCTATCGCACCCGCGATCTGACACGTTTGCTGCCCGGCACCGCCCGCAGCATGCGGCGGATGGAAAAGGTCACGGGCCGGACCGATGACATGATGATCCTGCGCGGCGTGAATGTGTTCCCCACTCAGATTGAGGAACAATTGCTGAAGGTTCAGGGGTTGGCCCCGCATTTCCAAATTGAACTGTCGAACCCGGACCGTAAGGATAAAATGATTATTCATGCAGAGGCCCGGAGCGATGCGGCGGCGGATGATGCTAAGGCTGGTTCGGCTAAACAGCTTTCCAGCTTGGTCAAAGCTGCGGTTGGCGTTTCGGTAGAGGTGCGCGTTACAGACCCAGCGGGTGTCGCCCGTTCGCAGGGCAAAGCGGTTCGCATCGTCGATAACCGCGTTAAGGACTGATATGGCCCGCACCGCCGCAAAAGATCATGATGAAAAGCGCGTCGCCATGCGAAAAATGGCGGCGACGTTTTTTGCGGAGCATGGTTATGACCGTGCCTCAATGACTGATCTGGCGCGGGCCTGTGGTGTGTCAAAGGGATTGATCTATCACTATTACGCCAGCAAAGAGGATTTGCTGGCGGACATTATTGAGGCTCATCTGATTGAGTTGCGAGAGGCTTTGGTCGGTGGGCCGGAAACCGGAGAGGCACGTTTGCGCTGGCTGATCCGCACCATCCTGCTGACCTATCGCGGCAAGGACGCCGAGCATCAGTTGCAGATTAACAATCTGGCGGTGCTGCCGGAACCCAAACAGGCGCTGATCCGTGCAGTGCAGCGCGGTATCGTGAGCGATGTTTCAGCAGCACTATGCGATGCCCGCCCTGGCCTGTTTGATGATGATGAAAAACGGTTGCGGGCGGTTTCCATGTCTCTGTTTGGCATGGTGAACTGGTTTTACCTATGGCACCGCGATGGGCGGGATGTGCGCCGTGAGGATTACGCGGAGATGGTTGCTGATATGGTGCTGGGTGGTTTGGGGGCCTAACGTCGGTAGAAACTATTTCGGGTTACTTTTTACAGTAGCAAGTACATCGAAATAACTCCCGTAAAAGCGGTGCGCATTTCCAGCCCGGAATCAAGGCGTAGCCGCCGGGCGAGCGTCAGGCCGCCCCTACGGCCTGACGCTTTTGCAATAGTGCGCCTCCCTTAAATGTCTGATGTACTTGGTTTCCATAAAGCGCACCGAATTGAGGTTGTGGCGTCAGCCCGCGGCCTGTCACTCTCCCGGCTGCTGTTGCAAGAATAACAAATGCGCTGGCAATAGTGGCCTCTCCTATTCATCCCTCATCGACAACCCAAATGTTCCCTGAATCTGTCGGTTTCGGACTAGCTAAGCAATCAAAACACAGCGTTATTGATCAGCGCATAATATCTGCTGACGTGGAAGAAACATGAAAATTCATAAGATGGAGGTCTATAAGACTGACCTCCCATACGTCGGTGGTACTTACCGTTGGGGCGCCGGCAATGCGATTTCGGTTGCGAAAGCCACAGTCGTTGTCATTGAAACCGAATGCGGCCTGTCGGGGTGTGGAGAGTTCACGCCCTGTGGTGAGAATTACATGGTTGCCCATTCGGAGGGTGTTGCGGCGACGGTCAAATTGCTCGCGCCGCATCTGATGGGCCAAGACCCGAGGCAGATTGAGGCCATTGGTCTGAAAATGGATCATGTGGTTCAGGGGCATGGATATGCCAAGTCGCCGGTTATTGCGGCCTGCTATGATATTCTGGGTAAATCCACGGACCTGCCGGTGTGGATGTTGCTGGGGGGAAAGTTGACCGACGGAGCGCCGATGTATCGGGTTGCCCCGCAAAAGAGCGCGGAGGAAACCACCAGAGAATTGGATCAGCACCGGGCCGCGGGCTATCGCCAATTTCAGATCAAGGTCGGTGCCGATTGGCGGGAAGACATCGACCGCGTTCGCGCCGCAGTGCCACTGTTGAAACCGGGCGAAAAGGCGATGGTTGATGCCAATCAGGGCTGGCGGGTTGATAATGCCATTCAGGTGGCGCGTGCAACGCAGGATCTGGACTATATCTTTGAGCAGCCGTGCCGCACCTATGAGGAATGCCAACAGGTCAGACCCCATCTGTCTCAACCGATGAAGCTGGATGAATGCGTGACCGGGATGCATGCAGCGCAACGGATTGTGCATGATATGGGGGCTGAGATTTGTTGTTTGAAAATCTCTAACCTTGGTGGGCTGTCCAAGGCCCGTAAAGTGCGTGATTTTCTGGTGGAAAACCGCATTCCCGTCGTTTCTGAGGATACATGGGGCGGGGAGATTACGTCGGCGGTGGTTGCGCATTTCGCGGCTTCGACGCCGGAGGATTACCTCGTGAACTCAACGGACCTGCACAATTATAACACCAGATCGACCGGCATTGGCGGGCCTTCGGTGCGCGACGGAAAACTCTATGCCTCTGATGCGCCGGGGTTGGGGGTGGAGCCGGATTATGATGCGCTGGGTGACCCGATTGCGGTATATCGCGCCGACGCATAGCCGGTTTGCGTTGGCGGTTGGAGAGACCCGTGGCGTTGGCGGGGCAGATCACCTAGGACAAACCTATGACCATGCTCCCTGTTCTGATCTCCATCGCTCCGATCTTTATTCTAATCGTTCTGGGATACCTGTTGCGGCGCAACGGTATTCCGAATGTTGATTTCTGGAACATGAATGACAAGCTGGTTTACTGGGTGCTTATGCCAGCGTTGTTGTTTCACAAAACCTCAACGATTGAGTTATCGCCAGAGCTGATTGGGTCGTATTCGGTCGTTATCATTGGCAGTCTGGCTGTCGCATTGGCATTTGGCCTTGGGACGGCGCGTTTGGTGGGATTGCCAAATAATAGCGCGAGTTCTGTGATGCAGGGGGCGGCGCGCCATAATGCCTTTATCGCGCTTTCGGTTGCGGGCAGCCTGTTTGGCAGTGAGGGGCTTTCGTTGGGTGCTTTGGCAATGGCGCTGTTGATCCCGGCGACCAATCTGGCGGTGGTGCCGTTGATGGTTGTTTTGAACCGAGAGGGTGGCGAGGCGCGGATTTTGCCCATGGTGCTGCGCGATTTGGTGAGGAATCCGTTGATCGTTTCGGTGTTGATCGGTGTGGGGTTCAATATCTATGGGGCCAAGGACGTAACGGTTCTGCATGAAACGACACAGTTGTTGGGCGCGGCGGCCCTGCCGATTGTTCTGATGTGTGTTGGTGCCAATCTGCGGCTGCGGGCCATGCAAGCCTCTGTCATCCCTTTGGCGCTGTCGATTTGCGGAAAGTTCATGGTGTTTCCGCTGGTGACTATCGTGCTGGCACAGGCCATAGGGTTGTCGCAGTTGGAAACGATGATTGCTGTGATTTTCAGCGCTTCTCCGGCGGCGTCCTCTGCCTATACGCTGGCGCGTCAGATGGGGGGCGATGCGCCGTTGATGGCGGCGATTACGACCATTCAAACGGCCCTGGCGATTATGACCTTGCCGCTGACGTTGTTGCTGACTGAACGGTTGTTCTGAATGCGCTGTGAGCGGGCGCTGTCTGAAAAGGCTTGCTTTTCAACTGGAATAGGCGCAAAGGCTGGCTTGCAAAAAATAGCGCTCTCGCGTGAGGGGCGCGTGTTGACCATCTAGGACCAACACAAACGGGCACAGGGCCCGGAAATCTTCGTAGCACCCATTTCACGCGGGGTTCTGACGGCGCGGTGCGCCGGACCTTTGCAATCAGCGGCTGGCGCATGTGCGCGGGCTGCATTTGGCGCTTTCCTGTGTACGAAGGATTGCGTCAGGGCGCATTGTGCGCCGGAAAGATATGATTTTGACTCAGTTTAACGAACTTGGCCTTGGCGACCGTCTGTTGCAGACGATTGAACGCCTTGGTTTTACCGATCCTACGCCCATTCAGGTGCGGGCCATCCCGCTGGCATTGGAAGGCCGCGATATTATTGGCCTGGCGCAGACCGGCACCGGCAAGACTGCTGCTTTTGGCCTGCCGCTGATCGAGCGTATTCGCGCCCATCACGAGGGCAAACCGGAATCGAAAACAGTGCGTGCACTGATCCTCGCGCCAACGCGGGAGCTGGTGAACCAGATTAGTGACAACTTGCGCAAATTCGTTACCAACACGCCATTCCGGGTGAACACTGTTGTTGGTGGCGCTTCGATCAACAACCAGATGCGTATGCTGCAAAAGGGTACCGATATTCTGGTAGCTACGCCGGGTCGTTTGATTGACCTGCTGGACCGCCGGGCGGTGTTCATTGATCAGGCAACTTATCTGGTGCTGGACGAAGCTGATCAGATGTTGGACATGGGTTTCATCCATGCGTTGCGCCAGATCGCGCCAAAGCTAGGCTCGCCCCGTCAGACACTGTTGTTTTCGGCAACTATGCCGAAATTGATGGAGGAGCTTGCGGGGGCTTATCTGACTGATCCTGTTCGCATTCAGGTGGCCCCTCCGGGTAAGGCGGCTGACAAGGTTCGTCAGTCTGTTCATTTCACTGGCGACCGTGACAAGATCAGGTTTTTGTCAGAGTTGCTGGGGCAGCGTTCAGATGACCTGTCGTTGGTGTTTTCGCGCACAAAACATGGCGCTGAAAAACTGATGAAGCGGCTGGTTGCTGATGGCTTTAATGCCGTTTCGATCCACGGCAATAAATCGCAGGGCCAGCGTGACCGGGCATTGGCGGCGTTTCGTGCTGGTGAGGCGCGGGTGTTGGTGGCGACTGATGTTGCGGCGCGGGGCATTGATATTCCTGCGGTCAGCCATGTTTACAATTTTGACCTGCCAGAAGTGCCAGAAAACTATGTGCACCGCATTGGCCGTACCGCGCGTGCGGGCCGTTCAGGTGAGGCTGTTGCATTTTGTGGGCCGGATGATGCGCACCTGTTGGTTGCCATCGAAAAAGTGCTGAAAACAGGCATTGACGTGGCAAGCGGAGAACGCCCCGACGTCTTGCCACCCAAGCAGCGCAAGAAGCGCGGCCAGCGTGGGAACCCCCGTGCTGGTGGACAGCAGCAGGGCAAACCAGAGCATCGGCAATCTAAACCGGGCGGTGATCGCGCGAAATCTGGCCCGAATTCAGGCCCGAAATCAGGCGGTGGTCGTAAGTTTGGTGGCAAGCCGGGCGGCAATGCAGGCGGCGGTAAACCCGGTGGGGCAAAGCCAGGAAGTTCGCGGCGTAAAGGCCGGCCAAGACGCGCTACTGCTGAATGGTGAGATAAGAAATACACCCGCCGGGTCGTTGACCCGGCGGTTTTTCTATGTGCGCCAGTCCAGCACCACCTTGCCGCTGTCACCTGAGCGCATTGCGCTGAAACCGGTCTTATACTCATCTACGGAAAGCCGATGGGTGATGACCGGGCGGATGTTTAGGCCGTTTTGCAGCATGGCGATCATTTTGTACCAGGTTTCAAAAATCTCTCTTCCATAGACGCCCTTCACCGTGATCGCCTTGAAGACAATGCGGGACCAGTCGACGGGGGATTTTCCGGGGGGGATGCCCAGCATGGCGATGCGTCCGCCCATCACCAGCGCCTCTACCATCTGATCCAGCGCTGCCTGATTGCCTGACATTTCCATGCCGATGTCGAAGCCTTCGGTCATGCCGAGGCGGGCCTTTACATCGTTCAGATCTTCGGTGGCTACGTTCACTGGCGTTACATCCGCCGTGCGGGCGGCCAACGCCAGCCTGTCCGGGTTCACGTCGGTGATCACCACATGGCGGGCGCCGACGTGGCGGGCGACGGCGGCGGCCATGATGCCGATGGGGCCGGCGCCGGTGATCAACACATCCTCACCCACCAAATCAAAGCTGAGCGCCGTATGAACGGCGTTGCCCAGCGGGTCGAGGATGGCACCGATTTCGTCGTCAATCGCATCGGGCAGGGGTACAACGTTGAAGGCGGGCAGGCGCAGGTATTCAGCGAAAGCGCCCTGTTCGTTCACGCCGATGCCACGGGTTTCAGGGTCTAGGTGGAACCGCCCGGCGCGGGATTGACGCGATTGTTTGCCAATCAGATGCCCTTCGCCTGAGCATCGCTGACCAAGGTGTAGACCCTCTACATTGCGGCCCAGCTCGACGATCTCACCCGCAAACTCGTGGCCAGTGATGAGGGGCGTGGGGACAGTGCGTTGGGCCCAGTCATCCCAGTTCCAGATATGAATATCGGTGCCGCAGATGCCGGTTTTGTTGACCCGGATCAGCACATCATCAGGGCCGATTTCCGGCACCGGGTGATGTTGCAGCCACAGGCCCGGTTCGGGGCGCGCCTTAGTCAACGCCTTCATCTGGTTGGTCATGTGATCGCCCCTGTGTCGCGGCCTGCAGTTTTGAACGCCTCCAGTGCGCGGTCGAGGTCATGGCGGGTTAGCGCGGCATTCATTTGGGTGCGGATGCGGGCCTTACCCATAGGCACGACCGGGTAGAAAAAGCCGGAGACATAGACGCCAAGTTCAAACAGCCGAGCCGCCATATCCTGCGCCAACCGCGCATCGCCCAACATGACAGGGATGATCGGGTGTTCGCCGGGTTGCAGGGTGAACCCGGCGGCGGTGAGACCGGCACGCCAGTAGGCGGCGTTCTCTGATAGTTGCGCGCGCAGATCGTCGCCGTTTTCCACCAGATCAATCGCGGTGAGGCCAGCGGCGACGACGGCAGGAGGCAGGGAGTTGGAGAAGAGATAGGGGCGGGCTTTTTGGCGAAGCATGTCCACTACGGCTTGGCTGCCTGCGATATAGCCGCCGATGGCGCCGCCCAGCGCCTTGCCTAGGGTGCCGGTCATGATGTCCACGTCGACGCCGAAATGGGCGGGGGTTCCAGCGCCCTTTGGCCCGATAAATCCGGTGGCGTGGCAGTCATCGACCATCACCAATGCGTCGTATTTCTCTGCAAGTGCCTTTACGCCCGGCAGATCAGCGAGGAAGCCGTCCATCGAAAACACGCCGTCGGTTGCGATCATGATAAACCGCGCGCCATCGGCCCGCGCGGCCTTTAGCTGGTTCTCCAGAGCGTTCATGTCACTGTTGGCATAGCGATAGCGTTTTGCCTTGCAAAGCCGCACGCCGTCGATGATGGAGGCGTGATTGAGGGCATCGCTCAGGATGGCGTCCTCCTCGGAGAGCAGCGGCTCGAACAGTCCGCCGTTCGCGTCGAAGCAAGACGTGTAAAGAATCGTGTCCTCGGTCTGGAGGAAGTCGCTGATCTTCGACTCGAGTTGTTTGTGAATCGCCTGCGTTCCGCAAATGAATCGCACCGATGCCATGCCGTAGCCCCACCGATCGAGCGCGGCTTTGGCGCTAGTGACCAGGTCAGGGTGATCGGCGAGGCCGAGGTAGTTGTTCGCGCAGAGGT
>JBMYPG010000142.1:0-8375 GCA_049600095.1 Pikeienuella sp. | reverse complement strand
TTGCCGATGGCAAGGTCACGGATGATGTGAACTACATCTCAGCGACCGAAGAAATGCGCTACACAGTAGCTCAGGCCAATGCGACGCTGACCGAAGATGGTGAATTCATCAACGATCTCGTTTCTACCCGTCGTGCTGGTGAATATACGCTCAGCCCACGCGAGAATGTTGACCTGATCGACGTGTCACCAAAACAGCTCGTCTCCGTTGCGGCTTCGCTGATCCCGTTCTTGGAAAACGATGACGCTAACCGCGCACTGATGGGTTCAAACATGCAACGACAGGCTGTGCCTTTGTTGCGTGCTGAAGCACCTTTTGTTGGCACCGGCATGGAATCGGTTGTGGCCCGTGACAGTGGCGCGGCGATCACCGCCCGTCGTGGCGGCGTTATCGATCAGGTTGATGCGATGCGTATCGTTGTTCGTGTGACTGACGAAATGGATGTCGGTGATCCCGGCGTTGATATCTATCGTCTGCGCAAGTTCCAGCGTTCAAACCAGAACACCTGCATCAACCAGCGTCCGCTGGTTAAAGTTGGTGACCGCGTTTGGGCCGGTCACGTTATCGCTGACGGTCCGTCGACCGATCTGGGTGAATTGGCATTGGGTAAAAACGCCCTCGTCGCCTTTATGCCTTGGAATGGTTACAACTACGAAGACTCCATTCTCATCTCAGAACGCATCGTAAAAGACGACGTGTTCACCTCAATCCACATCGAGGAATATGAGGTGATGGCCCGCGATACGAAGCTTGGGCCAGAGGAGATTACCCGCGACATCCCGAATGTGGGCGAAGAACAGCTCCGCAACCTGGACGAAGCAGGTATTGTCTATATCGGTGCCGAGGTTGGCCCGGGCGATATCCTTGTCGGTAAGATCACACCAAAGGGTGAAAGCCCGATGACGCCAGAGGAAAAACTTCTGCGCGCCATCTTTGGCGAGAAAGCGTCTGACGTTCGTGACACTTCTCTGAAGATGTCTCCGGGCGACTTCGGTACGGTTGTTGAGGTCCGTGTGTTTAACCGCCACGGCGTCGACAAAGACGAACGCGCCATGCAGATCGAAGGTGAGGAAATTGAACGCCTCGCCCGTGACCGGGACGATGAGCAGGCCATTCTGGACCGCAACATCTATGCCCGTTTGCGTGAGATGATTCTCGGCAAAACAGCTGTAAAAGGTCCTAAAGGCGTTGCCGCTGGGACTGAAATTACTGCTGAATTGCTGGATGGTCAGCTTAGCCGCGGTCAGTGGTGGCAGTTGGTGTTGTCAGACGAAACTGAACAGACCGGTCTGGAAGCGTTGAACCAGCAGTATGACGCACAGCGTCGTGTGCTTGAGGCTCGCTTTGAAGATAAGGTCGAAAAAGTCCGTCGTGGCGACGACCTGCCCCCGGGTGTGATGAAAATGGTCAAAGTCTTTGTCGCGGTTAAGCGTAAGCTTCAGCCCGGCGATAAAATGGCCGGTCGTCACGGCAACAAGGGTGTGATTTCGAAAGTTGTGCCAGAGGAGGATATGCCTTTCCTCGAAGATGGTACTCCGGTCGATGTTGTGCTGAACCCGCTGGGTGTGCCTTCGCGTATGAACGTGGGGCAGATCCTTGAGACCCATATGGGTTGGGCGGCTTCTGGTCTTGGCAAAACCATCGCTAACGCGTTGGACCAGTATAATCGCGATGGCGATCTGGCCCCGGTTAATGCGGCGATGGAAAATGCCTATGGTGCCGATCTGGTTGCTGAGTTCAGCGAAGACATGACGCAGGATGAATACCTGGAAGCTGCGGGCAATGTCCGCCGCGGTGTTCCGATTGCGACGCCTGTCTTCGATGGTGCGAAAGAAGCTGATGTAAACGAGCATCTATTGGCAGCTGGTTTCGACCAGTCAGGTCAGTCGACGCTGTTTGATGGCCGCACAGGTGAAACTTTCGCCCGTAAGGTCACCGTTGGTTACAAGTATATCCTGAAACTACATCACCTTGTGGACGACAAAATCCACGCCCGTTCGACTGGCCCATACAGCCTTGTCACGCAGCAGCCGCTGGGTGGTAAAGCACAGTTTGGTGGTCAGCGGTTCGGTGAGATGGAAGTTTGGGCGCTTGAAGCTTATGGCGCTGCTTACACCTTGCAGGAAATGCTGACTGTTAAGTCCGATGACGTAGCGGGCCGTACGAAAGTCTATGAAAGCATCGTCAAAGGTGACGATAATTTTGAGGCTGGCGTACCGGAATCGTTTAACGTTTTGGTCAAGGAAATCCGCTCACTCGGCCTGAATATCGAGCTGTCGGATTCGGAAGGAGAATAATCAGATGAACGAGATCTCAAACGTCTTCAATCCGACCCAGGCCCCGCGGACTTTCGATGAAATCCGCATCGGTCTGGCCAGCCCGGAGCGTATTCTGAGCTGGTCCTTTGGCGAGATTAAAAAGCCAGAAACCATCAACTACCGTACGTTCAAGCCAGAGCGTGACGGCCTATTCTGCGCCCGTATCTTTGGCCCGATCAAAGATTACGAATGCCTTTGCGGCAAGTATAAGCGCATGAAGTATCGCGGCGTCGTATGTGAAAAATGCGGCGTTGAGGTAACCCTTCAGAAAGTCCGCCGTGAGCGGATGGGCCACATCGAACTGGCTGCGCCGGTTGCACACATTTGGTTCCTGAAATCATTGCCATCCCGCATCGGTTTGATGCTGGACATGACCCTGCGTGAGCTGGAGCGTGTTCTGTATTTCGAACAATATGTGGTGATGGAGCCAGGTCTTACTGATCTGACACAGGGCCAGTTGCTGACCGAAGAGGAATACCTCGACGCTCAGGATACATTTGGCGAAGACGCTTTCACTGCCGGTATCGGCGCTGAGGCTGTTCGTGAAATGCTGGCAGGCATCGACCTTGAAGTTCTGCGCGATCAGTTGCGTGAGGATTTGGCCGAGGCCACTGGTGAGCTGAAGCCGAAGAAGATCATCAAACGGCTTAAGCTGGTTGAAAGCTTCCTCGACAGCGGTAACCGCCCAGAGTGGATGGTTTTGACCGTTGTTCCGGTCATCCCACCAGAGCTTCGCCCATTGGTGCCGCTTGATGGCGGCCGTTTTGCAACGTCTGACCTTAACGATCTGTATCGTCGTGTTATCAACCGGAACAATCGTCTGAAACGACTGATTGAACTGCGTGCGCCAGACATCATCATCCGCAACGAGAAGCGTATGCTTCAGGAATCGGTTGATGCGCTGTTTGACAATGGCCGTCGTGGTCGCGTGATCACGGGTGCCAACAAGCGCCCGTTGAAATCGCTGTCCGACATGCTGAAAGGTAAACAAGGCCGTTTCCGTCAGAACCTTTTGGGTAAACGCGTCGACTTCTCTGGTCGTTCCGTCATCGTGACCGGACCAGAGTTGAAGCTGCACCAATGTGGTTTGCCAAAGAAAATGGCATTGGAGCTGTTCAAACCGTTCATCTATAGCCGTCTTGAGGCGAAGGGTTATTCTTCGACCGTCAAGCAGGCGAAGAAGCTGGTTGAAAAAGAGCGTCCAGAAGTTTGGGATATCCTTGATGAGGTTATCCGCGAACATCCGGTCATGCTTAACCGCGCGCCAACGCTTCACCGTCTTGGTATTCAGGCGTTTGAACCTGTTCTGATCGAAGGTAAAGCGATCCAGCTTCACCCATTGGTCTGTTCAGCGTTTAACGCTGACTTTGACGGCGACCAGATGGCTGTTCACGTTCCCCTCTCGCTGGAAGCCCAGCTAGAGGCTCGTGTCCTGATGATGTCGACAAACAACGTTTTGTCGCCTGCAAACGGTAAGCCGATCATTGTTCCTTCGCAGGACATGATCCTTGGCCTTTACTATCTTTCCCTAGAGAAAAATGGTGAGCCAGGCGAAGGCATGATGTTTGCTGATATGGCAGAGATTGAGCACGGCCTGCATCAGGGCGCAATCACGCTGCACTCAAAAATCATCACCCGGCGGAATACATTCGACGCGGCTGGTGAACCCATTGTTGAGCGTTTGGAAACCACACCAGGCCGCATGAAAGTTGGCGCATTGCTGCCCAAAAATGCAGCGGTGCCATTCGATCTGATCAACCGTATCCTCCGTAAGAAAGAGGTCGGTGAGGTTATTGATGAAGTCTACCGTAATTGCGGTCAGAAAGATTCAGTGATCTTCTGCGATCACATCATGACACTGGGCTTCACCGAGGCGTTCAAGGCCGGCATTTCGTTTGGTAAAGACGATATGCTTATCCCTGACACCAAATGGGACATCGTGAACGAAACCCGTTCTGCGGTTAAAGAGTTCGAGCAACAGTATTTGGACGGCCTGATTACTCAGGGTGAAAAATACAACAAAGTTGTCGATACGTGGTCAAAATGTACCGATAAAGTCGCTGACGCGATGATGGGTGAAATCTCGGCCGTCCGCACGGACGAAAATGGCCGGACGATGGAACCGAACTCGGTCTACATGATGTCACACTCGGGCGCTCGTGGTTCCCCACAGCAGATGAAGCAGCTTGCCGGTATGCGCGGATTGATGGCCAAACCTTCGGGTGAGATCATTGAAACGCCAATCGTATCAAACTTTAAAGAAGGCCTGACGGTTTTGGAGTACTTCAACTCCACCCACGGTGCCCGTAAAGGTTTGGCTGATACGGCTTTGAAAACGGCTAACTCAGGTTACCTGACCCGTCGTTTGGTTGATGTCGCGCAGGACTGCATCATCAAGATTGATGATTGTGGCACAGAAGAAGGCATCACTGTCGAAGCGGTTGTTGATGGCGGTGAGGTTGTTTCCCCATTGTCAGAACGTGTTCTGGGTCGTGTTACCCAAGAGGATGTTCTTGACCCTGCAGATGACAGCGTGTTGATCGGCAAAGGTGAGTTGATTGACGAAGCTGCGGCAATGTCTGTTGATGAAGCGCAAGTCGTATCAATCAAAATCCGCTCACCACTGACATGTGAAGCTGACGACGGCATTTGCGGCACCTGTTATGGCCGTGACCTTGCCCGTGGTACGCCAGTGAACATCGGTGAAGCTGTCGGCATCATCGCCGCACAGTCAATCGGTGAGCCTGGTACTCAGTTGACCATGCGTACCTTCCATATCGGTGGTACTGCTCAGGTTAACGATCAGTCGTTTGTGGAGTCCAGCCAAGAAGGCAAATTGGAAATCCGCAACCCAACCCTGCTGAAAAACGCGGATGGCGACATTGTTGCTACTTCGCGGAACGTTCAGTTGGTTATCGTCGATGCCAATGGCAAGGAACGTGCGACTCACAAACTCGCATATGGCTCCAAGCTGCTGGTTAAAGAGGGTGATCCAATTGAGCGCGGTCAGCGTTTGGCTGAATGGGATCCATACACCTTGCCGATGATTGCTGAAAAAGCAGGCGTCGCCAAATTGGTTGACCTGATCCCAGGTATTTCGCTTCGCGAAGATACTGACGATGCGACGGGTATCGCTCAGCGCGTTGTTTCAGACTGGCGTTCATCGGCGAAAGCTTCTGATCTGAAACCGGCCATCAGCCTGATGAGCCCGGATGGAGAGGTCATCAAGCTGGAGAACGGCAACCCTGCCCATTACTTCCTTTCAGTCGACGCGGTTCTGTCGGTTGAGGATGGTCAGGAAGTCCGCGCAGGTGATGTGGTTGCCCGTATCCCTCGTGAGGGTGCGAAAACCAAAGACATCACCGGTGGTCTACCGCGTGTTGCTGAGCTGTTTGAAGCGCGTCGTCCAAAAGACCACGCGATTATTGCAGAGATCGACGGTCACGTGCAGTTCGGTCGCGATTACAAAAACAAGCAACGCATTGCCATCGTCCCTGTGGACGAAGATGCGGACTCTGTTGAGTATCTCGTGCCGAAAGGCAAGCATATCGCGGTTCAGGAAGGCGACTTCATCCAGAAGGGTGAGTACCTGCTTGAGGGCAACCCAGCACCGCATGACATCCTCGGCATTTTGGGGATCGAAGCTCTGGCTGACTATCTGGTCAACGAAGTGCAGGACGTCTATCGCCTGCAAGGCGTTAAGATCAATGACAAGCATATCGAGGTCATTGTTCGTCAGATGTTGCAGAAAGTCGAAATCTCTAACGGTGGTGAAACCACGCTGCTGAAAGGTGAGCAGGTTGACCGGATCGAGTTTGATGAAGCCAACGAACGGGCCTTAAAAGAGGGCCGTCGCCCAGCGGAAGGTGGACCAGTGCTTTTGGGTATTACCAAAGCATCGCTCCAGACCCGTAGCTTCATCTCGGCTGCTTCGTTCCAGGAAACAACGCGTGTACTGACCGAGGCTTCGACCCAGGGCAAGCGTGACAAGTTGATTGGCCTGAAAGAGAACGTCATCGTTGGTCGCCTTATCCCTGCGGGTACTGGCGGCGCGACAATGCGCATCAAATCTGTGGCTGCTGAGCGTGACAAGAAAGTCATCGTTGAGCGTGAAGCTGAAGCTGAAGCTGCGGCCGCAGCTGCAATGGCAGCAGAACCGGTTGCCGGCGCTCTCGAAGTGATCAGCACTGATGATATGGATGATGACAACCTGATCATTGATTGATCATTTCACCATCCTAAAAGATTAGGCCGCGACGGGAAACCGCCGCGGCCTTTTCATTTCATTGTGTTCCCTCAACCAAACTAAGTCATTTGATTTTGAGCCGCCGGCCCTCTTCCGCTGAACGATAAGCCATATCAGCAATCTCCTGCACCCTGAGATATTCGGACGCTAAGTTTTCAGGGTTGTCGCCAGCCGGGGCGGCCTTGGCTACATGCCTGCACAATGCTTCAACACATCCCCCACCAAAGTTTGAAAGGTCTATCGGTTTTTTGAGCTGAACAGGGCTTTCATCGTTCGAGCCAAACTTCCGCAACCAAAGCTGTCCTTCACCATCTAACCGCAAGGCGGCGTTCTCACCTTCAACCAACATTTCACCCATCGTTCGGCGTCTATCCGTCGCCGCATGGTCCGAAAGCCGGTTTGCGCTGATTTCACTTCGTGTTCCACCAGCATGGTTCATGATCAACAGACCATCATCCTCACCTTTGATTACCGGATTCAAACGGCGGGTTTCAGCATATACCGTTTCTATTTGGCCAAAGAGCCATTGGAACAAGTCAATGAAATGTACCGCCGTTTCGCGGATTAAAAACCTAGGCATTGTTTGGAAGGAGGGTTGCCGGGCCAAATAGGCTTCCTTCCCTCGCCCATCACCCGGCCTCAGTGAGAACCGCGCTTGAAGGATTGCGCCTAATGCTCCCTCGTCGATCAAACGCTTCGCTTCTCGATACCAAGGCTGAAACCGGAAATTCTCATGGATCGCGAGGATGGCATCGGCGGCTTTTGCAGTGGCTATCGCCGAATGTGCTTGCTCAACCGTTTCACAGAATGGTTTTTGACAAACCAGATAGCGCCCCGGTTTTGCGGCTTGTTGAATGAGATCGGCATGGAATGGCGGAGGGGCAACAATATCAATAATCTCTGGGTTATGGACAGCCAATAAGCTGGCCAGATCGACATAGGCCTTTACGCCAAACTCGGCAGCCGCCAGTCGAGCTTCGGCAGAGGGGTCAGCCACGGCAACAAGCTCAACACCTTCAATTGCTGCCCACGCGCGTAAATGAAATTGCGCGAAATAGCCAAGGCCAATCACCGCGACACGCATTAGGCTTTCACCGGGTGTTTCGCTTTCACCTGCGCCAATACTTCCGATGCTACCGCCTTGGTTCCCATGTCTCCGCCAAACTCCATCGGTCGGATTCTGTTGGCCGTAAACCCAGCTTCTACTGCATGATCGATCAGATCAGCGGCATCGCTAAAAGCTTTAGAGCCAAGCTTTTCGCCAAGGTAGTCCAACATTAACCCACCACTTAGAATAGCAGCCAATGGATTGGCCTTGTCTTGCCCCATAATATCGGGCGCTGATCCGTGGGCCGGTTGGAATAGACCGATCTCATCGCCAATTTCTCCACAAGGTGCCATGCCCATGCCGCCGACCAATCCACCGCCGAGGTCAGATAGGATGTCGCCAAACATATTCTCCATCACCATCACATCGAATTCCCACGGACGGCGCACCAAATCCAATGCCTGAGCATCAACGTAGTTATAATCAACATCTACATCTGGATAGGCTGGTCGTACCTCATCAAAAATACTGCGAAAGAATGCCATTGAGGCAAAGACATTGGCCTTATCAACGCAGGTCACATGCCCCTTGTGGCCCTTCGCCTTTCGCCTTTGTGCGAGTTTAAATGCAAAATGGTGCAATCGTTCGGTGACACTGCGCGTGATGAGCAGCGTATCGAGGACCTCATCATCTGAAATCTGGCTGCGCCCATGTACAGCGGCGGAATAGAACAGCCCCTCTGTGCTCTCTCGCAGAATTACAA
>JBMYPG010000141.1:0-8603 GCA_049600095.1 Pikeienuella sp. | reverse complement strand
TTTTCGAAGGTTAGCTCTCGCGGGGGACTGCCTGCATAGCCGGGCATGGACCACGAGATGACGCGCTTGCCTGTTAGGCCCGCCAGTTGCGGGTCAAAACTGGTGGCATCGCCGCCAATGCCATGGAGGCAGATGATGGCTTCGCCTGTTCCGGCTTCGCTGTATTCGATACCTGCCGCCATCATAGGAGTTTGCCGCCGCTGATCACCTCGACGCCATCAAGAGCGATGTCGCAGCCCATCATTGGCAGGTCGAAATGGCCGCGTGTGAAGCGGCCCGCAAATTCATTGGCACCGGTGGAGTAGAGGAAATTGCCCGCGACGGCGCGTAGTTCGGTACAGTTGGTGTCGCGCTGGTCGTACATTGTCAGCGCCTCATACCGGGCGCCGGGGTTGAAACCCCAACCGACGTGGGAGGTGGCGTAAGCCTCTTTTTCGCCAAAGCTGGCGTAATAGTCGCGCATGAGGGCGGCGTCGGTGCCGCTGCCTTCGATCTTGGTCACATAGTCGTCCTCCAACGTCATATCGACGGCGCTGTCGAAATAGCGCTTGAAGGTCAGGTTCATATCGCCGGGCTGATAGGCCATGCGGCCGTTTACGCTGCCTGCCTTGGGAAAGCTGACGATGATGCCGCCGGGCCAGTGGGCAAGCGTGCCGGGGCGGTCTGTCCAGCCCCAAACACCAACTGTTGCCGCCCCCTCCATCGCCACGGTCAGATCGGTGCCAGCGGCGGAGCGGACTGTCATTTGCTTGGCGGCGCGGCAGCGGGCGACGCCATCTTTCGCGCGATCTTTCAGATCGGTGGTTGGGATGGTGCGGGCGAGGGTTTCGGGATGTTCGTTTGAGATATTCATGATGCGCGCGCCGCCCTTCAGGATTTTTCCTGTTTCGCGGGCGTGCATCAACCCCTCGACGGTCATGTCGATGACAACATCGCAATCGGCGAGAGCCTTGACCGCCACATCCTGCCCGGTCAGCGCCAGAGACGCGCCGGAGGAGCGGATGATCGGGCCGGTTGGCGCGGTGGGGGATGGCACATTGATGTGAAAATAGCTGAGCCCAAGCTGACCCAGCGCCAATTGCGCGAGGTGGATGTTCAGCGGGCGGCTTTGTGTTTCGGTCAGAATCACGACCGTTTCTTCGGCACGGATCTTACAAAGTTGAAAAACCTGCGCAAAAGCGTCGATCCAGCCGGTTTCAATACGGTCGTTGAGCATAATGTGGTCTCCTTAAAAAAGCACATTACATGAAAAATCATATAATGCAATTTCATTTTTGCTGGTTTATAAGGGGCAAATGAGCGAGCGATTTATTGATAATTACTTTCTGTACCTGCTGGCGCAAGCCAGTGCGGTTAGCAGTGATGAGTTCCACCGAGGCCTTGCGGCGCGGGGGGTGAAGATTGGCCATTGGCGGGTTATGGCAACGCTGTACCCGGATCAGGCGCTGGGTGTTGGGGCGTTGGCAGAGGCCAGTCTGACCAAGCAGCCGACGATGAGCCGTGTCATCGACAAGATGGTTGAGGCCGGAACAGTTGAGCGCCTGTCAGAGGGCGATGACCGCCGCCATGTCACGGTGCGGCTGACGCCAGCGGGTAAAGCGCTGGCCGATGAGCTGACAGCTGAGGCCAAGGCCCATGAGGCGCGGCTGTTGGATGATTACAGCCATGTTGAAAAGCTGAAGATGAAGCAGATGTTGACGCGGCTGGCTGGGCGGGAGTGATTGGCTGGGATTAGCGAAAGATTTCCTCAATCTCGCTGGGTGTGCCTTCGTTATGTTCGAGAATACGGAGGTACGCCAGAACGGCGAAAGGGGCCAGGAACATCGCAGAAGCCATGTTTTCGAGGATGTTTCGAAAAGCATCAGCGCTGGTAATCTGTTGATCTGCAGCAAAAATTTCAGCGCCTGTTCCTAAGTTCATCAGGAATGAAAACAGCATTGAAGCAACCATCACGCCCGTAGATGCTATGCCCAGTGACCAGCGGTGGTTTTTGGTGAGGCGCGTGCTGCGAATGAAACCCAGGCCTTCACCTGGCTCGGCAATTACAATAACTGCGGATATTGCCCAAAGACCGGAAAGCCAAACTCCACCAGCAATCGTTGAGAAACTCGCGATAAGAGCAATTGCAGCGACGATTTGTGAGATTGTGAGGCGAAACAGGCGGCTGCGTAAGATATTGAGGCAGCTTACAATTTGAAACGGACGGCCATTCCGGGCGTTCAATAAATATGCCGCGATGAAACAATATGCTGCGCTGATACTGGTGAGTGAAATCAACATTGAAGTGATCGCCGCGCCAAAGCGGGATTGTTCTATCAATAGCTCATATTCCATGGTCGCTGCTTCGATACCGTAGAGGGCATTGTTGATGAGAAACCCAATTCCGATGAACGGCGCGGACAAGAGGAACAGTGCCGGGAATTTGGTGAATGTGGTTGTAAGAGCCGATGTAAAAAGACGGAATGCACCGATTGGTTCTGTCACTTAAAAACACTCCCAACATCGGTACCTAAGGCGGTGCCTTCGTTGATTTCTAATAGGCGGATATGGGCGGCTGAATGGAATACCTGGAACGGGAGGGCGGCGGTGAAATAGGCCCCAGTGAATAGGAATGCGATCATGAGGTTTTCGGTCTGATCGGAAAGGCCCAAACGCCAGTTGAAACCCAAGATGCCGTTCGCGACGAATAGAATGCCCGTGACCAATGCAATGATGATGAACATCAGGCCGAGTGAGATGAGGCCAACGGGGATGCCGCTAAAGAACAGAACGCGTAGGTGGCCCCGCATTGAGCGCAGGTTGGCGCGCCAGCTTCGGCGTTGGTCACCATCACCCGACAGGGTGGCGACGTGGGTAATCAGGCCATGGACCATCAACCAGAATACCCAAGTCAGTATTATGAGAATGAAGCGCATTAGGGACGACCACACAGTGTCGGAAATAGCATTAGCAAAGAGTATGAAGCCGATGAAGGGCAGGGTAATGATAAATGCAGCAGGTATGCCTCGCATCATTGTGGATATGTAGTTGCGTCTAAGAGCGCTTGGGTTTGAGGTTTTCCAGCCGAAAAAGCACCGGTAAATCAGAGGTGTGATGAGGCCTGCGCTGATTGTTACAAATAGCTGGGTAAAGAAAAGACTGGAAGGTACGTAGAAGATTTGCCTCTGCGGAGAAAAGGAACCAAAGTTCTCCCACACCCAAAAGCCGCCTATCACAGACAACAGAAACCCCGGTACCCATGCCATCAACCACAGGTGGGGGCGGGTGAAGATGAACCGTAGGGTTTCGCCTAGCAGGCGGCCTATGTGGAGGGGTTCGGGTGGGCCGGTCATTCGATTACTTTTTCAATGTCGGAGCCCAATGCGGTGCCTTCGTGAATTTCGATGAGGCGGATGTGGGCGGCTGCGTGGAAGACTTGGAAGGGGAGGGCGAAGCTGGCACAGATGAGAAAAATGGCGGCGGCTGTTATGATGTCACCCGCTAGATGCGTTTCATATGTTGGCCAAGAAAATTCGAAAAACCTTGGAACCGCAACGGGAATACCGACCAGAACGCTGTAGGAAATCAGGAACAAGATACCGGACAACGCAACCAACGGGATACTGACAAGCAACAGGGCGCGTCTGTTTCCGTAGGTTAATCTGAACCCGGCCTTCCAGCCTCGTTTTTTGTCGAGAGCGCCGGACATGGTGCTGATGTGGATGGCGGCCCCGTACACCATGAGCCAGAAAAAGAAGTTCAATATGCTTAGAAGTGTGCCCATTGATTGGGGAACAGATGACCATTGCTGTAGTCTGGCCGTTGCGGCCATTCCGAGGCATGCAATTGTCGCGAGTGCAATAAATGGGGCCGCCCGGGCAATTCCAGCAAGCTTCGAGCGTGATGGTGGTGACGCGGTAGGTAACCTCCACCGAAGGAAAATGCGATAGATGAGAGGGGAAATAGCCGCTGTAAAGGTCATGGAGCTTATCACCCAATAATAATCCACACCGCTCGTTTGCAACAAATTATCGGAGTATGCTTCGCTGGGCGCAATTGCCGTGAGCAGTTGCCAGACGCCGAAAAGACCAACCAGAAACCCCGCTGCCCATGCCATCAGCCATAGATGCGGGCGGGTGAAGATGAACCGTAGGGTCTCGCCGAGGAGGTGGCCTATGTGGAGGGGTTCTGTGTTTGGTTCGGTTGGGGCGGTCATGTATCCTCTTTATGGAACTTGTCTTCCCTTTTCTCTCCGAACAATTGGCGGCGTTCCAGGTGGGCGCGTTGGGCGGTATAGAAGGCTGATAGGAAGGCGTGGGCCTCTGCCTCTGTTACCCTTTCGGCGTAGTCGATTTTTTCGCGAATGCGGGTGGCTACGGCTTGTTCCGTTTCCATCCGGCGCTTTTGGTCCTGATGGTTGGTTACGCGGTTGTTGTTGGCGCGCAGCAGGGTTTCGAGGGTTTGAAGCTCGTATGCGCCGTAATGGTCCAACTGATGGGGTTGAAAGACAAAGCGGTCGTCCGTTTTTTGTTTGGCCGTTAGGTCTGGCATAAGGATCGGGGCCGGGGTCATGACCACGCAGGTGCCTGCGATCATGTCGCCCAGACGGCGGCGGCGGCGGTTGAACAGCGGAACGCCGAGCACAATGCCTGTCCAGACCAAGGTGATCAGGCCCTGCACCCAATCGGTGTTGTCTGTTGCCAGTAGCATCACACCGGGCACGAAAATCTCAACCTCTTTCATCAGGTTGCGAACGACGATGGAATGTGGGGTGAGCGAGCGGCCATCGGCGCTGATCACCCGGATTTTCATGATGCGTTTTCCGATGGTAACGCCGTTCCAGAGCAGTTCTGCCAGCACATAATAGGGCGCGCGAATGGCGAAAAATAGCAATGAGCCGACGGCGAGAAGAAGCTCTCCGTAAAAGTCGCTGATGAATGACAAGACAAAGAGGAAAGCGGCGACCAGCAGGCCGGTGAGGAGGATGTCGAGAAGCTGTGCGCCCAATCTGGGGCCTACGCCGGCGACTTCGAATTTTAGGGGCACGCCCTCGGGCGGGGTGAAGTCGGATAGCAGGCGCAGGTCGGCGGCGCGCCGTGCCTTGCGCCGTTTGGTGGCGGCCTTTGCGGCCTTGTCTTTGCGCCGCCAGAATTTGAGCCGGTCCAGTTTACCCATGGTCTTGCCCACGGTTGCGCCCACCGAGGATAAACCAAGCGAGCCAGAGGGCACCGATGCCCCAGCCGATGATGAGGCGGGTGTTCAGGTCTTGCACAAGTTGGCGGCCGAACCCCTCCAATAGCCCCGCGACCAGCAGCATGACGCCTGCGACGACTGCCAGTTTTACTGCATCTCGGCCTTCATCGCGCAAAGCCTCGCTGCGCAGGCGGCGACCGGGGAAAAGGACAGCGCTGCCAAGTTTTAGGCCTGCGCCAGTGGCGATGATGATTGCGGAAAGTTCCGTCACCCCATGGATGGAAATCCAGCCAAAAATATCCCACCCCAGCCCGCGTTGCACATACAAAGCGACAAAGGCACCGAAAAACAGGCCATTGTAAAAGGCCAGCAGGAAAGAGGGCAGGGCAGCAAATACGCCGAGCGCAAAGACAAATATGGCAATGCGGGTGTTATGGGAAAAAAGATAGGATGCGAAGGCACCGAGCCCATCCAGCGAGCCTGTGTATTCGTCATAGATAGAAGCGCGTAGCTCCTCAACAGTGGAGAGGGGATTGCGTGTGTCGCCTCCGACGAAAACGTAAAACCAAGCTTCATCCTCCATAAACAGTAGGTAGCCACATAGTGCACCAAGGAACAGGGCGAGGCCGCCGAGGAGGATGTAGGGGGCCGAACGGCGCATGGCCTGTGGGGCGCTGGTGCGGAAGAACCGGCTGAACAGCCCGCCGAGTGTTTCTTGCGGGGCGTAAACAGCCAGATAGGCGCGGGCGGTCAAAGCCTCCAGATACGCCAGCAGGGATTTATCGAGTGAGATTTCGCGGGCGACGGAAAGCGAATTGACGGCTTGGCGATAAAGGGCGGCCATGTCGCGAGCGTCCTCAAACGACAATGCGCGCACGCCGGACTGTTCGGCGCGGGTAACTATGGTGGAGAGGCGGCGCCAGTCGGCCTCTCTTTCAGCGCGAAAGCGGGCGGAGCGTAGGCGGATGTTATCGTCCATCAATGTGTTTCCATTAATATTGAATCAGAATTCACCCTAAGAGTGAGTAAATTCTGATGCTTTTGCGCCTCAAGGTAAACTGGAAACACCCTAGACCACCTCTTTCGCTTTGAGGTCGAGATAGGTAGAGACGAGCCGGGGGGTGACTTCACCCGGTGGTGTATCCAGCACGACGACGCCGAGGCGTGACAGACGCTCCATCACCAATCGCCGTTCTTTGAGCATTTGCCCGGCGGAAACGGCGCGGGCTGCTTGCGTAAGGTCGGTTGGAGAGGTTTCGACCATTTCGGTGAGTCCGGGATCACGGAGGGCGACAAATATGATGACATGGCGTTTTGACAGAGTGGCGACATTTTCCACCAGTAGTTCGGCGGTGGTCGTGTCGACGAAATCAGAGAAGATGACAATCAGGCTGCGGCGTGGGGTGCGGGCGCTGAGTTCGGCCATCGCGAGGGTGTGGTTGGTTTCGACCGTTGCATACTCAAGCTCTGCCGTGCGGCTGCGCATGCGGGCAAAGGCCGTGCGACCCGGTTCTGGTGGGGCGAACAGGCGGGGACGAGCGTCAAAAGCGTAGAGGCCCACAAGATCACCGCCCAATGCGGCAGCCCATGCAACGGCGAGGCCCGCGTTGACGGCGTGGTCGATTTTGGGGAGGCCTGCGAGTTCTTCGCGCATCAGGTAGCCATTATCGAGCGCGATGATGACGTGGTGATTACGTTCTGCACGCATTTCGCGGGAGATGAGGTTGCGGTGGCGGGCGGATCGTTTCCAATCAATGCCGCGCACATCCATGCCCTGGGTGAAATCGCGGAGCTGATGAAACTCTGACCCTTCGCCAACCATCAGGTTTTCTTTGACCCCAAAGAGTGTGGAGCGAACGGCGACGTCGATTTGCCCCGATGTAACCGGGCGGATGTTAGTGGCGGCGGCGATGGCGATTTCCATTTTCACGCGCGGGGTAAAGTGGAACAGGCCAAGACGGGAGGGCCAGTTGAGCCAGAGTTGTTTTACCTGCCATGTGCCGCGTCTGCGGGCAAAGAAGCGCGCCTTGGCCGGTCCGCCATTCGCCAGAGCGCTAAGGTCTGTGTCAGCTTCACCGTCCAGCCCATGCGGCCAGTCGATGCGGGCTGAGGCGCGGGGATGGGCCGGGGTTTCGGAGTGGATGGTTAGCTGACCATGTTCACCCACAAAAACCTCTGCCGGGGCAGTGACGGTGATGCGGAGACGACGGCTGAGTGAGAGGCCGAAGTCAACGACCGCAACCACACCCAGTACAAACCACAACGTCAACGCCTGATCGCGCGCGCCGCCGCCAAGGCTGACCGCCAAGGCGGTCGCCGCCAGCGCCAGAAACGCCAGAGCAAGAAGGCGACGCGATGGGCGCATTAACGTGGAGCCTCTATCTGATTGAGGATGTTGGACAGGGCATCAGCGCTGGTCCGGCCTTCAATCTCTGCCGTTGGGCCGAGCACGATGCGGTGGCGCATGGCTGGGATGAACAACCGTTTTACATCGTCAGGCAGGGCAAAATCGCGGCCATCAAGGGCGGCAGCAGCGCGGGCGGCACCGGCCAGTGCATCAGCGGCGCGGGTGGAGGCACCATGGGTGATGTCTGGGTCATTTCGGGTCGCACGCACAAGGGCGAGGATGTATTTCAGGATGTCCCCATCCAAGCGGATGCTGTCGATAAGATCCCGGCCTTGTTTGACCGCATCATCGCCCGCGACCGAACCCAGCGCGTCTGTGCGGGCGTTCATGTCGAGTGGCTGGGCGGCGTGTCGGCGGAGGATTTCCAGCTCTGCCGCCTCATCGGGGAAGTCGATGACCAGCTTAAACAGAAAGCGGTCCAATTGCGCCTCTGGCAAGGGATAAGTCCCTTGCTGCTCAATCGGGTTTTGGGTTGCGAGGACGAAGAAGTGATCGCCGAGGGAGTGATCCTCGCCATCAATGGTGGCGAAGCGTTCGTTCATGGCCTGCAAAAGCGCGGCCTGTGTTTTGGGTGGGGCGCGGTTGATCTCGTCCGCTAGCAGAATGTCAGTGAAAACCGGGCCTTTTGTGAGGCGGAATTCATTGGTGCGGAAGTCAAAGATGCTGGCACCCAGCACATCGCCGGGCATCAGGTCTGGTGTGAACTGTACGCGGCCAAACTCCAAGCTTAGCGAGGAAGCGAAGCTGCGGGCCAGCAGGGTTTTGGCTGTTCCCGGTGGCCCCTCCAGCAACACATGCCCGTTTGCGAACAGGGCGATGAGGAGCATTTCGATTGCATCGTCCTGCCCATGCACGGCTTTGCCGATTTCTGCGCGAATGGCGTCAGCCGCCTCGCGAAGTTCTTCCAAGGTCATTCGTCACCCTTTCAGCAACTTGTTCAAATTCTTGCAGCGCGTGGAGCGCCTCGTTTACGGGGGCGTAGGGTAGCAGGGTGGTGGCGGTGTGCGCCTTTGCCTGAAACTCT
>JBMYPG010000140.1:0-8639 GCA_049600095.1 Pikeienuella sp. | reverse complement strand
CGCCACTAGGTATCAAAGACCTGTTTTGCACTGAGTGTGTTCAAAGCCAGGCCGCATCAAACATCTTAGGTGGTTTTATTCCTGCCTATGAAAGCACCGTTACATCACAGCTGTGGGATAGCGGTGCTGTTATGCTGGGCAAGCTCAATATGGACGAGTTTGCCATGGGCTCATCTAATGAATCCTCTGCATATGGCCCGGTTGCCTCACCTTGGCGTCGTAACGGTGGTGATAATGCTACGATTACGCCTGGTGGGTCGTCCGGTGGGTCTGCCTCTGCCGTTTCAAGCGATTTATGCTTGGCAGCGACGGGTACCGATACTGGCGGGTCCATCCGTCAACCTGCCGCTTTCACTGGCATCGTTGGTATTAAGCCTACATATGGTCGCTGCTCACGGTGGGGAATCGTAGCGTTCGCATCGTCATTAGACCAAGCAGGACCAATGACCAAATCAGTCCGCGACGCGGCAATTATGTTAAAGGCTATGTCTGGGCATGATCCAAAAGATAGCACATCGGCTAATGTAGCTGTCCCCGATTTTGAGGCGGCGCTAACGGGTGACATTCGCGGCAAAACAATCGGCATTCCGAAAGAGTACAACATAGAAGGACTGCCGGCAGAGATTGAGGCACTATGGTCCAACGGCCGCCAAATGCTTCAGGATGCAGGTGCTAAAATAGTCGACATTAGCCTACCGCATACGGAATACGCCCTGCCCGCCTACTATATCATTGCGCCTGCCGAGGCATCTTCGAATCTGGCACGCTACGATGGTGTGCGTTATGGCTCTCGAGCTGACTTAGTCGCCAGCGACGGCATCGTTGAGATGTATCAGAAAACACGCGCTGCGGGCTTTGGCGGCGAGGTAAAGCGGCGTGTCATGATCGGTTCGTATGTGCTGTCAGCCGGCTATTACGATGCATATTACCTGAGAGCGCAAAAGGTGCGGACTCTCATTAAACGCGATTTTGAAAACGTGTTTAATGATGGGATCGACGCCGTACTAACCCCGGCCACCCCGTCCGCCGCTTTTGGTCTGGGCGAAGTAGGCGGTGACGATCCAATTCAGATGTACTTGAATGACGTGTTTACGGTCACGGTCAACCTAGCAGGCCTGCCGGGTATCTCAGTGCCAACTGGTTTAAACGATGAAGGTTTGCCACTTGGCCTGCAGTTAATCGGCCAGCCATGGGGCGAGGCCGATTTGCTGAACACAGCATCAGTGCTTGAGACTGCTGCAGGCTTTACAAGCAAGCCAAGTCGTTGGTGGTAATCCAACAAACTACGAACAGAAAAGGCTGCGTTCACAATATGAGCGTAGCCTTTTCAAATTCTTGAATGAAGAGTTTAAACGGGCTTTAGGTCAGACGCAGCGAGCTTACCATTGCGTCCTTCTTCCATTTCGTACTCGACTTTCTGACCATCATTTAGGCCTTCAAGTCCGGACCGCTGAACCGCAGTGATGTGAACGAACACGTCCTTGCCGCCCTCTTCTGGTTCAATGAATCCGTAACCTTTGGTGATGTTAAACCATTTTACTGTACCAAGCGGCATAGCTTCTGCTCCTTCACGTCGCCCGTTGCGGTATTGCCACGGTTAGTCAAAGCGTAGGCGAAATCCTGAAAGCACACGGTACTGCAGTGTTAGTTCTACCTCGCGAGGCGAACCTTGGCCGTTTTTTTCTTAACAGACAAGGAAAACAAGCATGAAATCTTGCTCAAACTAAATCTCTGTGTGTTTATCGGCATCAACCTTTGTAAAACTCACGGAAGACTTTAAGCATGTCAGATCTAGTTACCTTTGAAAACTTGGCCAATTTAGGCGTCCTAATTTTCCTTCAGGCCGTCTTGGGATTCGACAATCTTCTCTACATATCCATCGAATCAAAAAGGGCACCAGAGGCGCGGCAAGCTGCGGTGCGGCGTTGGGGAATTCTAATTGCCTTAGCGCTCCGGCTTGTTTTGCTGGTAGCCATGATTTGGCTTTTAGACATCTTAAAGGAACCCTTCTATATATTTGAATTTGAAGGGATAATCGAAGGCGGAATGAATTTCGCCACTTTAGTCTTCGTTATTGGAGGGGCGTTCATCATGTATACTGCCCTAAAAGAGATCAGCCATTTGCTGACAATCCACGACCTTGATCACGACGTGAAGAAAGGCGGGGCGAAGTCTGCCACTCAAGTGATCACGATGATCGTTGTAATGAATTTAATTTTTAGCTTCGATTCGATCCTTTCCGCATTAGCAATCACAGACGTAATCCCAGTTCTCGCGATTGCTATCGCTGTCTCTGGAATCGCGATGTTGGTCCTTGCGGATGGAGTAACAGAGTTTCTAAAACGGAACCGAATGTATGAAGTTCTCGGGTTATTCATCCTTTTGATTGTAGGTGTCGTTCTTTTAGGCGAAGCAGGCCCCGCTGCTGCCCACGCGATGCACGATGACTCTTTGCAGATTCGATTGTTCGGCTACGATCTAATTCCGATGTCCAAGACAACATTCTACTTCTCTGTCGTCGTATTGGTTCTGGTTGAAGTTATTCAATCTGGTTATCAAAAAAAGCTGGCAGCAGAGAGGGATAACTCCGGGAAATAACCTACCGGGACGCAAACCCTCACCTCAAGGGGACAGTCTGTAGGGTAGCCACGGCAAAACTAGATACAGTTCGCAGTAGGCTATTTTATCAATTCCATTCGGCGAACACTGTACTGATGATTGATCCCCTGCCCACTTTGGGGATCAATCATTTCAATTTTAAATGCATCTGCCGCCCGAATACCACCGATTGCAGGCAAGGTGCCGCATAACATTGCATCGCCGTCTCTCAGACCAATGCTACGGGTAAGTTCATGCAATGGCCAGATGGTTGACAATGTTCCATCTTGATAAAGTTGCCATACTCCCCTGATCTTGGCCCAGGATTTCAACTGAATACTGTCAAAGTCAGTTTTATTACCAACAGACCAGAGACTATCCGAGATAGGTTTCCCACAAACCTGCTTCGAATGTGCCACGGATGTCGCTTCTAGCCCGCGGTCGGTATGATCCGAGCCCAAGCCTAACCACAATTTGCCCCCGGATCGGATAAGCAAAGGCTCAACTTCTCCCGAAGTCTGCTCGCCTAAGACATCCAAACTGTCCGCCTGCGTCATCAAACTCGGCGAAACTCGATAGAAAAGCGGGGTTGTTGATGGTGGCGCGACACCAAGCAAAGCAAGTTCATCAATATGATGTCGAACCGCCGAAGTGTCCCGACCGGTCCAACCCGCAATAATTAGCCGTTCAGGAGTAAACTCCAACTGGCCCTCAGGTGTAGAAAATATCATCCGGCCACTT
This sequence comes from Pikeienuella sp., assembly GCA_049600095.1. Lineage (GTDB taxonomy): Bacteria > Pseudomonadota > Alphaproteobacteria > Rhodobacterales > Rhodobacteraceae > Pikeienuella. The sequence goes on along the minus strand of JBMYPG010000140.1, from coordinate 5,300 downwards.
GAGCCTAGACAGAAAGGCTAGGCAAGTTATTATTCTTCGGCCGCCGCTTCCGCCCGTGATTTGCCCGTAACTTCCTGAGCCAATGCCGCGCCCATAAAGTTATCAATTTTACCGTCCAAAACGCCTTGGCTATCAGAGGTTTCCACACCGGTTCGCAAATCTTTAACCATTTGATATGGCTGAAGAACATAAGATCTGATCTGATTTCCCCAACCAATATCACCCTTCGCATCATGCGCATCTTGAATGGCCTGAGTACGCTTTTTCATCTCGATATCATAAAGCCGAGACTTCAGGGCCTTCATCGCAATGTCCCGGTTTTGATGCTGCGATTTTTCTGAGCTAGTCACAACAATACCGGTTGGGGCATGAGTTATTCGAACAGCAGAGTCGGTTGTGTTAACATGCTGCCCGCCTGCACCCGATGATCGATAGGTATCGATACGAATATCATTAGGTGCAATATCAATCTCAATAGAGTCATCCACTACAGGGTAAACCCAGACAGAACTAAACGAAGTATGACGCCGTGCGGCACTGTCAAATGGTGAAATCCTCACAAGCCGATGAACACCGCTTTCGGTTTTTAGCCAGCCATACGCATCATCCCCTTTAATCAGGTAGGTAACAGATTTGATGCCAGCTTCCTCACCTGCGGTAAAACTCTGCAACTCAACTTTGTATCCACGCTGCTCCGCCCACCGTGTATACATCCGAGCCAGCATGGACGCCCAGTCACAGCTTTCGGTGCCACCGGCGCCCGAGTTAATCTCTAGGTAGGTATCGTTACCATCAGCCTCGCCATTAAGCAAAGCTGCTACCTCTTTCTCTGCCGCAACATCCCGTAGGGTTTGCAATGCAGCTTCGGCTTCAGAAACAACCTCTGCGTCATCCTCCATCTCGCCCATTTCAATCAGTTCTTGATTGTCGGCTAGCTCTTGAGCCAGCGCTTTGTAACCGTCGATGCTATCGCTTAATTTTTGACGCTCACGCATCAGTTTTTGTGCTTTTGCAGGATCGTTCCATAACTCAGGATCTTCTGCAAAAGCATTCAATTCTTCCAGGCGATATTCAGCAGTCTCCCACCCCAACCTCTGGCGCAGTAGTTCCAGTGATTTTTCAATTTCAGTGACAGTGTTTTCAACTTCCGCCCGCATGGTGCCGCCTATTTTTAGTGTTGAGCGCAGGTTCTAGCCTTCGCAGCGCCAATGGTAAAGGCAGGTCAGTACAGACCACCAGAATCCAAATCATCATCAAGCCCACCACCGGGTTTCGGGGGGCGTACCGGATCGTTTTCACTCAATGGCTGATCTGTCGCAGGTGTGTTTGGTTGATCATCCAAGGGCAAATCACTGCCAGAGGGAAGGTCGCCACCGGACATAAAACCGCCACCGTCACCTTCGCCAATTACCTGCGCCGTTTCATACAACTCCGGCGCCTGGCCGGGCCTGAACGGCTCAAGTAACACATCACCATCCTCTTCCGCCCCTTCAGGTAACCTAATCCCAGAAAAACGATCAATTGGCGCGAACTCCACTTCTTCAGGAACAGCAAATTCGCCAGCCGGGCGCAAATCCATCGCTGCCTTCATAAACTCTTTGAACACGGGGGCACACATTCCCCCTCCCGTACCTTCCTTCCCCATGGATTTCGGATTGTCATAGCCAATAAAGCAGCCAGCAACCAAATTTGGTGTAAAGCCAACGAACCACGCATCACGAGATTCATTTGTTGTTCCCGTTTTACCCGCAAGTGGCAATCCGAGTGACGCAAGACTACGCGCTGTACCGCGCGTAGGGACGCCCTCCATCATAGAAACAAGCTGGAAAGCCGTTATTCTATCCATAATCCTACGAGACACAGGAACCGGCCAAGGCTCGGCTCCAACCGAGACTTCTGCTGCGACGCATTCATCACAAATACGTTGATCATGGCGATAAATAGTGACCCCTCTTCGGTCTTGTATTCGGTCAACTAATGTTGGCTCAACTCTTCGGCCACCATTAGCGAACATCCCATAAGCAGCGACCATTTTGTAAAGCGTAGTTTCACCGGCACCCAGAGAGTATGAAAGCTGATATGGCATGTCTTCGTAAACACCAAAACGTTCTGCGTAATCGGCAATAATAGGCATCCCAACATCTTGGGCCAATCGAACTGTCATAAGGTTTCGAGACTTCTCAATGCCTAAACGCAAAGGAGAAGGACCATAAAACTTGTCCGAGTAGTTTTTCGGCTTCCAGTCTTCATCGTCTCCGTATTGTTCAATGACAACCGGGGCATCCAATACGATCGTCGAGGGACTATAACCACTATCTAGCGCCGCAGCATAAACAAACGGCTTAAAGGCGCTGCCCGGTTGTCTTTTCGCCTGTGTCGCGCGATTGAAAACGCTGGCTTCATATGAAAACCCGCCCTGCAAGGCCAAAACACGCCCGGTATGAGGGTCCATCGCCATGAAAGCACCCTGCACTCCTGGCACTTGTCGCTGTGACCAGCGTTCAAACTCACCTTCGTCATTCTTTAACGCTGTCAGCAAAATGACATCACCTTGCGTCCAAACATCAGACGGGCGTTTTGGGCGAGGCCCAAGACCCTTGTCCGGATCATCGAGAGGCGGTCTTGCCCAATCAGACACATCTTTCAAACTGACATAATGCCCATCCTCATCTTCGGGCTCATTATGGATGCCAACTCGAATTCCATTCTTTCCAACACGAAGAACAACGGCTTTACGCCATCCTGGTATGTCATTTGGAGCAGTGAAGTCAGCCAACTTCTGCCGCCAGCCTTCCTCATCATTCTCCGAAATTTCGTCCAATTGCCCCAGCGGACCTTGGTATCCACCTTTGCGGCGATCATAGTCCTCAAGTTTACGCCTAAGCGCATCACCAGCTACCTTTTGCAGTTCAGGGTCCATTGTTGCGCGAATAGCAAGTCCACCGCCGTAAAGGGCATTTCGCCCAAGACGATCGGAAAGCTGTCTACGAATTTCGTCTGTGAAATAATCCGCATTTGGAATCGGCGGCAACTGACTGACAAGGTCACCGCTAAACAAGGTAGCAAGAGGTTTAGATTTCTCATCCTCGGCAACAGCTCTGGTCAGATGGCCATTTTGCGCCATCTCCTCCAACACATAGTTCCGGCGTTCAATCGCTCTCTCTCGCTGCCGGATAGGGTGATAGTCACTCGGTGCTTTTGGCAATGCGGCTAGGTAAGCGATCTCAGCCGGGCCCAATTCTTCCAGAGCCTTTCCGTAATATCTCCTCGCTGCAGCAGTTACTCCATAAGAGTTCTGCCCTAGGAAGATCTCATTTAGGTATAGTTCCAGAATGCGATCTTTTGACATTGTTGCGCTTATACGTGGCGCAAGAATAAACTCCTTAATCTTCCGCTCATACTTATTCTCTTCGCTAAGTAGGAAAATCTTCAGAACTTGTTGAGTGATGCCAGAGGCCCCGCGCGCCCTTCGGTTTTCGACGACGCGCCGAACATTATCCGCCATTGCCTTAACAACACCAAACCAATCGACACCAGAATGGTCATAGAAATTCTTATCTTCCGCGCTGATGAACGCAGCCTTAACCAAAGGCGGTATCTCATCTATTGGCGTAAAAATTCGACGTTCTTGCGCATATTCGGCAATAACTTTCCCTTCACCGGAATATACCCGACTAAGCGTTGCAGGCTCATACCGCTTCAGATGTGTATGGTCAGGTAACTCAACCTCATAGATCCACGAAACCAAGGCGATACCGAGAACACCGGCAATCGCCATGATCGAAAAACTACTAAAGAGAAACCCTATAAATCGGATCATGGTTGTGAGGCCCTAAAACTACCAAGTCCTGCATATAACCCAATAGTGACCGGTATTTGGAGAGATTCGCAATAAATTGATCAGATCAATTGCGGAGGCTACGAATTGCCGAGTATTTGTCTCCAGGCTGGCGTGCAGCCCAGTTTAATATCGCTTCGGTGAGCGCTTTGATAACTGCCTTTCTACCCGATTCACTAATCAGTCGCTCACGATCTTTTTCACTTGATAGGAATCCGATCTCAACCAACACAGATGGAACATCAGGGGCCTTTAGCACCCGAAACCCCGCCGATTGGAGGGATCTGCTTGAGAATGTTTGGGAAAAGGTTTCGAGTTGTCGAACAATTTCGGTTGCCAATTGTTCTGAAGCCACATCAGTTGACCTCCGAGACAAATCCACCAAAACCTGTGCCACATCATCTGGCGTTTCATCAAACCTTACGCCGGCAATAATGTCGGCTCTATTGTGGGAACGCACAAGATCAGCGGCCTCCTCATCAGATGCCTCGTCAGACAATGTAAAAACGGTGGCCCCTGATGCGACCCCTTTTTCAAGTGCATCTGCATGGATTGAGATCAAAATATCCGCATTCGCATGCCGCGAGACGGAAACTCGCTCTCTTAGGCTCAAAAACGAGTCATCCTTGCGAGTTAAGAACGGTACAAAACCGGGGATCTCATTTAGAGATTTTGCCAAGGCGAAAGCATATTCTAGGACCAATTCCTTTTCATAAATGCGGCCATAGCTTGCGCCAGGGTCGATACCGCCATGACCGGGGTCAATGGCAACAATTATTCCACGGTTTGGCCGTTTCTTCGGACTAGGCATAGCATCAGAGGGTGCCTCCTCAGTTTTTTGCTCCACTATACTTGTAGGCCACCCGGCGGCCCGCGCAAAATCAGATGCACTTTCTGCGGCTAGATCTATCACCAAAAAATGCGCGGTTCCTTCGGACCGAAGGTATGCGGCCTCTACATTTGCAGCTCGCCTTAGGTCGATTACCATTCTGGATGCGTCAGCTTTGAACATGCCAAAACGAACTGCATCAACAAATCGCATCGCGGCCCCTGCACGAGGCGGCTGAACACGCCATTCAACGCGCGGCAAGTCTATAACGACTCTTCGAGGAGCATCTAACGTAAAGACCTGAAACCCAAGCGGTTCAGAGATTTCAACTTCGATTCGGTTCTTGCCATCTGGTTGTGACAAGCGAACAGAAAGCGCTTGCACCCCATCCTCAGCTTTCGCGGTTGATGCCACAAACGCGACAGTCAGCAGGGCAAGCCAGCGAATAGTACTAACAACGGGCCATTTTTTATGGTTCTGGAACATTATTTCAAAATCGACTTGGAATTTCCCTGCGACATTGCCTATTATCATAGAGTTGACATGCGTTGCGCAAGAGTGCGCATACCTTTGACGTCAACAAGCTGGTTTCTACCGGGATCGGCCGCACCTCGTACACCAACGGTGGCGAGC
>JBMYPG010000139.1:0-9068 GCA_049600095.1 Pikeienuella sp. | reverse complement strand
GCAGGCGCGCTCAATCTCTCAAATGGCGCGATTTAACGGTCAGGTGTTTCATTCTCCACCGGGGTTGTATCTCCGCCACCGGATAAAATTTTCTTTAAAATACCGGGGGCTAGAACCGATAGCGGGTTCACACGCACATCCGGGTCTTCTGCCTTACCCTTTACAGAATAGTTAAATGCCAACAGGCCCTGCCCGTCTCCTCCCGTTAACAACGTTCCAAGAATGGGTACATTGTTGACCGCACCATTAAGGGCATAGAAAGGCGTAAACACACCGTCCATGTCTAGCTCCCCCTCTTCAATGCGATACTCACCTTCAATTGACAGACCAATACCGGTACCCCGTGCATAAGCGTCTTTCACAAAGACGATTTGATCACGTATCTGGAATGGTGCGCGTACTTTTTTGAAACTGATGCCGTCTTCTGCCAATTTCGTTCGCAAATCGCGACGTTCAGCACCAATCATAATCTGTTCAAGCTTCGCATCTTCATGGATAACCAAGTCATCGATATGAAGACGGCCATTGTCTATGCCCGGCTCACGATCATCGCTTTCAATGCGCAAGCGCATTTTACCGCCTGACCCGTTGTCAAAGAAGCCTGCCGCGCGCAACACTTGGCCAGCGTTGTCACTAGTCACATACAGAGACGTTGCGCCGTTTGCTTTTTGATAGGTAATGACCCCAGGGGCGTCCCCTCCGATCAAACCAGACAGATTCAGGTCAACCTTATCACCGCCAAGCACTAACCCACCTTTGGCAGAGGAAATATGGATGGTGTCGGTTGCCTGAAGGCGGGAAACATCAAAATTCACCTGCGCCTTTAGGTCTTGGCCAGCAGCACCAAGCGAGCCTTCACCGTCCAAAAACTCCTGAACTTTGCCTAGGTCGAGAAACTGTGCCTGCACATCACTTTCCCAATGCGTCTCTTTTCTCTCAACCGTCACCGCGCCCTTGAACAGGTTTTGCACTTCCAGCTCTGATAGAGATGCGGATACGAAATCACCATTTGAATTCAACCGAACATCGCCAATGGCAGAAGCGTTTACCCCCTCAACAGAGAGGCCTGAAAGGACCGTTTCAGCACTGTTTTCCTGCACACGGGCGGAAACGTTCAGATTCTCACCGATTAGTTTTAGATAGCCCACCACAGGAAGAGCGATTTCTGAGTTTGTCATTTGCAAAGCCAGATCAGCAACATTGGACCCATTCTTGGCAGTTAGTTTTGCATCATAGATAATTGCACCATCCCGAAACCAATCGGCACTTAGCCCCAATTTTTCTAGTAGGGTCCGATCTGCTTCACCCGTAGCGCTGATGACTTGAGTTTCACCTCTAACGTCTGAGTTAAGATCAAAAACTATCGGGTTCTGATCCAAACGACCTTTGCCGGACAGATCGATCGAGCCATCTTGGTATGCGACGCTTATTTTCGGGGAGGAAAGCTCCAGATTTTCTTCGCCTATCACCACTCTGGCATCGTTAACAACTGCACTTACAAGTGGGTCTATATCGGCCTCTGCCATCGGAACATCCAAGGGAACATCAAACACGATTTCTGTTTTTGCAGTGCCACCTGCAATAACTATCGGCGTGGAGGCTGGTGGAGAAACATTCAACGGCTCCATCGCAGCCAATGCTAACGACGATGTCGCGGGGCCAGACGATCTAATTGCAACACGCGCAATCTCATTATCGCTATCAAGGTTGTCTATCTGAAAACGAGTGCCCGAAATGTCGATGCTTCCATCAGGCATTTCAATCACGCCTTCAGATAGATCCATCGCAAAAAATTCTTCTGACAATCTGCCAGTTCCGCTCGCGCCAGAAACCGGGGGTAATCCCTGCAGATATTCAATGGTACTTTGTTCGAACAAAAAACTCAGGTCGACTTTTAAGTCATCTTTCGACAGCCGCACTGCGATGTTTGCATCTGGGAAAGTTGCCCCGTTAACTCGATTAAGAATTTCGCCCTTGGTTTGAGGAGAAACGCCGTTCGGCCAATGCGATAACACCTGGGACAAGCCTGCATTCTTGGCCTCGGCTTCAATATCGGCCAGCCACCCTCCTGCCTCTCTCCTGATCACCCCGGCACCAGAGAACCGTGCATCACCGATAGAAAGGTAAGCTTCTCCAATATCTAACCTTAGCGGGTACACATTCAAACGGCCGGTAATATCTGCATGCTCAACAAATACCGGTTCATCCCACACCTCTGGCCGGTTGATGCCAACACTATCGAGTGTCAATTGAGCGGTGAAGGCTTCAGTCTCTCCGTCATCATCACGGGTAATCTCAATGATACCTGCCCCGCCTAAGTCTAAAGTGTCGGTAAGCAGGTGAAGCCGTTCCATGAAGAACCGCTCTGTATCTGCATCATAGATAAACTCAAACCCGGCACCATTTATGGGTTCAGCCCAATCAGCCGAGGTTAGCTTTCCCGCTCCACTATCGAGATTACCCTCCAGCGCAATTATCTTGCCGTCGGGATCAAACGCCAACTCAAATTGACCAGCAACAGGTGCAGCAAGTTGCCCTAACCAATCTAGTGCCTGTACCTGAGAAGCGATGTCACGCAGGTCAATGTTGCTGAAATCAGCGGCGATTGTCACTGATTGATCCTGTCCTAGAAATGCCTGCAGGGCCAAAGTTTGCCGCCCAAACACACCGCCGTCCAGGTCAAGCTCAAGCGAAGCCTGATAATTATCGTTCAGGCTGGATAGAAAAATATCGACGTCAGAGGCACGCAAAAGCCGCCCTGTTATTTCATCCCGATAAATGATCGTTGCATCGTTCAGTAGAACTTTATGTACCGTACCTTCACCGTTTTCGGCACCATAGCCTAACAAGGACAGTATGTTTGCCGACGGTTCTATATCACCTTCCTGCGGATCCGCCGCACCACCACCTATTGTCAAACGGCCATCTGCATCTCGAACAACCGTGGCAAAGATATTGTCGACGATCAGTTCATCAAGCGACCAATCGCCTTGATATAAGTCTGGAAGATTTATCGCAGCCGCCAAACGCGGCGTGTGAATGGCGATATGCCCTTCCGAATTCCTCACCGTTAGCTCTAGTAGTTCAACTAACACGCGCTGGGGCAAACCGTCTCCACGGGGGGCTTCCAATGTAAGCTGCGCGCGATGGAACGCGATGGGCGTGTCAGATGACTGTTTTCGCAGCTCGTCTGCAATTTGCTGCTCAACCAGCTTTAGGGACACAGGCCCTGTTTTGAGGGCAACAAAAATGGCACCGACTGACACAAGAAACAACAAAGACAGTAACGTAAATGTGGCGGCCAGCAATCGCACTCTGCTGAACCGACGCCTGACCCGCCGGGGGCGTGATGGCTTTTCATTTGTTTCGGGTTCGTCCATCGCATCACGTTTCTGCGCCACGCGCCACAGGTTTTATACTGGTTCGATACTGGGCTTGACGCGCCCCTGTCTTACACCTCAATAGCTGATAACCATGGCCGGATGAAGGAGGCTCGGATGCCTAATATTGTTTCTGCACAAATTGGTGATGTTGCACCAACTTTTTCACTCCCTACAGGCGATGGTCAAATGGCCAATGTGCCCGACCTGAATGGCCGAAATGTCGTTTTGTACTTCTATCCACGTGACGATACGCCGGGCTGTACGACGGAGGCACAGGATTTTTCGGCAGCAGCAGAACAATTCGCGGCGCTTAATACCGTTGTAATTGGCGTTTCAAAGGACAGCATCGCAAAACACGGCAAATTCTCAACCAAACATGGCCTGACGGTTACGCTGGCATCTGACGAAGAATCAGACGTTTGTGAGCGTTACGGTGTTTGGCAGGAAAAAAACATGTACGGCCGCAAGTTCATGGGAATCGTACGGGCGACACTTTTGATCGATGATCAGGGCGTCATTCGCCACACATGGCCAAAGGTTAAGGTCAAGGGTCATGTTGATGCTGTGTTGGCAGAGGTTGCATCATTGTGACCACCCTTTGCGACCTCGCTTTATCAGTTTTAACCGAATCTGATGCCAAAGAGAAAATCCGGAAATCTCATGCCGCAGCCGAATTATGGCGAGATTCTCGGGCAAACGACAATACAATCGAAATTGGCTCCGCTACACCGCCTCTACACCCGTCGCGCCCCGCATCACCAGAATTGCTTGACCCAAAGGATATGCCGAGGCGTCGTCGCGGTGGAGAAGCTGGCCGGGTAGCCCTTGTACACGCTATTGCTCATATTGAGCTAAATGCGGTCGATCTCCACTGGGATGCTGTCGCCCGCTATACCTCCACAGATTTCCCAATCGGATATTATGACGATTGGGTCAGCGCGGCTGATGATGAATCGAAACACTTCACTTTGCTGTCAAAACGGCTAGAGGCAATGGGGTCATTTTATGGCGCCCTGCCTGCCCATGCGGGCATGTGGAGAGCAGCAGAAGACACAGTCGATGACATCTTAGGTCGTCTGGCGGTTGTACCCATGGTTCTGGAGGCGCGCGGATTGGATGTGACACCCGGAATGATCACTGCTTTTGACAAAGCAGGTGATTCTCAAACCGTTGCCGCACTGGAAATTATCTACCGGGAAGAGGTCGCTCACGTGGCTTATGGGTCGAAATGGTTCAACTTTCTTTGCGGAAGATTTAATTTTGACCCCAAAGATACATTTCACAGCTTGGTTCAAAAATACTTCAATGGACCGCTAAAACCGCCCTTTAATGAGCCGAAAAGAGCTGATGCAGGCCTCCCGCCTGATTTTTATTGGCCTCTAACTGATGAAATCTGACGATTCGCGCGCCGGTTGCGTGAACAGATGCGGCGTAACAGCAGTTGCACCCCCATTGAAACTTGCATTAAGTCACAGCAGCAAAGTCTCGATGCTTTGTGCGCTGGGGGGCGGAATTGGGGGGACGTTACGTGCGGATACTTCGCGTAATTAGTGATCAGATAAATGCAAGACTAGAGCGACTGGCACCAGAGCGGAGGCTATTCGTTCGATCTGAACATGCAACGCGATATTATCGCATTTCTCCATTGGCCCAAATTGGAGCCGTCGCGGTTTTGGGAATCGCGATTACGTGGTCAGTTTTCACCTCGGTCTATTTCGCAGTGTCGACCATAACCGATTCGACATCGCAAAATGAGATTGCCGAGCTGCAAACTGAATACGAATCCCGCATTGCTCAGTTTGAAACAGACCGGTTCCGTATTGCTGATCAGCTATCAGCTTCAACACATCGCGCTGAAACAGCTTTAGAACGCCTGTCTCATCAGCACGTATCACTATCAAACGCCGTCGCAGCCGAACAAAAGCTTGCCTTAGATCTTCAAGCAAAAAGAGTAGCTTTGGATTCGCTAACAGGCGCGCATGACGCGACGCAGCGAGCCTGTACCGATATTGCAGCGAGGATGACCGCACTAGAGGTGGAGCTGGCGAGATTAGGCGCTGAAAACACTGAACTTCTTTCTTCTCTTGCCGTCGCAACCGCGGCTGTGGAGCAAGTTTCCGGACATCGCGACACAGCATTGTCAGAGTTTGCTACGCTGTCTGCCCAAATGGAATCGCTGCAGGAACAGATCGAGGAACGTAAGGCCCGCCAGTCTCGTGTGATGAGCCAGATTGAGGATGCCGCCCGCGTAAGCCTCAGCTCTATGGAGCAGGTTTTTAAGAAAAGTGGCGTAAAGCTTGAACCCATTTTGAACGCTGTCCGCAAGGAATTCAGCGGGCAAGGCGGTCTTTATCAACCACTTAGCGGCGATAATGATAAAGACGCAGCACTGCAACATGACAACCGAATGGTTGAACTACTTAGTGACCTTACGCGTTTGAATGAGATGGTTATTGCAGCCGACCGCATGCCCTTTGGCCGCCCTGTCGGGGCTGCTCGATTGTCCAGCCGTTACGGTAAACGCAAAGACCCGATCAAACGGACATTTGCCTTTCATGGTGGCATGGATTTCGCTGCCAAACGGGGCACACCCATCCGTTCAACGGGCGAAGGATTGGTCGTTTCTTCCGGTTGGGTAAAGGGCTACGGAAAAGTTGTGAAAATACGCCATGCATTCGGCTATGAAACGGTGTACGCTCACCTTCATCGTAGACGGGTCAAGGTCGGCGATCAGGTTGAAAAAGGCGATCTGATTGGCGACATGGGCAGCACCGGGCGTAGCACGGGCAACCATCTACATTATGAAATTCGCTTGTACGGTAAAACCGTCAACCCTGCTAAGTTTATCGAGGCCGCACGACATGTTCTCTAAGAGCAAGATCAACGAACCAGAAAAGAAACCAGCCGCAGCACCGGCAGCAGCGCCAGCAGCGAAACCTGCTGCCGCTCCAGCCGCAGCGCCCGCTGCTCAGGCACCCGCCGCCGCAGCGCCAAAGGCAAAACCATCTCCGTCAGTTATCTCCACTGACCTGAAGGTACAGGGCAACCTGATCACCAGCGGTGATATTCAGGTCGAAGGCACCATTGAGGGTGACATTCGCGCTCACCTGCTGACTGTTGGACAGTCTGCAACCATTTCCGGCGAAGTTGTCGCTGATGACATTGTTGTTCACGGTCATGTCCGTGGCCGGGTCCGTGGTTTGAAAGTTCGCCTGACTTCATCCGCCCAGGTTGAGGGTGACATCATCCACAAAACAATCGCGATCGAAAGCGGCGCACATTTCGAAGGTTCAGTTCAGCGTGCTGAAGATCCTTTGAAAACTGATGCCAAAGCTGAAGTGAAAACTGACTAATAAGTCGCTGATAACAAATACAGAACCGCCGCCCTAACATCAGGGCGGCGGTTTTCTTTTGCCTACAATAACGTTCTCATCCGTTTCATAGCTTCTTCTATGTTTTCAATCGAATTGGCGTATGAGAAACGAATGAACCCTGCCCCGGCATTGCCAAAGCTTTCCCCGGAAATGGCAGCAACACCTACCTCCTCCAACAACCGTTCCTGAAACGCTGCTGGGTTTTCAACCGCGTCGGCTATGTTCGGGAATGCATAGAACGCCCCGGCTGGGTTAACGCATGTAACACCCGGCATGCTGTTCAGTTCTTTTACAATAGCTGAGCGCCGAGCGCTAAAGGCAACCATCATCTCATCGACGGCATCCTGCGGTCCGGTTAAAGCAGCCAGACCAGCAAATTGCGTCGGGGCATTTACGCATGAATGCGCGTTTACGCAGAATTTCTCAGCATCTGAGATCAAAGCATCGGGCCATACAGAATAGCCAAGTCGCCAGCCGGTCATCGCATATGTTTTCGACCACCCATCAAGCAGAATCAACCGGTCCCTAATCTCTGGGTAGCCCATCAAACTAACGTGCTCGACGCCATCATAAAGCATCCGGCTGTAGATCTCGTCAGATAGAATCACGACGTCAGGCCAATCGGCCAATCCGGCAACCAACTTGTCCATTTCCGCCTTTGGTGTGGCACCACCGGTTGGGTTCGAGGGGCTGTTGATAATGATCAGCCGAGTCGCGGGCGTAATCGCTGCTAGAATTTCATCTGCGAAAAAAGCAAAATCATTTTCTTCTCGCAGCGCTATCGGCACGCCCTTTGCGCCTGAATATTCAATCATCGACCGGTAAATCGGAAATGCCGGGTCAGGGTAGATAATCTCAGCGCCCGGCTGCCCGAACATCAAAATCGCAAAAAACATCGTCGGCTTACCGCCCGGCATAATGATGACGTTGTCCGGGTTCACGGATGCGCCGCGTCGAACCTCTATATCAACAGCAACCGCTTCTCTTAGAGGCAGTATGCCTGTTGCAGGCGTGTAACCGTGATGGCCATCTCTCAACGCTTTTACCGCCGCTTCAACAATATGTTCCGGCGTTTTAAAGTCTGGCTGACCAATCCCCAGATTGATCACATCACGCCCCTGCCGTGATAGTTCAGCAGCCCGCGCGAGTACCTGAAAAGCACCTTCGTTTTGTAGGCGAGAAACATTATTGGCAGGCAGCATTAGTTATCCTTTCAGCCATGTTTTCAGGCGTTTCGCGCCTTCGATCATATCTTCGGTGGATCGTGCAAAAGAAAAACGAACGAATTCGTTCCCCCGTCTCGGGTCAAAATCATCACCGGGGGTTGCGGCAACACCAGCTTCAGCCAGCATCCGTTTGCAAAACTCCCGGCTATTGTCAGTTAGATGGTCAACCTGGGCGTAAAGGTAAAACGCGCCGTCACAAGGTGCTAGCTTCGTAAAACCAGCATTTGGCAACTCATTCAACAAAACCTCTCGGTTTCGCCGATACACTGCCAAATTAGCCTCGCATTCTTCAAAGGCATCCATAGCGGCCAATGCTGCGACCTGAGATACATGTGGTGGGCAGATGAAGAAATTCTGAGCCAGTCGTTCAATAACGCGCACAACATCATCAGGTACAACCATCCAGCCGATGCGCCAGCCGGTCATAGAGAAGTACTTGGAAAAGCTGTTAATCACGACCACATCATCACTGATCTCCAGTGCTGAATGCGCCCGCTCCCCATAATGTAGACCATGATAAATCTCATCTGAAATGAACGAGGCTCCCTTCGCGCGGCAGGTTTCAATGATCGCTTTCAACGAAGCGAGATCCAACATAGAGCCAGTAGGGTTAGACGGGCTTGCAACTAATGCACCTTGGATATTTTCAGCCTTTCCAATCAGTTCAGCGGTGGCACGCCATTCGGCATTTTCCGCACCTTCAAGCTCAACCACTTCCAGATCAAGTGCCTGTAAGATATTGCGATAGCTAGGATAACCGGGGGCGACGGTAGCAACACGATTCCCCTTATCAAACAGTGCCAGAAAGCTAAGCAAGAACCCAGCGGAGGAACCCGAGGTCACAACAATCCGTGAGGCCGGAACCGACAGGCCGTACCAATCACGATAGAGCTGCGATATTCGCTCACGCAATTCCGGCAAACCCAATGCAACGGTGTAACCCAAAGGGCCGTCATGCATAGCCTTTGTCGCCGCCGCCAGCGCCAACTCCGGTGCAGAGGTCGCGGGTTGCCCAACTTCCATATGAATTATGTTACGTCCTGCAGCCTCAGCCTCTCTCGCCGCGTCCATAACGTCCATCACAA
>JBMYPG010000138.1:0-9102 GCA_049600095.1 Pikeienuella sp. | reverse complement strand
CGCTTCACGCCCAGAATGCGCAGCACGACCGAGGCAACAAAGACCGAGCTATACGTCCCGACAATCACGCCCCAAATCATACCAAAGGTAAAGCCGCGGATATTCTCGCCACCCAACACATACAGCGAAATCAACGCGATCAGCGTCGTGACCGAGGTCATCACCGTCCGGCTCAACGTCTCATTGATCGACAGGTTCAGCAGATCATCCAGCGGTTTGGATTTAAACCGGCGCAGGTTTTCACGCACCCGGTCAAACACAACAACCGTGTCATTCAGCGAATAACCAACAATCGTCAGCAGCGCCGCAATGATCGACAGGTTGAACTCCAGTTGCAGCACCGAAAACACCCCGATGGTCAGCAACACATCATGCACCAACGCCGCCACAGCGCCGACCGAAAACTGCCATTCGAACCGCAGCCAGATATAGATCAGAACCGCCACAACGGCCAAAACCACCGCCAGCACCCCGGCCTGGATCAACTCGCCAGATACCTGAGGGCCAACAACCTCTACCCGGCGAAATTCAATGCCCGGTATCTTGGCGCTCAGCGCGTCTTTTACTGTTGAGACAACCGCCATCTGCACATTGCCATCACCAGCCTGCTTTTCCACGCGGATCAGCACATCACGCGGCGCGCCAAACTCCTGCACCGACACATCGCCAAGGCCCAGCCCGCTAACCGCATCGCGAATTTCGCCAACGTCAGCAGCTTCTACCGTCTGCGCTTCGATCATCGTACCGCCACGGAAATCGATGCCAAAGTTCAGGCCCATCGCGAAAAACGCAACCAGCGCCGCAACCATCAACGCCGCAGAACCGGCCATTGTAATCTTGCGAATACCGAGGAAGTTCACATTGGTGACTTCGGGGACGAGTTTAAGTCTCATGATCTATCCCCTTATACCGTCAACGTTTTCGGCTTGCGCCGTTCGTACCAGATCACAACGATCAGGCGCGTGACCATCACAGCGGTGAATACCGAAGTAATAATGCCAACACCCAACGTCACCGCAAACCCACGCACTGGGCCAGAGCCAATGGCAAACAGGATCGCAGCCGCAATAAACGTGGTGACGTTGGCGTCGATAATGGCGCTAAACGCACGCTCATAACCGGTTTCAATCGCCCGCGCGACACCTTTGGATCGTCGCAATTCCTCGCGTATTCGCTCAAAGATCAGCACATTGGCATCCACCGCCATACCAATCGTCAGAACGATCCCCGCAATACCCGGCAGGGTCAGCGTCGCCCCAACAAGGCTCAGGATCGCGATGATCATCGCCACGTTCAAAATCAGCGCAACATTCGCGAACAAACCAAATTTGCCATAGCTCAGGAACATGAACACCAACACGGCGGCAAAGGCGATGACCGTGGCGATCTTACCCGCTGCAATACTGTCAGCACCCAAACCTGGCCCAACGGTCCGCTGCTCCAGCACCGTAATTTCAGCAGGCAGCGCACCAGCCCGTAGCAAAATCGCCAACCGCTGGGCGCTTTCGACTGTGAAACTACCCGAAATCTGCCCGGACCCACCCAGAATGGCGGTCCGAATAACCGGCGCGGTAATCACCTCACCATCCAGCACAACAGCAAAGGCTGTACCGACGTTTTCGGCCGTTACCCGACCAAACTTGCGGGCGCCAACGCCATCAAAGCGAAAGTTAACCACTGGTTCGCCAGTCTGCCCGTCAAACCCTGCCTGCGCATCCTCCAGGCTTTCACCCGAAACCAAAGCGCGGCGCTGTACGATGTACCCCTGCGCAGCATCCTCTGCATCAGGGAAAACCCGCAGGCCCGGCCCGGGGTTCCGGTCCAGATTGCGCGTGCGTCCCTCTACCAGATGGAATGACAGCTTCGCGGTTTTACCCAACAGCGCCAGCAATTCCTCGGCTGAACCCAGCCCCGGCACCTGAATCAGAATGCGCCGTTCACCCTGTCGCTGGATGGTCGGCTCGCGTGTGCCAGCCTCATCAATCCGGCGGCGCACAATCTCAATCGACTGCGCCATGGTGGATGTTGTGATCGCGCGGATGGAGGCATCAGTCGGCCGCAGCTCAAACTGTTGCCCGCCCAGCGCGGTAACGGTCAGATTGTCACCGGCAGAGCCCAAAATCGCATCAGGCACGGACCGGACCAAACCGTTCAAAATCTCTTCGGCCTTGTCCACATCTTCGGGGTTGGTGATGCGCACCGTCATCCGGTCACGCAGGCCTTTCAGCCCGGTGTATTTGCGGACGCCACCTTCGCGCAGTGCTTTGCGCGCATCGGCGGCCAGCGACACCATGCGCTCTTCAACCACGTCTTCAATCGCGACCTCAACCAACAAATGCGCGCCCCCGCGTAGGTCGAGGCCCAGATTGACAACAGAACGCGGCAGGAACGAGGGCCAATTATCAGCCCTCGCCTGTAATTCCGCCGTAACCGGCGCGCCATCGCGTGTCAGCTTGGCGATTTCCTTGGCCGCTAATCCGGCGTCATCCGCCACATCATAGGCTGCATTAGGCGCTGCAAAAACGACGGCCAACAGGCATGTCGCGATAATCAGCAGCTTTTTCAGGGGCGAGAAATACAGCACGTTTGCGGCCTTTCGCAGTTAAAGAATAACGCCGAGGCGTTATTCTTTAACCGGTTCTGTTTTTGAAAGAACGGTGGTGATTGAACCGCGAATGATCATGACTTTCACGTCTTTTGCGATTTCAACTTCAACCTCATCCTCGTCCTCTTTCACCTTGGTAACTTTGCCGAGGATTCCGCCCTGCGTGACAACCTTGTCGCCACGGCGCAGCTCGTCCACCATCTTGCGATGTTCTTTTGCGCGCTTTTGCTGCGGACGGATCAGCAAAAAGTAAAAGATACCAAAGATCAGAACCAATGGGATCATTGAGGTTAACATGTCCCCACCGCCGCCGCCGGCGGCCTGCGCATGTGCCGAAGTGATAAGCATAAGTAGCCCTTTCAGGGTGATTTTCCGGCGCGGACTATAGCCAAGGCCGGGGCCGATGCAAGGCACCGCTTGCCAGAACTATGATCACGCGGCAAGGTGCAACCTATGAATGAATTTAAGCCTTTCAAGCCTAGGTTGGGGTCGCCATGATCCGTTTGTTAAGAAAACTATTGTTTTTCCCCTTTCGGGTTGTGTGGGCACCGTTTCAGTTTATCTCGTTGGTGTTGCGAAAACTCGTTGCAGCAATGCCTAAACCAGAGCTTAAAGACGGGTGGTGGGACAGGTTTACTGCCTTCGCCGGTCGCCACTATTTAACGCCAATATTTACGATTGCATTTGTACTGTTTTTTCCTTGGTTATGGTTAGTATTCGAAGTTGTTTTAAAAGCCTTCGAGCAAGTTCTAGCCGACATTCCCACTGGGCCGGATGAAAAGCGCGCTCATTTCTATGCTCTCGGCCTTACATTCACTGGCCTTGGCGCGCTACTAGCTCCCCCCTTCATACTGATTAAAACATGGGTCAATGAGCGCCAGACCATCACCACAGAACAAGGCTTAATAACAGATCGTTTCACGAGGGCCGTTCAGCAACTCGGCGCAATGCGCGATATGAAGGATCGTGAAACGGGGAAAGAGTACTCGGAACCAAATTTGGAAGTTCGCCTAGGAGCTCTCTACGCCCTCGAAAGGATCGCGCAAGATAGCGAACGAGATCACATTCCGATGATGGAAACTCTGTGCGTCTATATTCGAGAGAATGCGGCCGCTCATACGCTTAATGATCTTCTGGAAACTGAATGGGAACCGATGGCGACCGAACTAGATGAATTGCAACGAGGAAAGCATCAACTTGCAAGGAAAATAAGGTTTGGCAATCATTCGATGGAGTCATCTGCATGGAAAACCGCTTTATCATTATCTTTGCCCCGTGCCGACATCCAAACTGCATTGACAATTATTGGCAGGCGCAGCCCCCGGCGACAGGTGCATGAAACAAAACAAAAAAACGCCTACCAATTGGATCTGCAAGGAGCCAATCTGAGAAGAGCAGACTTGTCAACATTAGCGTTGGCTAAAGCTCTATTAATGAACACACGGTTAGAAGGATCTAATTTACGTGAAGCTCAACTGGATGGATTGAACCTACGACAAGCGCGATTAGAAGGTGCGGTCCTAACTAAGGCACGGTTGAATGGCGCTGATCTCCATAAAGCGAGATTAGAGGGTGCGAACCTCTATCAAGCCCAGCTAGAAAGAGCAGACCTTTACAAGGCTCGGTTAGAAGGCACAAATTTAGGCCAAGCGCGATTAGAGGGAGCAAATTTACGCAAGGGTCGACTAGAAGGCGCAAACCTTCATCAAGCACGACTAGAGGGAGTAGATTTCCACAAAGCGCGACTGGAAGGAACAAATCTAAACTCTGCTCAGTTGGAAAGGGCCTACCTAACAGACGCAAGGCTGAATGGTGCAGACTTAAGATATGCTCGACTAAATCAGGCTAATCTTGACAATGCAAACTTCGAATACACCATTTTACTCGGCGCGAGCTTTAAAAACGCAAATTTGAATTTTTGCAAACTAAACAAAGTTAATGCGCGGCATTCAGACTTTACCGAAGCAAAGAATATGACTCAGGATCAGGTCAATGCACTTTTCGGTGACAAAACCACCAAAATCCCTCCAAACCTCACCCGCACCAACATCCTGAACAACGAACCCTTGGAAAACCCGTGGGACCCCGACCCCGCCTACAAAGACTGGATCGCCCGTGGTGCCCCGCCGGGTGTGCCTTTGGCTGACGATTAGGCCGTCATCCCGGCCGAGAGCTGGGACCATATTCAATGGTTCATTTCAGATGGACTCAACCAATCACCCCCGCCGCAGCGTCAGCGTTGACCATTCCCCATCGCTCGTCACCCACAACCGGCTAAACCCGTGGCCCTGATACACACGCTCCACCCCAACGGCCTGTGTGTTCAACACACCGGACAGGATAATCACCCCGCCCCGCGCCGTATTTTGCGCCATCGATGGTGCCAGCTTTTTCAGCGGTCGCGCCAGAATGTTGGCAAAGATCAGCTCATAAGGCCCATTGGCCCGCACCCCCGGCGTATTGAACCCCGCCGCGCGGAACAGCCGCCCTTTGCCGCCCAAACCATTGGCGCGGAAATTCGCCCGCGCCGTGTCCACCGCCACCGGGTCAATATCGCTGGCCGTCACGCTCATCCGCCACAGGCTGGCCGCCGCCATCGCCAACACACCAGTTCCGCAACCAACATCAATAATCCGGCGCGGCTTAAACCCAATACGCGCCAACTTATCTAAAGAATTCAAACAGCCCCGCGTCGTGCCATGGTGGCCGGTGCCAAAGGCCATCGCCGCTTCGATCTCCAGCGAATGTTTTACCCCATGCGCGCTTTCCCGATCATGCGCGCCATGCACCAAAAACCGCCCCGCCCGAACCGGCGTCAGCTCTCGCTTCACCTGCGCCACCCAATCGGTGTCGCCAATCTCTGAAATCGCAAAGGGCGCGCAGCCTGACATGGCCACACATAACGCCAGACCAGCCTCATCCGGCGGGTCCATAAACCACGCTCCAACCTCCCAGGTGCCAGAGCCATCCTCAACCTCAAACACCCCAACACCAGTCGGTTCCGGCACCATCCGCTCCAGCGCCTCACTCAATTCGTCGGCCTTCTTCTTGTCCCGAATCGTCGTCAAAGCCGAGTAGGTTGTCATGAGGTAGTTTCACTTTCTGTTCGGGTTGCATTACAAAAAAGTGATACACGTTTATCGTGCACACCTCATTCCGTTACGATTCCACCGGGTTTATACGGCATTTTGGTCACATATTGAGACTTTACGGTTCAGACATCTATTGGAAGGCGTAGTTCCCGATGCTATACACGTTGTGGGGAAGTTGGGGAGAAGTTGGGAAGATGATGCGTATGTTCTGTCTCAATCTGTCGAAGCGTATTTTCGATTTTTGGGTTGATAGTCGGGCTTCAATGACGACGCAAGTCGTTGTATTTTCCGTCATGTTGTTTGGTGCCTCTGGCCTCGTGCTCGATTTTGGCCGGGTCTACTCTGAACACTCCGCCATGCAGTCATATACGGACCAAGCTGCGATTGCGGCTGCCTCTGAACTTGATGGTGAATTCGATTCCGTTGATCGCGCCGTAGATGCCGTATTCGGCTCAAACGGCTCGGCCCCTTTCGGTAAGAACGCACAATTCAGTCGCAGCGATGAAGGCAGCAACGCGTTCAACATCGAATATCTAATGTTCGTTTCTTCCCTGTCGACCGACAGTGGTACTCAAACCTCATTTTCTGACCTCAGCGGTGAAAACGTACTTTATGCGGCTTTCGCAAATGGTTCATTCGGCGGTATCAAGGAAAATGCAGCCGCCAATGCCGTTTACGTTGTGGCTGTCGCCGCTAAGCGATCTGTAAATAATTCCCTGATCCAGCTGATAAATACTGTCGATAGTAACAACGTTGCCCGGGCCAACGTCGTTCAAACGGTTTCCGCTGCGAAACGGAAAGAGCTTCACTGCGGAAACTTCTCCAACCTCGTGATGTGCAATCCGTTTGAGAATGACAGTTCGGAAACTTTTGAAAACTTTTTCGTAACGAATGAACTCACCACAAAAGCAACACAGTTTGAACTACGGGCCGAAAACTTGATCCTAAGTCAAGCAAGCCTGCTCCGCCGGGCCGAGATGAAAAGCTCTGGTCAAGTCACAGCGATTTGTGAAACTGATACAACGCTACCCGGTGGCGTGGTCGGTAAGTCTGCCGAAGATATCGCATTGAACCAAGTCATCTGCCACATGGCTGCCGCTTCCCCAACTAGATATTGTATTGGCGAAGAAATCGCAGTCGTCGGCGCTGAACCAGAGGTTATTACAACAGCATTGAACACCGCATTTGATATGTGGGACGAACCTATCAACGATGTTCTTAGCTGGAATACGAATGGTGACCCACTTCAGGCAAGCCTACCACTTTTTCAGCCTGACCTGAACATCACCAAAGGTAAACTCAGGCTCGCGCAGACAAGTGCCACAGAACGCGACATTGAGACCAATACCGCTAATAACATCCCTCTATCGTCTCGCCTCAACTACACTGCAACGCTTGGAGTATTCGACAACAGGCTTAGTGCTTGCTTCCGCCAAAATAACAGCTCTTCCTGCACAGGTTCACGGGAATACATGGGCAATCCCAGTTCACGGTTAAACTTTTTTGGATTCTATGGTGCCTATTGGCGTGATCACTTAATCGAAAATGGCTTTGGTTCAATTCCAGCAGGCACTTCAATGCACGAAATGTACCTAGGGGAAAAAAGCATCCATCATTCAAATGTTGATGGGCGGAGCTTTGCTGTCCATCCTAGTGCTTTAAACCATGAAGCCGGGGAATTTGTGGATACTGGCATGGGCGAAGACGGGTCGCTAGGAGACCTCACGTCGAGTGGACTGCTCGAAGATCACCATTATGCCAACTACAGCTTTCCACTGCTGACGGACAATAACCGGCGTGTATTTGGGGTGACTGTCGTAAACTGCCTCAATACCCGACAATCCGAAGGACAAACCTTAGCACCGGTTGTCGGCCACCTTGATGTGCATTTGCTACACCCGCCAACGGTCCATTGTGACGCAAATGCTGCCCCGAATACCAACAATGAAGTTTGCTCAAACGATACAATTGATCGGACAGATCTCTATCTGGAATTCGTTAGACCAACAGATAAAACTGAGTCTGCCTATAGCGTGCTGGTCCGTTAAGCCTTTGGCATTCTGAAATTGAAAAAGGCCGGTCTTTATCAAACGACCGGCCTTTTCTATTTTACAGTACCCATCATCGAGCAATAAAAACCCAATCAGGCACCCGTACCAATCGGGCAGGTCACACCGGTACCGCCAATGCCGCAATACCCCGATGGATTCTTGGCCAGATACTGCTGGTGGTAATCTTCAGCATAGAAAAACGGGCTAACATCCGCGATTTCCGTGGTGATCTGCCCCAACCCGGCCTCGGTCAACCGCGCCTGATAAGCAGTGCGGGAAGCCTCCGCAGCAGCCCTTTGCGCTTCGGAATAGACATAGACGCCAGACCGATACTGTGTGCCGATGTCATTGCCCTGCCGCATTCCCTGCGTCGGGTCATGCCCTTCCCAAAACGCCTGCAACAACGCTTCATAGCTTGTCTGCGTTGGGTCAAAAACAACCAGCACAACTTCATTGTGCCCGGTACGCCCCGTGCAAACTTCCTGATAAGTCGCATTTGGCGTCAACCCGGCAGAGTATCCAACGGCTGTGACCCAGACACCGGGCAAGGACCAGAACTTGCGCTCCACGCCCCAGAAACAACCCATACCAAACATCGCAACCTCGCAATGCGCTGGGAAATCGGTCAACGACCGACCATTAACGAAATGTACTTCTGCGGTAGGCACCGGCGCTTCGCGCCCCCGAATTGCATTTTCTGCATCGGGTAATTCGGTTTTCTTGAACAATCCAAGCATGGCACATCCCCTGATAATGACATGCACAACATAGGCACCCGTTTAGCGTTCGGCAATTAACGCTTTCCCCCTAAACAGGCACCTTTTGTTTACCGCTACTCTATTGAGCGTTCAAAAACGCAATCACACGATCCGCAGTCGCCTCATGCACGGCCAGTCGAACCGCCTTATCTCCCTCACAAATAATCGCATCGCGGGGATTCTCTGATCGCAAAATGTCCACAGCCATGTCAGTGCACGGTCCAAGGAAATCAAAATGTCCGGCTTCGGGCATCAACGCATATTCCGCACCGGGAACGATCTGCGCTGCGAAGGCTGCTTCATGATCGGGGTTCAAAATCTCAGGCGTTCGCCCTGCCCCAATGATCAACGTAGGAACCATGATGGCTTTCAAACTCTCAACCGTCATGGCAGGCACCCCACCCGGGTCCAGCGCAACAATCGCCTTTATCCGGGCCTCGGTCACATCTTGCCCCAGATCAGCATCAGACACTTCAGGGCTACCAATCCCCAACTGCCCAATCGCATCACAAGCCGCCCCCTCTGGCTGGTCCGTGCAGAACGCAGAAAACTGAGCCCGATCTGTACGTGCCCCCGCCGCCGTCAAAACCGTATAG
>JBMYPG010000137.1:0-9171 GCA_049600095.1 Pikeienuella sp. | reverse complement strand
CGTGTGCATCAGCGGGATAGTCTTGGCATCCGGGTCACCCTGCTCAGCCGCCATACCCGGCCCGTCGGTATCCTCGCTAAAGATATCCAACGCATAGGTAGATGCCGGAATACGCGCGTCACCCTTGATCAGTTTGCCCGCCTCAGATGCGGGCAGCCATTTGCCCCGCATCACACCGTTCATATCCGGCCAGACCATTTCAATGATCTCAATATCCGGGTTCGCAGCCTGAAACGCGGCTAACTGATCAGCATCCGTCATTTGTTACTCGCATACAGGCACAACAATTCCAGCGCGATGGTCGCCCCGGCCAGCGCCGTGATCTCTGCATGATCATAGGCTGGTGAAACTTCGACCATATCCATGCCAATCAGGTTGATGCCCTGCAAATCCCGCAAAATCGCCAGTGCCTGCCAGGTAAACAACCCTCCAACCACAGGCGTTCCAGTGCCCGGTGCGCAAGACGGGTCCAGCCCGTCAATGTCAAAGGTCAGATAGGCCGGACGGTCACCAACAATGCGTTTGATCTCAGCGGCGATTTCCGCCGGGCTGTGTTGATGACACCAAATAGCGTCGCGAATGTTGAAACCCATAGTGTTGTCGTTGGTCGTGCGGATACCGACCTGCACGCTGGTTTCGGGGTCAATGGTCCCCTCTCTCGCCGCGTGATAGAACATTGTTCCATGGTCAATGCGCCGCCGCTCCGGATCTTCCCAAGTGTCGGTATGGGCATCAAACTGAATCAGACTTATAGGCGCACCATGCTTTTCAGCATGTGCTTTCAAGCTGGGGTAAGTGGTGAAATGGTCCCCGCCGATGATCAGCGCGGCACCCGCTTCGGAAATCACCGAGCTGACTGCGTTTTGAATATGGTCAGGCATGTCCAACGGATAACCCGCATCAATATTCACATCGCCCCAATCAACAACATTTAATCGCTCAAATGGGTCAAAACTGCTGGGCCACGCACGGCTCCATGCCAGATTGGTTGATGCCGCACGAACAGCACGCGGGCCAAAACGGGTGCCGGGGCGATTGGTGACAGAGGTATCGAACGGCACGCCCATCACGGCCACATCGACTCCCGCTAAATCGCGCGCATAGCGGCGGCGGCAAAACGATGTGGCACCAGAGTACATTTGCTCGTCATGGGTGACGGCGTGGTTATCAGACGCTGTAAAAGCGTAATCTTTGCGAATATCTGTCATGAAGCGCAGATTGGCCAAATAGGCTCGGTTGATCAAGATTTAATTTGATCAAATTCCTCCAGCGCCGCCTGCCAATCCTGATCCTCAATACTAATCGCACCACGCGCTAACCGTTTTTGATAAGCCAAGGCCAAAACCTCGGTGTGAGTACGTCCCTCAGGTGGATCAAATTTATACGCTGCGATTTCCATCACATGACCAAGAGGTTCGCGAAAATACAGGCTGTTCATGAACCCTCTGTCACGAACTGCGACGGCAAATTTGCGTTCCCTTAAACGTTTTAGCGTGTCCTGAAACCGGATCGGTGAAACGGTAAAGGCAATATGATGCACTGAACCGGGGTCAAACCCGCTTGTGTGATCACCGGCGGCCCGGTCTTCGCTGGTGAAAATCGTAATCAACCGCCCATCGCCGGGGTCAAAATACAAATGGTTGATGCTCAGGTCATCCAAATTGGGCTGCTCAAAAACAAAGGGCATGCCCATGACGTCGCGCCAAAACGCAAGCGATGTGGCCCGGTCAGCGCCGTTTAAGGTGATATGATGCAATCCGTCCAGATGCAGTGGCATGGCTTGCTCTCTGTATTAATGACGATGGCATAGTGTGGGCTGAGAGGCTGCGCCACGCAAACGGTTTCTCAGTTATTTCCGCTTCACCAACCCCAGCCGATCTGTAAACCCATCTAAACCAGCGGTAAGCGCATCATTCGCCCCAGCAGACCGCATATGTTCACGCAAGGTTTGGTTCAACCCGCCATCCGTGTTCAACGAGGCAATAGCGGCCCCAAGCCGGTCTGCGCCATCCTTTGGCGTGTCAGCCAAATACCCGCCAATTAACGACGCGACATAAATCTCGGCACCTGTCGCGTCGCCAGTATGATTGGCCAACCAATCTGAAGCAGTAGAAAGCTGCGAAAAGATAACTGAACACATCGCACTGGCAGCGAAATGAGGGTTCATCGCAGCCTCATCAGCCAATGGAATGATGGGATTAGCTTCGCCAAACAGGTCACGCAGCACGCCATTGTCAGGGTAAACTGGTAAAGGACAGTTTCCGCGCGCGATAAATGGCAGCGGAATGGTGATCGTAAATGAACTGGCAGGCGTGCAAAGTTCAGCTAACTCAGACAAGCCGACATCTACCATCACAGAAACAACCTGATGATCAGCGCGAAAATTCAGCGCCGGCAAAACATCCCTTGCCGTGGTTGCCATCAGACATAGAATCACGATGTCTGCCCCGTCCAACACCGCTTGATTGGGTGCTATGCGCACTTCCTCATGCGCTGAGGCCAACTCAGCCGCCACTTCAGGGTTTCGTTCCGACACCAGAATCTCATGACCCTGCCCAGACAGCGCAGAAACCTGTGCTGCGGCGATTTCCCCCGTCCCAATAAATCCAATCTTTGCCATTTGTCGCCTATCGCTGTGTGGAACCTACGTTGACATAAGGCGGTGCCGCCCACATCTTGCACCGCAATTGCGCAAATCGTTACCGGAGCATGCCCTTCTATGCCAGTCGTCGTCGTCGAATCCCCGGCGAAAGCCAAAACCATCAATAAATATCTCGGGTCCGACTACACGGTTCTCGCCTCTTACGGCCATGTGCGCGACCTGCCGCCCAAGGATGGCTCCGTCGATACGGCGAATGAGTTTGAGATGAAGTGGGAGGTTGATTCGAAATCAACCAAACATGTGCGTGCTATCGCAGATGCGCTGAAAGACGATGGTAAACTGATCCTCGCAACTGACCCTGATCGCGAGGGGGAAGCGATTTCATGGCATTTGCTGGAAGCGCTGCGTAAACGTCGTGCAGTCAAGAAGGACACTCCTGTTCAGCGGGTTGTGTTCAACGCGATTACAAAGTCGGCCGTAACGGACGCGATGCGGGCCCCCCGCGCGATTGATATGGAATTGGTCGAGGCTTACCTTGCCCGCCGTGCGCTGGACTATCTTGTTGGCTTCACTCTTTCACCAGTTCTCTGGCGCAAACTACCGGGTGCTAAATCAGCCGGTCGTGTTCAATCCGTCGCCCTTCGCGTGATTGTTGAGCGAGAGATGGAGATCGAGGCCTTTAAAGCCCGCGAATATTGGACCATCAAGGCACAGCTAGAAACGCCTCGTGGTGATACCTTTGATGCACGTTTGACCGTGCTTAAAGGTGACAAACTAGACAAATTTGCCCTGCCGGATGAGGCGAGCGCGACAGCAGCCGTTGCTGCCATTCAGTCTGCCGCGCTGTCCGTAACAAGTGTTGAGGCGAAACCTGGCGCGCGAAATCCTGCTGCACCCTTCATGACCTCTACACTACAACAAGAAGCGTCTCGCAAACTCGGTTTTGGTGCGCAGGCAACGATGCGTGCGGCACAGCGTCTGTATGAGGCTGGGCACATCACCTATATGCGTACAGACGGCATCGACATGGCTCCCGAAGCTGTACAGGCCGCTCGCGCCGCTATTGGAGAGCGTTACGGTGCCTCTTATGTCCCGTCCAAACCACGCATCTACAAAAACAAAGCTAAAAACGCACAGGAAGCTCACGAAGCGATCCGCCCAACCGTTTTCTCCGCATCACCCGACAGCCTAAGCGGGCTCGAGCCTGATCAGGCCAAACTTTACGCGCTGATTTGGAAACGCGCCATTTCCAGTCAGATGGAAGCAGCTCGCCTAGAACGCACCGTTGTTGAACTGGGTGGCGGCGAAGTTGGCCTGCGTGCCACGGGTCAGGTGATCCGCTTCGATGGTTTCCTCAAAGTCTATGAAGAAGGCCGCGATGACGTCATGGATGATGAGGATGGCGGTCGCCTTCCTGAAATCAACAAAGGCGAAGCCACCAAGCAAAACAGCGTGACGCCCGAACAGCATCACACACAGCCACCGCCACGTTTTACTGAGGCTACTCTGGTAAAACGGATGGAAGAGCTGGGCATTGGCCGCCCATCGACCTACGCATCAATCATCACGACAATCCAGGACCGCGAATATGTCCGCAAGGACAAAGGTCGCCTACACCCAGAAGATAAGGGCCGATTGGTCATTGCCTTCCTCGAAAATTACTTCACACGCATCGTTGGATACGATTTCACCGCTTCGCTAGAGGAAGAGCTTGACGATGTTTCCGGTGGGCGCGCGAACTATAAGGCCGTGCTTGATCGGTTCTGGACCAGCTTTTCTGCTGATGTAGACCAGACCAAGGACCTCCGCATTGGTGAGGTT
This sequence comes from Pikeienuella sp., assembly GCA_049600095.1. Taxonomy (GTDB): domain Bacteria; phylum Pseudomonadota; class Alphaproteobacteria; order Rhodobacterales; family Rhodobacteraceae; genus Pikeienuella. The sequence goes on along the minus strand of JBMYPG010000137.1, from coordinate 4,748 downwards.
TTGGATACGATCAACGAAGTGCTGGCACCGCATTTATTCCCGGACACCGGCGATGGCACCGACCCGCGCGTTTGCAAGTCATGTGGCATTGGCCGTTTGTCGATGCGTACCGCCCGTTCCGGCGGCGCCTTCATCGGTTGTTCAAACTATCCTGAATGCCGCTACACTCGCGCGATGGGCGGCGAAGGTGCAGAGGGTGCTGCAGATAAATTGCTAGGCCAGAACGAAGATCAGGTTGACATCTGGCTGAAAACCGGCCGTTTCGGGCCTTATGTGCAGTTGGGTGAGCCTGAGCCCGGCTCAAAAGATAAACCAAAACGAGCATCTATTCCCAAAGGCATGACGGTTGAGGCTGTCGATCTACCAAAGGCACTAGAGCTTTTGTCTCTGCCTCGCTTGGTCGGCCTTCACCCTGAAGATGGGGAACCTATCGAAACGGCTATCGGGCGTTTCGGCCCTTATGTGAAACACCTGAAAACCTACGCCAACCTAAAGGACCCAGAGGAAGTATTTACGCTGGGCATGAACCGAGCGGTGGAATTGATTGCCGAAAAAATCGCCAACCCGGGCCGTGGTCGCACTGCTGCAAAGGCGTTGAAAGAACTCGGCGAACATCCGTCAGAAGGCGGGCCAGTAAACGTAATGGACGGTCGCTATGGTCCCTATGTCAAATGGGGGAAAATCAATGCGACACTGCCAAAGGATACCGACCCGCAGTCGGTTGATATGGACACCGCCGTCGCGCTGATCACCGAAAAAGCCGGGAAAAAGAAGCCCGCGAAGAAAAAGGCGGCGGCCAAAAAGCCTGCCGCGAAAAAGCCAGCCGCTAAGAAAAAACCGGCGGCAAAAAAGGCAGCAGCTAAGAAACCAGTAGCCAGTAAGCCGGCTGACCCAGAAGAGTAGCCTTTTGGTCGGGCGTAAGTGGCAAACCGCTGCTAACGTCCAACGTGACAACGCCATCAGTCTTGTGCCAACGTTCCCGCCTAACGGTACAGGAGGAACGTCATGACAGTTTGCGTATTGCTTACCCTAAAACCCAAAGAAGGGTCGTTTGAAGAGCTTGAAGACCTGTTGAAGGCTATATTGCCTGATACTGCGGCACGAGATGGTGCCGAACTGATTTCCTGCTCGTCCGATGCTGAGAACAATACGATCATTGTTTATGAGCTTTGGGATAAAATCGAAAGCCAACAGGCGTATATCGCATGGCGTGCCGAACGCGGTGATCTTGACGTATTAGGTGCGTTGTTAGGCGAGCCGCCCCGATTTGATGTCATGAAACATCTTTTCTAGGGCGGTCTGTTAAGTTGTCATCCCGGCGTTGAGCCGGGATCTCAGGTACCCAAGAGTTGGCTTACGCCTGCATCTCTGCGCGAACCTGCTGACGTAGCAGGTCAATCGGCGCTGGGCGGCCATCCTTGCGGAAATGCCAGTATGTCCAGCCATTACAGCTTGGCGCGCCCTGAACAGCCGCACCAACCTGGTGGATGGATCCAATCTGATCATCAGAGATTAGCGAACCATCTGCACGCACGCGCGCTGCATGGCGGCCGCAAGGACTGACCAGCGTATCGCCAGCGGCAAGCATCTGACGTTCAACCAATGAACCAAATGCTACACGAGGTTCTTTGCGTTTTGATTTAGTCACCTGAATCGTATCGGCAGAACCGGCAACTGTGTTTGCCAGCCGTTTGCGCGCGGCAGCGATGTAATCATCTTCGCGCTCAATACCGATCCAGTTGCGGCCCAACCGTTTGGCGGCTGCACCAGTGGTCCCCGTGCCAAAGAACGGGTCCAAAACAACATCACCGGGTTGCGTGCAGGCGACCATAATCCGGTGCAACAATGCCTCTGGTTTCTGAGTTGGGTGGGTTTTTTCGCCGCCTTCGTTTTTCAGACGCTCATGGCCCGAACAAATCGGCATTTCCCAGTCAGAGCGCATCTGGATGCCCTCATTCATCATTTTCAGCGCGTCATAGTTAAAGCAGTATTTGCCTGCTTCTGATTTTGCTGCCCAGATCATTGTCTCATGTGCGTTGGTAAACCGCTTGCCCCGGAAGTTTGGCATTGGGTTCGACTTGCGCCAGACAACATCATTCAAAATCCAATAACCCTGATCCTGAATGGCGGCGCCAACGCGGAAAATGTTGTGGTAGCTGCCAATAACCCAAATCGCGCCATCGGGTTTCAAAACCCGGCGCGCAGCTTTCAGCCAATCACGGGTAAAACGGTCATAGGCGGCAAAGCTGGAAAACTGATCCCACTCATCATCCACCGCATCAACGCGTGAATTGTCGGGGCGATGCAACTCGCCTTTTAGCTGAAGGTTATACGGCGGATCAGCAAAGATCAGATCGACGCTTTCGGCTGGCAATGCGTTCATTGCAGCGATGCAGTCGCCTTGAATGATGCTGTTCAAGGGCAATTTTGCCCCCGAAACGGAGGGTGATTTTGTGGTTTTTGTATTCATTTTGCTCATGCTCTCTACCCTGTTTTTCGAATCAGGTGTTGAGACCAAAATGATTCAAGCGATTCGCTAGGTCAATATTTCTTTTTGAATCAATGACTTGTAGGTTTTGCTTGATACAATATCTTGTGTATGGGTTTGAACGAACGTCTATGGTGAGGGGTCACCCCCAATTCTAGTAGTGCCGCTGCGTGCGCTTTTACGCCGTATCCTGCGTTCCTTTCCCACCCATAACCGGGCCATTCGACCGAAAGGTCACACATGATCCGGTCGCGCGTGACCTTTGCCATGATCGAAGCAGCGGCAATTGACAGTGACCGCCCGTCACCTTTGACCACTGCCTGTGCGGGGCAGGGCAACTCCGGGGGGATTTTGTTTCCATCAATGAGCGCAAATGCAGGAACTTGGGGCAGGGCCGCCACGGCACGGCGCATCGCCAAATAGGTTGCATTCAGGATGTTGAGGCGATCAATCTCCTCCACCGTCGCAATTCCAACCCCGGTTTCGGCGCAGGTTAACAGCTCGGCAAACAACGCCTCTCTTCGCGCGGCGGTTAGCTTTTTACTATCATTCAAACCTGCCGGTACGCGCGTTGGGTCGATAATGGCGGCCCCGGCCACGACGGGCCCGGCCCATGGGCCGCGCCCTGCTTCATCCACCCCGCAAACGGGTTGGGCGGGGGCGGCGGTTTCGAATTCGTAATTTGGTCCTGTCATGGCTGCTTCTTATCTCAGCCGATTAGATACGTCATTGCCAATCGCCGGTCCGCCGCGTTACCGATACTAGCCTAAGCTCTGAAAGGGTAAGCATGACACAGCCGCGCGTTGCCTTATTTGCCACCTGTTTGGTCGACCTGTTCCGCCCTTCAGTCGGCTTTGCCACGGTTAAGTTGTTGGAGGATGCGGGCTGTTCAGTTGAGGTTCCGCCCACACAGACTTGTTGCGGTCAGCCTGCGTGGAATTCGGGCGACAAGGCGACCGCTCAACAAATCGCCCGACAGGTGATCGCGGCGTTTGAGGGCTTTGATTACGTTGTTGGACCGTCAGGCAGTTGCATGGCGACGATCGCTAAGGATTATCCGGCGATGCTGGCTGATGATGCTGAATGGAGCGCGCGGGCGCGTGGATTGTCTGAAAAGACTTATGAAATCACCGCATTTCTGAACGATGTGATGAACCATCAACCGAATGCAACTTGCGAAGCGAATGTCACCTATCACGATAGTTGCTCTGGGCTACGATCCCTCGGGGTTCAGGATCAGCCAAGGTCTCTACTGGCAGGGGTTGAGGGCCTATCGTTGACGGAAATGAAAACGCCGGATGTCTGCTGCGGGTTTGGTGGGACGTTTTGTGTTAAATACCCCGATATTTCTGATCGCATGGCCAGTGACAAAACCGAGGATATTGCCGCGACTGGTGCAGATATGGTGCTGGCGGGCGATCTTGGTTGCCTGATGAACATCGCAGGCAAGCTCAGTCGCCAAGGCAAACCCGTTAAGGCCCGGCATGTGGTAGAGGTACTGGCAGGAATGACGGATATCCCTGCAATTGGTGAGGGCGAAAAATGACCCATACACCTACATCTAGTGCCTTCAGGCAAAATGCCCGTGATGCGTTGGTGGATCAAAACCTTCAGGCCGCGCTGCAGGCCGGGGGCTCTGCTTTTGTGACAAAACGCAGTGCGGCAGCGGGCGGTGTGCCGGAGTTTGAAGAACTAAGAGACGCAGCGCGCGACCTTAAAAACCATACCTTGGCGAACCTAGACCTGTACTTAGCCCATTATGAGCAACAAGTGACCGAGGCTGGTGGGCATGTTCATTGGGCCGAAACGGCTGAGGATGCTCGATCTATTGTTATGGACCTCTGCCGCAGCGTTGACGCAAAAATCGCCAACAAGGGCAAGACGATGATTTCTGAGGAAATCGGGCTGAATGATCACCTTGAGGAAAATGGCATAAAGCCGTTTGAGACTGATCTGGGTGAATATATCATTCAATTACGTGGCGAAACGCCCAGCCATATCATCGCCCCTGCCATTCATGTGACGGTGGATCAGGTTAGGGAAGCCTTTCGTGAGCATCACACGCACCTCGACCCAGACCGCAATCTGGATGACCCAGAGGTATTGATGGCAGAGGCGCGGGCGGTGCTGCGCGAAAAATACTTTGAGGCAGAGGTTGGCATCACCGGGGCCAATATGTTGATCGCCGAAACCGGCCAATCTGTGTTGGTAACGAACGAGGGCAATGGTGATCTGAGCCAAAGCCTCGCCCGTGTACATA
>JBMYPG010000136.1:0-9220 GCA_049600095.1 Pikeienuella sp. | reverse complement strand
GTGGTAATCATTTTGCGTGGCGGAATGGACGGGCTGGGTGTGTTTGCTCCACTAGATAGCGCCGAATATCGCAACTTACGCCCGAACCTATCAAAAACCCCACAAATCCCGCTTGCTGATGGTTTTGGAATGGACCAACGCCTTGCCAAACTTCAGGCCCTTTGGGCCAGTAAAGAGCTAGCCATTGCGCATGCTGTCTCAACCCCATATCGCGATAAACGAAGCCATTTCGATGGGCAGGACTTACTGGAAAGTGGACTGTCAGATGTTGGCGGCACCAATAACGGATGGTTAAATAGGGCGCTGAGCCACATGCCCGATGCGCGGGCAGAAACCCTATTGTCAGTTGGGCGCGGGGCAATGCTACTCACCTCTGGCCCCAATCCCGCACAAAGCTGGGCACCCGGCGAGGATGTGAAATTGGTTAATGACGAAAGGGGCCTTCTAACCCATCTATTCGCCCATGATCCGCTTTTTGCGCAGGCCGCAGAGCAGGCTTTCGCACTTTCAGCAACGGATGGAGATGATCGGGCCAAGGGCCGCAAAGCAACGGCTATACGCGCCCAATATGCGGCGGACAGATTATCAGATGACGCGCGTATAGCTGCATTCTCAATCGGTGGTTGGGATAGTCATGCACAACAAAAGAATGCGCTAAACCAGCCACTTTCCCAATTGGCAGACGCAATGACCGTTCTAAAAGACGGCCTTGGCCACCATTGGGAACGAACGCTGGTTATCGCCATGACAGAATTTGGCAGAACCGCCCATGAAAATGGCAACCGCGGCACCGACCACGGCGCCGGCGGGGCCGCTTTACTTGCGGGTGGCACATTACGTGGCGGACACATTTATGCCGACTGGCCGGGACTGGCTGAAAACGACCTATATCAAGGCCGCGACTTGAAACCCACTATGGATGTTCGCCAATTGCCAGCGCTGGCACTAATCTCACTATTTGGCCTTTCCAAAAATGCAGTGATGACAGATGTCTTCCCCGGTTTGGATATGCGCGCGGGCCAAAATTTTCTAAGTTAACCGCAATTTCAGTTGCTCAAGTCTGATTTGAATGCTCCGATAGCATCATGAAACTCGTTACTTACAATATTCAATATGGCGTCGGCCTCGACGGCCAATATGATCCTGAACGCATTGCTGATGCAGTACGTGGCGCTGATGTTATTGCCCTCCAGGAGGTGACTCGTAACTTCTCTGGCAATGGCGCCGAGGATTTGGTTGCGGCCCTTCGCAATGCTCTGCCCAATTATTTTTCTACCTTTGATCCGGTGTTGGACGTGGACGCTGGTTCATCGGTAGTGGACGGTGTTGCCATTAATCGTCGGCTACAATTTGGCAACATGGTGTTTTCAAAAACGCCTCTCATCTCAACCCGCCGTATCGCCCTACCCCGCACACGCACATGGGGAAGGCTGAACCTGCAACGCGGCGCGATAGAGGTAGTCGTACAGGCACCATTCGGGCCATTGCGGGTTTACTCGGTTCACCTGAACCACAGCATCGCATCCGAACGTATTGCCCAGATCAACATGCTCCGCGAGCTGGCAACGCAGAAGACCTATGCAGGCGGCGCGCTAACCGGTGGGAAAGCGTTCAAATTAGACGATACGCCAGAGACTTCGGATTTCGTCATCATGGGCGATTTCAATATGAAGCCGAACAGCCCGGAGTTCCTGACCATGACCGGTCAGCGGGATGACTACGCTGGCCTTGTTCCAACAAGCGACCACCCCACCTGTGCTGAGGTGCTGGCCGGGGAAAACCCATCTTATACCCTGTCTTACATTGAACCGGGTGCGCCGGAAAATGATGCGCGGCTGGATTTCGCTTTTGTCAGCGCGTCACTAGCGCCGCATGTGCAAAAAACATGGGTAGATGTCGATGCAATCGGTTCAGACCATCGTCCAGTCTGGCTGGTGCTGGGCGACTGACCCACAACACCATTGTCGATAGCAGCCTGCGCAAAATCAACTACGCAGGCTTTTACCAAACACTGCTGCCTTGGCCAGCAAATCAGCATCCAAGCCCGTGTCGAAACCCCGTTCGGTGCAAAGCGCAACGACGGCTTCGGTTGCCACATTGCCCGGTGCACCGGGGGCATAAGGGCAGCCGCCTAGACCGGCGATGCTTGCATCGAAAACCCGTAACCCTTTGTCCAAAGACACAGAAACACTCTCCAACGCCCTACCGTTGGTGTCATGGTAGTGGCCCGCCAACTTATCCGGCTGGGCTACGGTCAAAACAGCATCCAGCATCGCCGCAACCGTTTCCGGTTCGCCCCTACCAATGGTGTCTCCCAGACTGACTTCATAACACCCCATCGCCAACATTGCCTCAACAGCATCAGCAACGGCATCGGGCGTGACAACGCCATCGAATGGGCATTCGATGACGCAGGAAACATAGCCTCGCATGGGCATGTTGTCGTTTGACGCTGCCTCGGCAATCGGGCGGAACATCTCCAATGCTTCTGCACGGCTGCGGTTCAGGTTAGACTGCGAAAAACCTTCCGAAGCAGAACCAAAAATGGCGACCTCGTCGGCTTTTGCCGCCTTTGCCCGCTCATATCCTTTCAGGTTCGGCGTTAACGCGGTGTAACGCACCCCTTCCCGCCGTGTGATCCCCGCCAAAACCTCTGCACCATCCGCCATTTGCGGCACCCATTTTGGGCTAACAAAACTGGCTGCTTCGATTTTGGAGAACCCTGCGGCAGTTAACATATCAACCAATTTGATTTTATCTGCCGATGCAATCACGCGGGATTCATTCTGCAATCCGTCGCGCGGCCCCATCTCAAAAATGGTTACATGATTATTCATCTTCTGGCTCCAGTGAGACGAGAACCGCACCTTCTTCGACCTGATCACCAGCGGCCACCATGGCCGCGGCAACCGTGCCATCGCGGGGGGCAGTCAACGTATGCTCCATTTTCATGGCTTCCATTACCGCCAACGCATCGCCCTGTTCAACAACATCACCAGCAGAGGCCATGACAGCCTTAACCAACCCCGGCATCGGCGCAGCCACACTGTCTCCACCCGCGCCATCGTCGCCACCCGCTGCCAACGGGTCGATAAGGATGAACTCATGCGCTTCACCATCCGCGAATACCGTCAGTCGGTCGTCATACCGGGCTGTACGAGCACGGGTTTCAACTCCATTTGCGGCAATCACATCGCCATCGATGGTAAAGCAAATCGTCTCACCCCCAATGGTCACGCAAAAATCGTCAGCCATTTCAATACGGGCAGAGATTTCCTCGTCCCCCGCGACCATCTTCACCTGCGTAATCGCAGGTGACCACAGGCGAAAACCACTGTCCCCATCAGACAGGTCCAGCGAAGCGACAGCAGCCACCGCTTTGGTAAGCAGAGAGATTGGTCGCGTCGCAGTTAGCGCATCCGCCTCCCGCTCAATCAGGCCGGTATCAACTTCACCTTTGCCAAACCCTTCATGCGCCGCCAAAGCAGCAAGAAAACCGACATTGGTGACAGAACCTGCAACCTCTGTTGCCGCTAGCGCCGCACGCATACGGCCAAGCGCCTGATCGCGGGTCGCACCCTCTGTAATGATTTTGGCGATCATCGGGTCGTAAAACGGCGTAATCTCATCACCCTGCCGAACCCCGGTTTCAATACGGGCGTTCGCAGGAAATTCCAGATGGTGCAACGTACCGGTAGCAGGCAAAAAGCCCTTCGCAGCATCCTCTGCATACAACCGCGATTCAAAGGCCCAACCATTGATGGACAAGTCACCCTGAGCAGCCGGAAGCGGTTCACCACTTGCCACCCGTAACTGCCATTCAACCAGATCGACGCCCGTAATCGCCTCAGTGACAGGGTGCTCTACCTGCAACCGAGTGTTCATCTCCATGAACCAAAACCCATCGGACCGCAGGCCATTTGCACCGTCGACAATGAACTCAATCGTGCCAGCACCGGAATAGCTAATCGCCTTGGCGGCACGCACAGCAGCATCGCCCATGGCTTTGCGAACCTCATCCGTCATACCCGGCGCAGGGGCCTCCTCAATGACCTTTTGGTGACGGCGTTGCAGTGAACAATCGCGTTCAAACAGATGAACCGCATCACCATGGTCATCGCCAAAAACCTGGATTTCAATGTGGCGAGGTGAAAGGATGTATTTCTCAATCAATACCGCACCATCACCAAAACTCGCCTGCCCTTCGTTCGACGCAGCCGAGAGCATGGCTTTGAAATCCGCCGGGTCATCAACACGGCGCATGCCCTTGCCGCCGCCGCCTGCACGGGCTTTGATCAGGACCGGGTAGCCGATTTTATCAGCTTCAGCGGCTAGGAAATCCGGGTCTTGCTCTGCGCCATGAAAACCCGGAACCACTGGCACACCAGCCTTTTCCATCAATTTCTTGGCCGCATCCTTCAGTCCCATGGCGCGAATGGCACTGGGCGATGGGCCTATAAATCGAAGGCCAGCAGCTTGCACCGCCTCAACAAACTCCGGATTTTCCGACAGAAAACCAAAACCGGGATGGATGGCCTGCGCACCAGTATCAAGCGCAGCCTGAATAATCCGGTCGGCCTTCAAATAACTTTCAGAGACTGGCGAGGGCCCGATATGGACCGCCTGATCAGCCATACGGCAATGGCGAGATCCTTCGTCAGCATCTGAATAGACAGCGACAGTCGCAACACCCAAACGGCGGCAAGTATCGATAACCCGGCAAGCAATTTCGCCACGGTTAGCGATGAGGATTTTGGTGAACATGGGCTTAGGCCTCCATAGCGCGCTGATGATGCGCGGCGCTGCCTGCGGTAAAGCAGCAGAGAATGATGTGGTCGAAGTCAGTCGCGGCGCGGCGACAGGCGTTAACGGCAATCGCAGCCGCCAGATCAGCCGGGTAGCCAAAGATGCCGGTTGAAATCGCCGGGAAAGCAATCGAGCGGGCACCAACGCGCCGGGCTTCGGTGAAAGAGTTGTCATAGCAGGCGGTCAACGAGTCCGCTTCGCCATTTTCACCGCCCCGCCAAACCGGTCCAACGGTGTGGATGATCCATTTGGCGGGCAGCTTGAACCCTTCGGTCGTTTTCGCTTGCCCGGTTTTGCAGCCATGCAACATCCGGCATGCAAATTCCAATTCCCTACCCGCCGCCCGGTGAATCGCGCCATCAACACCGCCGCCGCCTAACAGCGAAGTATTCGCTGCGTTGACGATCGCATCCACGGCCAGCTTGGTGATGTTGGCTTCAACAATTTCGATAGTCGCGGTCATTGCGTGATCACATCCGGAACAACCCAAACCGGGTGTCCTCTATCGGTTTGTTCAGGCTAGCTGACAAACTCAACGCCAACACTTCACGGGTTTTGCGGGGGTCAATCACGCCATCATCCCATAACCGGGCAGAGGCATAAAGCGGGTGCGATTGTGAGCCAAACTGGCTCAGAATCGGGTTCTTGATCGCCGCTTCTTCAGCATCCGACAGGGTTTCCCCTCTCTTTTCACGAGCGTCGCGCTGAACCGTCGCCAACACGCCTGCGGCTTGCTCTCCACCCATCACCGAAATACGAGAATTCGGCCATGTCCACATAAAGTTCGGCGAGTAAGCCCGCCCACACATGCCATAGTTGCCAGCACCGAACGAACCACCAACCAACATGGTGATTTTGGGCACGCGGGCCGTCGCGACCGCTGTCACCATCTTGGCGCCATGGCGGGCGATGCCCTCGGCCTCATATTTCCGACCCACCATAAACCCGGTGATGTTTTGCAGGAAAATCAAAGGGATTTTTCGCTGCGCGCATAACTCAATGAAATGGGCACCTTTCTGGGCGCTTTCAGAATACAGAATACCGTTATTCGCTACGATCCCGCAGGGCATGCCCTGAATATGCGCGAACCCGCAAACCAGTGTTTGACCAAAACGGGATTTGAACTCGCTGAATCGAGAACCATCAACAGTGCGGGCAATCACTTCGCGAATATCGTATGGCGTTTTCAGGTCAGCCGGAACAACACCCAATAATTCATCGGGATCATAGGCTGGGGCCTCTGGCGTTTGCATTTCCACGGTGAATGGCTTGGGGCGATTTAGACCGGCAACAGCACGACGAGCCAAAGCCAAAGCATGGGTATCATCTTCGGCCAGATGATCTGCAACACCTGAAAGACGGGTATGAGTATCACCACCACCCAGCGTTTCAGCATCCACAACCTCACCCGTCGCCATCTTCACCAACGGTGGCCCGGCGAGAAAAATGGTGCCCTGTTCTTTAACAATTATCGTCTCATCAGACATGGCAGGCACATAAGCACCACCGGCGGTACAAGAGCCCATGACAACTGCAATCTGCGGGATTCCTTTGGCCGACATATTGGCCTGATTATAAAAAATGCGCCCAAAATGGTCGCGATCTGGAAACACCTCATCCTGCTGAGGAAGGTTCGCACCGCCACTGTCCACCAGATACACACAGGGCAAATGGTTTTGCTCCGCAATTTCCTGCGCGCGAAGGTGTTTTTTCACCGTCATTGGATAGTAGGTGCCGCCTTTGACCGTGGCGTCATTACAGACAACCATCACCTCCCGGCCCTCAACTTTCCCTACGCCAGCAATAACACCAGCAGCAGGTGCCGCGTTGCCGTACATCTCATGCGCAGCAGTGGCACCAACCTCCAGGAAAGAAGAACCCGGGTCCAACAACCCTTCTACCCGATCTCGTGGCAACAATTTACCCCGGCTGACATGACGGTCACGGGACCGCTGACCACCGCCCAACGCTGCAGCAGAAGCAGCCTCGCGAATTTCAGCCAGCGCCTTCAAATGCGCCTCGCGGTTAGTGGCAAACGCCGGATCCCGAGAAGATAGGGTAGAGGTGAGTTTCATTTTGTTTTCCGATTATTCAGTAATGCGCGCCTGATTGATGACCTGCCCCAGCAAATCGGCCATCACCATCATCTGGCAAAAGGATTGATTGACGGCAATCTGGGCTTCTGTAGCGCCAGCCTTCTTGTCATTATGAGCCAGCAGGCCGCATGCGCCTTGGCCGCTCTCACGATTTGACATCATCAGAGGCAGCACCTCGCCCTGTCGTTTTTCGCTAAGGTTTGAAAGGTCCAGCTCGGCTTCGACCAACAAGTCGGCAGAGATATTGTCAAAGCAATCCACCGCTTCACCCGCCGTTTTGGACGCGGCACAAACCTTCATAATTTCGGCGGTACATTCTCTATAGGCAGTTTTGACCTCCGCAGAATCTACCGCTTCGGCGCAACCACGGAATGTTTCGATGTGGCCATCAGCCAACGCCGGTCCAGCACAGAAAAGCAAAAGTGCCACAAAGCACCCCCCAAGGGTTTTGTGGGTGTTTTTTGTCGTATGCATGTTCTTCCCCAATAAAGACTGAGCTAAAGCTCGAATGTCTTCTTTTACATTTTCTTGGCTGGGCATACAGCCACCCCGTTTTGCGGGATGGCAAATCGTCAATAAGTGGCCGTTTGAAAACTCAGCCAGTCACCCGCATCAATTCACGACCGCACAACATGCGGCGAATTTCCGAGGTGCCCGCACCGATTTCCATCAACTTTGCATCACGCATCAGACGGCTGACCGGACTATCGTTCAGGAACCCGGCTCCACCAAATGCCTGCACCGCCTGCACTGACTGCTTCATCGCTTCCTCAGATGCATAAAGCACACAAGCAGCCGCATCTTGCCGTGTGACCTGACCGCGATCACAAGCAGCCGCAACCGCATAAACATAAGCTCGGGCAGAGTTCATGGCTGTATACATATCGGCAATTTTTGCCTGCATAAGCTGGAAATCGCCAATAGGCCGACCAAACTGTTTACGCTCATGCAAATAAGGCACCACCTGATCAAGGCAGGCATTCATGATACCAACACCAATGCCAGACAAAACCACGCGTTCATAATCCAAGCCAGACATTAGAACATTAACGCCCTTGCCCTCTTCACCAAGGATGTTCTCGTAAGGCACTTCTACATCTTCGAAAATCAGCTCTGCGGTATTTGATCCGCGCATGCCCATTTTGTCGAAATGGGGTGATGTGCTGAACCCGGTCATTGATTTTTCAATCAGGAACGCAGTCATCCCCTTTGGCCCTGCATCCGGGTCAGTCTTGGCATAGACAACCACAGTGTCGGCGTCCGGCCCATTGGTGATCCAATATTTATTGCCGTTTAGGACAAAACGGTCATTTCGCTTTTCGGCCCGCAGCTTCATTGACACGACGTCTGAGCCAGCACCAGCTTCCGACATCGCCAATGCGCCCACATGTTCGCCAGAAATCAAACCGGGCAGGTATTTTGCCTTTTGCTCAGGCGAGCCATTCAGGCTGATCTGATTCACACACAGGTTGGAATGCGCCCCATATGACAGGCCAACCGAGGCAGAGGCTCGGCTAATTTCTTCAACCGCTACCGTATGGGCCAGATAACCCAACTGAACACCACCGAATTCCTCCTCCACAGTAATACCGAGCAATCCCAAATCGCCCATTTCCTTCCACAGTTCAGCCGGAAACTCGTTGGATGTATCAATCTGGGCTGCCATTGGCGCCACACGATCCTGCGCCCAACGGTGGGTCATTTCACGCAGGGCTTCGATATCTTCGCCAAGGGCAAAATTCATGGATGCGGTGAACATGGAGAAGGCTCCTTCTGGGCCGTATTGTTGTATTAGGTTGGCCGCACAGACCGGGCGACCATATCAACATATAGATTTTCGATTTGATTGACGGACAGGCGTCCCCCGGTGCGAAACCAAGTGGTCATGCCTGTTAACATCGCGATGATGGCCATCGCGGCGATTTTTGTATCCGGCGCATGAAACACGCCCGCTGCTACACCGCGATCAAGGATGGCAACAAGCTGATCTTCGTATTCACGGCGAAACTGTTCGATCCGGTGAAAATTTGGCTGCTCCAGGCTGCGCAATTCCATATAGGCGACCGAAACTTCATCCGCGAGGTCTTTATGATAACGAATGTGAAACCGAGTAAAGCTCTCCAACGCGGTCACCGGGTTAGATTCCAAACGCGCTCCGGGTTCCTTCGCCCAGGCCGAAAGCAGACCAGCCATGTGCCGCTCCATTAGGGCGACCAATAAATCCTGTTTCGTGGCGAAATGATTGTACAGTGCACCGGCACCAACACCAACTTCGCCAGCAATCTCTCGCATCGATACAGCGGCGTAACCGTGGCGCG
>JBMYPG010000135.1:0-9248 GCA_049600095.1 Pikeienuella sp. | reverse complement strand
TCGCTTCCATTTTGCCCATCAGGGCAATTGTATGGTGCAAGTTTCAGATGACGTTCTGAGGCTTTCGCAAGGTGACTTGGTCATTATCCCTCACGGTGCATCACATAAATTAACTTGCGGTGCACGCCCAGCAGACGAAGCATTACCACTTGATGACGTTGTTCAACGGGCGGAATTTCAGGGTGGTGGTGTATTGGTCTATGGCGATGGTGATCCTTTACTAGAAACACAGCTAATTTGCGGCCACTTTTCTTTTGCACCTGACGCCAGGCATCTGATTTTCGAAAGGCTCCCAAATTTCATTTTGATACGCAATTATGGTCAAGCGGCGGGCGCTTGGTTGGAGGCCACTCTGCGCGTTATTGGGCAAGAGGCCGGTGGTTCACGAATGGGGGGCGACTTAATTGCACTAAAAATGTCCGAAGCAATTTTTGCCCAAGCGATCCGGGCATATATTGAAGGTGACGGTGCCGATGAAATAGGCCTTGCAGGTTTCGCTGATCCAAAGATTTCACGCGCGTTGACAGCTATGCATCAATCACCGGCTGAAAAATGGTCAGTCGGCGAACTCGCAAGCACTGCCGGTATGTCGCGAACAACTTTTGCAGAACAGTTCGCAGCCAAAACCGGCATGTCCCCATTAAAATACCTAACGACTTGGCGCATGCAGATTGCGCGCCAAGCGTTAGTGGAACAGGACCTTAGTGTTTCCCGAACGGCAGAACTCGTCGGTTACTCGTCTGAAGCGGCCTTCTCTCGAGTATTTAGTAAGCTTATGGGCGCGCCACCTAGCGCGGTACGGAAACAACGATAGAAATCGGATATTGCGATTAGTCGTCGATGATATGAAAAACTTCTGCATTCACAAATATCTAGCTTTGAAACGATACTCTGTATGACGGGTATCTATTTTGGGGATCGATTTGAAGAGTCCAAGTGACAATCTTTGGTTTGCATTTCAGTTTCGAGTACAACCTCAGTTACAAAAAACAAACTGATCTGCCGACAAGTGATCCTGAGCTGTTGAGAACTGCTCTGCAACTGCTGTCATTGCGACTACACCACCAAAATCACGCTGACGAAGTGGCGCACGGGGGGTGAAGTGAAGCGAGTCCTGAGCACCAACTTCAGCGAGGCTAGGGTCGGCGATCATGTGGTCGTTTGAAAAGTTGGTCATTTCGTAGTCTCCTAAGGTTTGTACGTCTGTGACGGTCTTGCTAGAGATATAAGCAAGACGTGTGCCAACTTCTCCATTTCAATTAACCCTTTGTTTTTAAACCTACTTATTTTCCTTCGAAGGCTTATTCAGGATTCCAACTTTGCGAGTGTGCAACGCAAGTTGCTATTTGCGTTTCATTTTTGGAAATACCACGCCCCAGTTGTTGCCCGTGCACCCTCCTTTGTTCCAAATGCATAATCGGCCGATTTTGCAGATCACAGTCTCTTTGCTTCTCGGCAGCTTGAACTTCGGCTCTATATTCTGAGAGTTGAAAAGCTCTGAATCTATAATGATTCTTTGACAATTTTAGGCTGGGAAAGCGTTTCCGGTGACATAAATCAGATACACTGGGTTGCGTTGAAATAGTGAATGCTCGACAATTGCTTAAACTTTTTAGGCGACTAATTGGGCTTCCATTTATATCTGCGTTGAACCGCCTGAATTTGAACTAGATTAACAGCGAGAAACATCGGCATTCGGTGAAGCGCGTGAGGGCTTAAAATATGTGTGGTATAATCGGGATCGTTGGGCAGCGGGAAGTCGCACCTTTATTGGTCGATGCGCTTAAACGGCTGGAATACAGAGGCTATGATAGCGCTGGGATCGCGACGCTCGACAATGGAGAATTGGGACGCCGGCGGTCTGTTGGCAAGCTGAACATGCTGGCGGAACTGGTACAGCAAGATCCGATCGCCGGTTACATCGGGATTGGCCATACTCGCTGGGCAACGCACGGCATTCCGAACCAAGCAAACGCACATCCGCATTGTGCTGGGCCAGTTGCTGTTGTTCATAATGGCATAATTGAAAACTACCGAGCATTACGGGAAGAGCTGGTAGGAGAAGGCCGTAACTTCGCGTCGGATACCGACACAGAAACCATTGCCCAACTTTGTGCTAACCTGATGGCAAAGGGCCTTGGCCCCGAAGATGCGGCAGCCGCCACCTTGGCGCGTTTGGAAGGTGCCTTTGCCCTGTGTTTCCTGTTCCAGGGCGAGGACAATCTAATTGTTGCAGCGCGCCGTGGTTCTCCTTTAGCGATTGGCCATGGCGATGACGAGATGTTCGTTGGGTCCGATGCCTTGGCCCTTGCCCCCTTAACCAACCGTGTCTGCTATCTTGACGAAGGCGATTGGGCTGTCGTCCGCCGCTCTGGTGCGGTGATCCACGATCATACTGGCGCAGTCGTTGAGCGCCCGGTGCGCACGATATCTGTTGATAGTGTGCTGGTTGATATGGGTGAACACCGCCATTTCATGGCAAAGGAAATCCACGAACAACCAATGGTCGCTGGCCGCGCTGTAGCTGCCTATGTTGCAGCGGATGGCAAAACTGTCGACATGCCGATTGGCGATTTAGACTTTGCCGAAATTGATCGCCTAACCCTTGTTGGCTGCGGTACTGCGTTCTACGCCTGTCATGTTGCTAAATATTGGTTTGAGAGCATCGCTCGTATTCCCGTTGAAATCGACATCGCCTCCGAGTTTCGGTACCGGGAACCGCCGCTTTCGGGCTCTGGTGCTGCGCTTTTTGTTAGCCAGTCAGGCGAAACCGCAGATACTTTGGCAGCATTGAAATATGCCGCAGAGCACGTCAAATCCATCATATCTGTGGTCAACGTCGTCGAAAGCTCAATAGCGCGTGAATCTAACGTTGTTTTGCCAATTTATGCGGGTACAGAGATTGGCGTTGCATCAACAAAAGCATTTACGTGCCAATTGATCACACTTGCTTGCTTAGCAATTACAGCAGGCAGACAACGCAGTTTGATTGATGCGGATGAAGAAGCGCGATTGGTTAAGTTACTTACCCAAACGCCCCGTCGACTTGCCGATGCAATCGGATGTGAGGATGCTGTTGCTGCGCTGGCCAAGGACATCGCAAAGGCACGTGATGTGTTATATCTTGGCCGTGGTGCGATGTATCCGTTAGCATTAGAAGGCGCGTTAAAACTCAAGGAATTGAGCTATATTCATGCCGAAGGGTATGCTTCGGGTGAAATGAAGCACGGGCCAATTGCATTGATTGATGATGCAGTGCCGGTGATCGTCATGGCGCCCAGTGATGCCGTATTTGAGAAAACAGTCTCAAACATGCAGGAAGTGATCGCTCGTGCCGGCAAAGTCGCGTTGATTACAGACAAAACTGGTGCAAATTTGGCTGGTGATGACGCGTGGCGTGTTCTGCCTATGCCCGACGTCGACCCATTTATTGCACCGATTGTATATGCGGTTCCAGCACAGCAGCTCGCCTATTTCGCTGCGGTGGCCAAGGGCACCGACGTGGACCAGCCCCGGAATCTTGCAAAATCTGTAACCGTCGAATAGTTGGCTGCCTTTGCCAGATAGCCTTTCAACTGGGGCAGTTATAACTGCCCCAGTTTTATGTCAGTGCTGTACGACTGATCCGTTTCCTTAACCACAGCTTGCCCGCAACGCATCACGCCACGCGCTGCATCAAAGGCGTAGGTTGGTGCACCGTGTAGGCTCCATCCTTTGGACAGAGCCTCCGTCACTTTGTGGCAAAAGTCGGCTGTATCGTCTTCCGATAGAAATCGATAGGCAAGCATCGAAATTACCCCGGGAATGGATTCACGCCCAACATAAAGCCATGGGCGAATGTGATTACCGCAAAAATCGCGACGGAAATGAGAATCAATCGAAATTCGCCCATTGCTCCACAATGCTTTGGCGGCGCCCAAGCTCCGATACGTCTGTTAAGCATAAACATCATGCCTACAGCCCAAAGACCCATTCCGCCAAACAGCAAAATCGAGGCTTGATCCCCGTTGACAAGCAAATGAGCAACGGCCCAGACGATTACGCCAAACAGCATTGGGTGGCGCATTTTGGTCGCCAACCAACCGCTCGCTCCACCAACGCCCATGAGGTACACGGCAACCAGCATTAAGAGATTGTTGAGATGAACACCCCATGACGGAGGATCATAGACATGAACCCACTCGGCAACACGGTAGCCCCAAATCATCAGGATTATCCCGATCAATACATCAAGCGCGAATACGCCACGATATAGCTTAGGGCCAATATTATCGATCAGGTCTTCTCGTTTGCCGGGTGTGACTGACGGCAAAAAATGTATCGCCGAAAACAGCGCAATCCCAATTGCCAGCATAAACATTTAGTTAACTCTCCCCAAATCCCCAGTTGGAGAATGGCGTTAACTGTTAGCCGCTGCAAGCCTTGCGATCGCTTCTGCTTCTGCAATTAAGCGTTTTGCTGTTTCAACATGCAGGTTTTCAACTATCTTACCATTCACAACAGCCACGCCCTGACCCGCTGCTTCGGCGGCGGCAAAAGCTTCAACCTGTTCTTTGGCAAGTGCGATTTCGTTCTCGCTCGGACCGAAGATGTCATTCGTAATTGCCACCTGAGTAGGGTGGATCAGTGTTTTGCCATCAAAACCCATGGCGCGACCGGCATTGCATTCGGAACGAAGCCCGTCATCGTCGCGGAATGCATTATACACTCCATCGATACAGGCAATGCGTGCGGCACGTGCAGCCAGCACACACATGCTCAGCGCCGTCTGCACAGGCGCACGATCAGCTGTAAATTCGGCCCGAAGCTCGCTGATCAAGTCATTCGTGCCCATTACCATTGCGGCAAGGCGAGGGTGGGCATCTGCGATTTCTGCCGCCCTCAAGAAACCTCTCGGCGTTTCCATCATTGCCCATACTGATGTTGTCTCAGGCGCGCCGGCGGCAATAATCCGCTCAGAAGCGAAGGCAACCATCTGCCCACTTTCTGTTTTCGGAATCAAAATAGCATCTGGCGCAGCTCGTGCAGCGGCCACCAAGTCCTCCGCGCCCCACTCTGTATCCAAGCCATTGATGCGGATAATCAGCTCACGCTCACCATATCCACCTTCGGCCATTGTATCGACGACCATTTGGCGGGCCGCGACTTTTTCTGACGGTGCTACAGCGTCTTCCAAGTCAAAGATCAATGCGTCCGCAGCAATGTTCCGTGCTTTATCCAGCGCACGGGCCTTTGAACCCGGCATATACAGAACTGAACGACGGGGGCGATTGATAGCGACCACTTTAGAGACTCCTGCGATATACAAGTTTCATGCTATCTAAATACTTTCCGGCGCGCACGCAATCGCATCCAATTGTATACGAGAGACCAAAATGACGAACTTTCCTGTCAAATCCGAAGATCGGCCAGACCCAGCGGCGTATGGACGGCGCATTCCACAAGGTCTGGGCATCAACTTACTGACGCGAAATGTGGAAGACGCTGCCCGATTTCAGGCAACCATTTTAGGTGCAAAGGTCGCCTACTGGGAAGAACACTTTGCGATCATGACTGGATTTGGATCAACTTGGTTTCTACATTCCGATTGGTCATACCGCGATCATGAAATGACAGGTGTTGTTGATGTAGATGCACGTGGAGCCGGCATTGAATTACGTCTTTACGGTGCCGATCCCGATGTATGCGAGGCCCGGGCACGATCTGCCGATGCAATCATATTGGCAGGGTCCATGGATAAGCCGCATGGGTTGAGGGAGACATATATTGCGGATCATGACGGCTATATTTGGGTTCCTTCCGTACCGTCTAAAAGCGGTTAAGGCGTTATCCGACCGAATTTGAACCAGCCTGATCGGAAATGTCCCGAGAGGCCGTAAGCCCGCAGGGTATTTCCGATTCAAGTTACTCAAGAAACGCTCTAGCGCCCGCCTTCTTCACATTTTATTCGCGGTTTCGGTGCAAAGTAGTGGCGTAAAACCCTTAATAAAAGGGGCATTAGCACGAGGTGTATGCGACGGAGGACGCCGCTTCGAGTATGGGTGTCACCGTACCTCGGTGGCTTATCATTAGGGGCGCCGATACCGCTGAACGCGTGGCGCTGGAAAGGCGTCTTCTATGTTTAGATTCTTCAACTCCGTAGCCTCTTTTATTATTGTTGCTACAGCCTGCGGTTCAATTGCGAACGCGCAAGGTCAGCAAAATCAGTTTTGCGCTCAACGTACTCAGCTCGTTAAACAGCTTGAAAACTCTCATGGTGAGCGCCAACAGAATATAGGCTTGCAACAAAATGCTGGTGTTATTGAGACTTTCGCCAATACAGACACTGGCACTTGGACCATATTCATCACCCTTCCCAGTGGCGTTTCTTGCTTGATAGCTGCTGGCGAAGCATTCCAGCCGGTACCCTCTGATGTCTCGATGCTCGAAAAAGGGGCTTAGAACGCTCCCCTTACTGATTACACATCTACTAGACACCATTTAAATGTTCAGACGGTCAGTATCCTAAGTTGATCACGCCACTCTAAATGGACAGAAAATCAAACTCAGCCCACAGATTAAACCAATCATATAAATCACGACACAAGCCCGGCTACTGCTGAGCATCTGAATTAGCGGGTTTTCACGCCTTGCATCCTGATGCGATTCCCCTTAAATCCCCGTCTGCGCGTTAGGGGTGTAGCTCAGTTGGTAGAGCGTCGGTCTCCAAAACCGAATGTCGTAGGTTCGAGTCCTATCGCCCCTGCCAGCGCATTTGTCGAAAGGAAATCATCATGGCTCGGGTCAATCCAGCCCAGTTTATCCAGCAAGTGCGCGCAGAGACGGCCAAGGTCGTCTGGCCCAGTCGCCGCGAAACAATGCTGACGACTGTAATGGTCTTCATCATGGCCGCTTTGGCAGCTGTGTTCTTTTTCGCAATAGATCAGCTAATTGGCGTTGGCATTGATCAGATTTTGCGCCTCGGCTCTTGACTAAATGACCCTACGGCGGTACCTCCGCCAAGCTTATTAAGAGCATAAAGGCGCGCGATTCGAATCGTGCGCCGTTTCAGTTTGAGGAACGCGACTTTCTCTGATTCGTCAGAGACTTGGCGCGATAACCGGGCAAAACGCCCGACACGCGGAGAGGCGAGGTAGCAGATGGCAAAACGGTGGTATGCCGCGCATGTCTTGTCGAACTTCGAAAAGAAGGTCGCGGAAAGCATTCGTGAAACAGTGTTGCAGCGTGGTCTTCAGGACGAAATCGAAGAGGTTTTGGTTCCAACTGAAGAAGTGATAGAGGTGCGTCGCGGCAAAAAAGTGCCTGCTGAACGCCGCCTGATGCCCGGTTATGTGTTGGTCAAGATGGAGATGACGGATCGCGCCTATCTGCACGTCATCGACACAAACCGCGTCACCGGCTTTTTGGGACCTCAGGGTCGCCCAACACCAATGCGCGACAGCGAAGTCGCTTCGATCTTGAATATCGTTGAGGAAGGTGCCGAACGGCCGCGTCCTTCGATCACGTTCGAGATCGGCGAGCAGGTACGCATTACCGACGGCCATTTCGAAGGTATGAATGGCATGGTTGAGGATGTCGACGAGGAAAACGCGCGCTTGAAAGTGTCCGTTTCTATCTTCGGTCGCGCCACCCCCGTCGATCTCGAATACGCTCAGGTCGCCAAAGGCGAATAAGCGCAACAGCGTGGGAGGAAACAGGGGCGCGCCCCTGAAACCGAACCACGCGCCAATTAGCCCCGCGGTCGCGACCAAAGGGTGGTAAGTAAAGGAGGCCATCATGGCCAAGAAGATTGTAGGCACACTGAAGCTTCAGGTGCCAGCTGGTAAGGCAAACCCTTCGCCGCCCATCGGTCCAGCATTGGGTCAGCGCGGCATTAACATCATGGAATTCTGTAAGGCGTTCAACGCCCGCAGCCAGCAGATTGAGCCAGGTGCACCCTGCCCAACGATCATCACATACTATCAGGACAAGTCGTTCACGATGGAGATCAAGACGCCGCCTGCGTCCTACCTCCTGAAAAAAGCGGCCAAACTGAAATCTGGCGCAGCTGTTGCCGGTCGTGAAGTGGTTGGTTCGGTCAACGCGAAACAGGTTCGTGAGATCGCTGAGATCAAAATGAAAGATCTGAACGCGAACGACATCGACGCTGCAATGCAGATCATCCTGGGTTCTGCCCGCTCTATGGGCATCGAGGTGAAGTAATGGCTAAGCTCGGAAAACGCACAACTGCTGCACGCGCCGCATTCGCTGGCAAAGCCAATCTGGCCGTTGCCGATGCTGTTGAATTGGTAAAAGCCAACGCAACTGCGAAATTCGATGAGACAATTGAAATCTCAATGAACCTCGGTGTTGACCCTCGTCACGCTGATCAGATGGTTCGCGGCACAGTTAACTTGCCAAACGGCACAGGCAAAAACGTTCGCGTTGCTGTCTTCGCTCGTGGTGCAAAAGCTGAAGAAGCGACTGCTGCCGGTGCTGACATTGTTGGTGCAGAGGACCTGATGGAAACCATTCAGGGCGGCACGATCGACTTTGATCGCTGCATCGCGACACCTGACATGATGCCTGTCGTTGGTCGTCTTGGTAAAGTTCTTGGCCCACGTAACCTGATGCCAAACCCAAAGGTTGGCACAGTGACCATGGATGTTGCTGCCGCAATTCAGGCTGCCAAGGGTGGTCAGGTTCAGTTTAAAGTCGAAAAAGCCGGCGTTATCCACGCTGGTGTTGGCAAAGCCAGCTTTGACGGTGACAAACTGGCAGAAAATGTAAAAGCCTTTATCAACGCTGTGGCCAAAGCCAAACCAGCGGGCGCAAAAGGCGCGTACATGAAAAAAATCTCATTGAGCTCAACCATGGGCCCAGGCGTGTCTGTCGACATCGACGGCGCGACTGCTGAGTAAGAATTCCGCCGGAGCAATCCGGCGGTTTATGAATCTCGCTCATGGGCGGGGTTCATCCGGTCAAAGACGGAGGGTGAAACTTCGGTTTCATAATTCCCTTCATAGACGGGAGACGCATGAAATCTGCTGCCTTAACCAGCGTGGATTTTGGCTGACCCGGATCGGGTAGAAGACGCCTCAGGTTTTCTGAGGTGGATTGGAGCCGGGGGCGCGGTTCACGCCAAGCCCCCATAAACTTGGAGAAGACTGTGGATAGAGCCCAGAAAGAAGCCGTAGTTGAAGAACTCGGTCAGATCTTTGCTGACTCTGGTGCCGTTGTAGTATGTCACTACGTCGGTCTCTCGGTCG
>JBMYPG010000134.1:0-9288 GCA_049600095.1 Pikeienuella sp. | reverse complement strand
TATCGCCTTTGCATTTGTCGCAGGCCTCGCACCATTGTCCGGCCTCTACGCTGCCTTTATCGTTGGCCTGATTACCGCTCTGATCGGCGGGCGCCCCGGCATGATCTCAGGTGCCACCGGCGCGCTGGCCGTTGTGATGGTCTCTCTGGTCGCGACCCACGGCGTTGAATATCTCTTCGCCACTGTGGTCCTGATGGGCATAATCCAGATCGCAGCGGGCGTTTTCAAACTCGGAAAGTTCATCCGTTTGGTGCCCCATCCGGTGATGCTCGGCTTCGTGAACGGCCTCGCCATCGTGATTTTCCTTGCGCAGCTTACCCAATTCAAAACACCAACCGCTGACGGCGGCCTCACTTGGCTGACCGGTGGGCCACTTATGCTAATGCTCGGCCTTGTCGCCTTAACCATGGCAATCATCTGGCTAATCCCAAAAATAACCAATGCTATTCCCGCCCCATTGGCAGGCATCGGTATCACAGCCGCCATTGTTATTGGGCTGGGGCTAGACGCACCACGAGTTGGCGACCTCGCCTCCATCAAGGGCGACTTGCCTCTGTTCCACATCCCAATGGTTCCATTTGACCTTGAGACTCTGAAGATCATCCTGCCCTATTCAATCATCCTCGCCGCAATTGGCCTGATTGAGAGCTTGCTAACCCTCAACCTCGTCGGCGACATGACCGGCAAGCGCGGCGGTGCCAGCCAGGAATGCGTTGCTCAGGGCGTTGCAAACACCGTAACCGGCTTTTTCGGCGGCATGGGTGGTTGCGCGATGATCGGTCAGTCGATGATCAACGTAAAATCAGGTGGCCGCACCCGCATCAGCGGCATCTCCGCAGCTTTGTTCCTATTGGCATTCATCCTGTTCGCCTCGTCATTGATTGAACAGATCCCATTGGCCGCTCTAATCGGCGTCATGTTCATGGTTGTTATCGGCACCTTCGCGTGGAACAGTCTGAAAATTCTACGCAAAATTCCGCTGACGGATGCCGCAGTTATGGTTCTCGTCACCGGCGTAACCGTAGCCGCCGACCTTGCAGTCGCAGTTGTCGTCGGCGTCATTGTCTCCGCGCTCGCTTACGCATGGTCGAACGCCACCCGCATTTACGCCAGCACCGATGAATCGAAAGACGGCGAAAAAGTCTATCGCATCACCGGCCCGCTGTTTTTCGGCTCAGCAACCGGCTTTGTTGAGATTTTCGATGCTGCCAAAGACCCGGCCCGCGTCATCATCGATTTCAGCGCCAGCCGCGTAGTCGACCAAAGCGCCCTACAAGCCATCGAAGACGTGGCACAGCGTTATGTAGCAGCAGATAAGCAGCTACAGCTACGCGGCCTGTCAAAAGAATGTGAGGGCCTCCTCCACCGCGCCGGGCAATTGGTCGTCCACAGCAAGAATGACCCGGAATACGGCGTTGCAGCAGATTACAGCGTGCACACCGGCATCTTCGGCGGCGGTCACTAAACTTACCAAGCGCATCCGGCCAAAACGCCGGGTGCGCCTAACTTGTTTTCTGAGAATACGGCGTCTCACCATATCGCGTGCGATAACAACGCGAAAAATGCGATGGAGATGTAAACCCACAAGCCAGCGCAACATTGATGACGCTCAGCTCAGTCTGCCGTAACAACGTCCGCGCCCGCGCCAACCGCAACTCCATCCGGTACTTCTTGGGTGAACAGTTCAGATACCGCCCAAACAGGCGCTCCAACTGCCGCGTCGACATGCCAACTTCGCTGGCAATATCGCTAGACTTCATTGGCTCATCCAAATCCGTCTCCATAATCTCCATCGCCCGCGCCAAACGTGGGTTTCGTGCGCCGATTTTGGAGTTATACGAGGCCCGCTGACCATCCTGCTCTGACCTCACCGACGCATAAACTAACCGCTCCGCTGTATTACGCGACAGATCAGACCCATGATCCTCTTCAATAAGACTCAACGCCAAATCAGTCGCCGCAGCCCCGCCAGAAGCAGAGAAAAACCGGCCATCTTTTACAAACACCGAAGTGCTAAGGTCCACATCAGGGTGATCTTCCATAAACGCATCATGATATTCCCAATGCAGCGCACAGCGCCGCCCACCCATCAGCCCAGCTTCTGCAAGGATATAAGATCCACAGCAAATCGCGCCGATTTTTCCAGACCCAAACCGCTTACGCCACCGCAGCCAGGCCTCAACGGCTGGTGAGCTATGGTGCTTGGCATTTAGGCCAGCGACAACAATGACATGAGCATCGGGCGACGTGTTATCCAACCCCATATCAACACGCGTAACAGTGCCATTAGAGCTTGATGCATCCGCACCATTTTCTGATGCCAGCCGCCATGAATACAATTCCCTTTCAGCCGCCAGATTTGCAATCCGAAATGCCTCCAGCGCACAGGAAAATGGCATGTGAGAAAAATTCTCAACCAGTAGAAAAATATACTCTGTTGGCTTGGCGCTCATACGGATCGATCTCTATGCAGGAGGTCGGGGCGGTATGTCGCCGCTTGTCGCGTTATGATCTCTCATTTGCGACAACGGTAGTCGCAATAAAGCCAAAAATCTATTCAGAAAGTTTTGCGACCGAATAATCTGCAATCGCGAGGCAGGAAGTCAGCCCCGGCGATTCAAACCCATACAGCCCGAGGTATCCGGGCACGCCATGGTCTGCGGGGCCAGAAAATACAAAATCAGCCGCCGCCGCCCCCGGTGGGCTTAGCTTCGGGCGAATACCCGCATAATCGGCACTCAAAGCACCATCAGGCAGATCAGGCCAATACTTTCGAACCTCGGCGTAGAACGCATCTCCACGCTTTGGATCAACGGTGTAATCAACCTCATCAATCCATTCCACATCCGGCCCAAACCGAACCTGCCCACCATGGTCCAAAGTCAGATGCACACCCAACCCGCCCGGTGCTGGCACTGGATAGATCAACCGATCAAACGGCGCGCGGCCCATCAATTTGAAGTAACACCCACGCGCCATCCAAGATTGCGGAACATGGGCCTCAGGCAAAAACGCCTTCGCCAAATCCGGAGCATTTAACCCAGCGGCATTAATCACTTCCTTCGCGGCTAATTTCATCGGCGTTGGCCCACCAACTTCTACCAGAAACCCATCCTGAACAGACACAGCATCAACCGGCGCATTCAGCGCCAACATCGCACCGGCTTCCTCTGCCTCCCCCAAAAGCGACAGCATCAACCCATGTGTGTCTACAATCCCCGTAGAGGGCGACCACAGCGCCCCAAGGCACTGCAAAGCAGGTTCCATTGCCTGCGCTTCTGCTGTCGATAGAACCGCAACATCATCAACCCCGTTGGCCCGTGCTTTGGCAGCAATGGCCTCCAACTGCGCCAAATCCTCATCAGAAGTCGCAACAACCAACTTACCGCAATTCCGATGCCCAATCTTCCGGCTGGCGCAATACGCATACAGTTGCACCTTACCAGCGACGCACAATTGCGCCTTCAAGCTATCCTTGGCATAATAAATCCCGGCGTGAATGACCTCAGAATTTCGGGCAGAAGTAACAGACCCAAACTGATCTTCGGCCTCCAGAATCAAAACCTCACGCCCTGTTAGGGCCAGCGCGCGGGCAACAGCCAGGCCGATAACCCCGGCACCAATAACGACCGTTTCAATCTGCTCCATCAACCGCCCTCTCCCATGCTTTACCCAGCTTTGGCAGATCTGCACGTTTTAGAAAGTCTTGAAATGGCGCGTTACGTTCTCGCACTGTCGCCGCCAAAGGCGACAAAGCCTCCGCCAACCGTGCCTGATCATCCCGCCAAGCGCGGCGCAAAAACTCATCAGGATGAATGGCCGACAGGTCAAAGGGGCGTAAACGTTTCGCCGGAAAATCCCGTAGGTTAAAAGTGATGATCGCCTCAGCTCCACCATGCAACGCCGCCGCCGCAACATGGGCATCGGCCGGATCAGGCAGATCAAACGAGATTTCCCGATCCTCAAAATCGGCAATCTCACCACCGGCAAAATCATACCGCCACAGCGCCGCCTCACCACCAACTGCCCCTGCCCCTTGGCGACGGCTGCACGGGTCCACTCCTCAATAACCCGCGCCGACCACAGCGGCACAAAACCGCCAGCCAAAGCATAGGCCCGCATGATTTCCCGCACTGCCGTTGGGTACAGCACACAAGCGTCAAGGAACAGACGCATCAGCTCAGCCGATAGAACAACGATTTTAGGTAAGATGTTTCAGGCAAAGCAAAATGTGCAGGATGATCAGGCCCCGCCTGACCAACGTGGAACAGTGACGCAACCCGTCCAGCGCTCAATATCCCTCTCTGGCACGCGCCACGAAACAGGTCAGGCGTCGCAGCGTGAGAACAAGAGCACAAAACTAGGCAACCACCGGGGGTCACCAAAGACGCGGCCAATTTCGCCGCAGTCTCATATGCTCGTAACCCCTTGTCCAAGGCGTTTTTTGACGGTGCGAATGCAGGCGGGTCACAGACAACAACATCAAACGTCCGCCCCTCCTCCACCATCGACCGCATCACCTCAAATGCCTTGCCAGCGCGCGTGTCAAACTTATCAGCCACCCCAGTCGCCTCAGCCCCTTTGACCGCCAAAGCCAAAGCGGCAGCCGAGCTATCCACAGCCAGCGCCGAAGTCGCACCACCAGCCAGCGCCGCCAGCCCAAAACCACCGACATGAGAGAATATGTCCAACACCGTCCCACCACGCGCCATACGCGCCGCCATGGCGTGATTGGGCCGCTGGTCAAAGAACAAACCTGTTTTCTGCCCGCCAATTAGATCAGCCAGATAAGTCGCGCCATTCATCGGCGTAGAAATAGGCGCATCAATATCACCGCGCTCCACCCAAACCTTGTCATCCAAACCTTCCAACGAACGTGTCCGACCTGATCCATTAACAATGATCGTCGAAACGCCTGTCACATCTGCCAAAGCTTCACAAAGCTCTGCAATCCGAACGTCAGCCCAGGCCGCATTCGGCTGGATCACCGCCGCATCACCAAACCGGTCAATGATAACACCGGGCATCCCGTCACCCTCGGCATGGATCAGGCGATAGAACGGCTCATCAATCAACATCTCACGATGCGACATCGCCTTACGTAACCGCGCCCGCAACCAGTCACCATCAATCTCGGCTTCAGCATTCTGATCCAACACCCGCGCCATGATCACCGAATGTGGCGTTACTGCTACGGTTGCCAAAGGCTCCCGCTCAGCGCTTTCCAGCGTAGCAACAGTACCAGGCGCAAGGTTCTTAGTGCGCCTGTCGGTAACAATCTCATCACCGTACAGCCACGGTGCCCCCTCAAAAAAACGGCGACCACGTTTAGGGCGAAGGCGGATTATGGGGCGTGTATCTGACATGATTGCGACTTACCCCGCGTCGCCAACAAATAAAAGGGCGCAACGCAAACATGGTATTGCTATCCAATAGGGTATTCTCAGGATACCAGTGAATCTTAACCCGACAAATGAGGGCTTTATGATTGAAACAACGACGGACCTGTTCAAAGATGATCGAAAACTCACCTATTTGAATAGCGAAGGCGCGGATAAACCGCTGATCAGTCCGGTTCCGGATACGGTCCTCAACAACGCCCGCAGCTACCGTTTGGGCCGCTTTCGCGAACAGATGGCCAAAGCTGACGTCGCAGCCCTGCTCCTCTATGACCCAATCAATATCCGCTACGCCTTCGACAGCTCCAACATGCAGGTGTGGACCGCCCATAATCCAATTCGCTACGCCATGATCCTCGCCAATGGCCCTGCAATTTTGTGGGAGTTTAAAGGCTGCGAGCATCTCAACAAAGGCCTGCCCGGCATAGATGAAGTCCGCACCGCAATCTCATGGCTTTTCATGGCCCGTGGCGACAAAGCCGACCTCGGCCTTGCCGCATGGTCAAGGGAAATCGTTGACGAGGTTAAAACCCACGGCGGCGGCAATACCCGCATTGCCATAGACAAACTCGACGGCATCGCCGTTCACGCACTAGAATCGCAGGGCCTCACCTATGTGGAGGGCACCGAGCTAACCGAAACCGCCCGCTCCATCAAATCGGCTGACGAAATTGAACTGATGCGTTGGACCATTCGGGTATGTGAGGCTGGCATGGCCCGCATCTACGAAAACTCCGTACCCGGTGCCACAGAGCGCGAACTATGGGCGCACTTACACTTTGAAAATGCCCGCTCCGGTGGCGATTGGCTCGAAACCAAACTTCTCACCACAGGGCCAAACACGAACCCTTGGTATTCTGAATGTTCAGATCGGGTTGTGCAGGTTGGCGAGATGATCTCTTTCGACACCGACATGATCGGCCCCTACGGCTACTGCGCCGACCTGTCCCGTAGCTGGACCTGTGGTTACACGCCAATGAACGACACCCAGAAACGCATCTACAGCACCGCCCGGTCCCAAATCGACCACAACCTTGCCCTCCTGCAACCCGGCATGACCTACGCCGAATTCAACGCCAAAAGCTGGCGCATCCCCGCCCACCACGTCGATTATCGCTATTCACTCGCGCTCCACGGGGTAGGCATGGCCGACGAATGGCCAGTGGTCCCACTCCACGTAGACTTCAATGAACAAGAAGCCATGACCGGAACCTTCGACCCGGGCATGGTGATCTGCGTAGAAAGCCTGATCGCCGAACAAGGCTCGGAAAGCGTAAAACTGGAGACACAAGTGCTGATTACTGAAACTGGAGTTGAACGCCTGGACAGCTTCCCGTGGGAGGAAGTGTAACTCACCTACTAACAACGCTGGTTGTTTCATTTGTTCTGGGGCATCGTCACAAGACTGACAGAGGCACCCAATGACCAAAACCAATCAATCAATCGACGAAAACCAAACCAACGCCGCCGCCCGCCGCGCCAAGGGTGAATTTGTGCGCGGCATCAGCAGCTTTCGTCACGCCATTGGCGACCCCGGCTTTCCTGCCGAACCGAGGCGCTATCACCTCTTCGTCGCCTTCAACTGCCCATGGTGCCACCGCGTCACGCTGGCACGCAACCTCCTTGGTCTGCAAAACAGCATCTCTCTGGATGTCGCCTTTCCCAATAGAACCGATGAATCTGACCCAGACGGACCAAATCAATGGCAATTTGCACCTGAGCTGACTGCCTCTCTTACCGGCACCCCTCTACCAGAATGCACGACAGAGACCGGAACCGGACAAAACCTCCGCTTAGTTCCTCAAATATACGCCGCTGAAGGGTCCAACGAACGCTCTGTCCCCATCCTCTATGACAAACAGCAAAAGCGTATCGTGAACAACGAGAGCGCCGAAATCATCCGCATGCTCAACACCCACGCAAAGGCTTTGGGCAACGCAAGCACCACCCGACCGGACCTCTACCCCCGCGATGTTGAAAAACGCGCCGAAATCGATGCACTAGACCGTTTTCCGACCGATATGAACCAGCTTAATCGGAAATGTCCCGAAAGGCCGCAGGCCGGCAGGGTATTTCCGATTCAAGTTGCTCGGAAAACGGTCTAGATGCGCACGAACGCTACTCAGGTCAACAAACCGATCAATCGAACGCAACAGGTGGTTTTGGGGAACGTGATCTTCCAGCGAAAACTCATAAAACAATGCTGCCTGCGTCTCCTGTCTTGGTCCCTACATCGCAAATCCCCCGGACCAACAAACAGATTGAATCAGCAGCCTGTGCTACGATCAAGGAATAGCTTTCCAACACAATCAGCCAAGAGAAGCCACTCGCACAAAACACCAACGGTATCTCACTGATCAAGCTTAAACCTCAAAGTAACCTACAAAAACACTAAAGTCCCCGCCACCAAACACACCCCCAACCCACCTCCCCCTTGCCAACCTCACTCTCACCCCTTAAGCACAACCCATCCGTTGGGGTGTCCCGTAACAGGGGCTGAGAGGCGCTTGCGCTGACCCATCGAACCTGATCCGGGTCACGCCGGCGTAGGGAACGGGCACATATCTCACCCATTCTCCACTTGGCGTCCCGAAACCGAAACGGGGGACGCGCGCGTGAGCACACCTATTGCATTGACCATCGCCGGGTCTGACAGTGGCGGCGGGGCCGGCATTCAGGCTGACCTAAAGGCGTTCTCCGCCCTCGGTGCCTATGGCGCCAGCGTCATCACCGCCATCACCGCTCAAAACACCCGCGCCGTAACGGCAGTGCAGGAGATCGACACCGACGTCATTGCCGCTCAGATTGATGCCGTCCTCAGCGACCTAAACGTTGCCGCCATAAAAATCGGCATGCTGTCCTCCCCCGACATCATCACCACCGTCGCCGCTGGCCTAAAAACCTTCTCCGGCCCCATCGTCCTCGACCCAGTAATGATCGCAAAATCTGGCGACGCCCTGCTGCGCGACGAAGCCGTCTCGGCCCTGATCAGCGACCTCCTCCCCCTCGCAACGCTGCTGACCCCAAACCTGCCAGAGGCCGCGCGCCTGCTAAACGCCGCGCCCGCCACCGATAACGCCACAATGCAGGCGCAAGGTCAGGCCCTGTTGGCGCTCGGCCCCGACGCTGTGTTGATGAAGGGCGGTCATGCCGATGGCGCGACCTGCACCGATTACCTAATCACCGATACCGCCCCCATCGCCTTGACGGCAGAGCGTATCAACACCAAAAACACCCACGGTACCGGCTGCACCCTCTCCTCCTCCATCACCGCCGGTCTGGCAAAGGGGATGGAATTGGAACAGGCCACCCGTGCTGCCCATACATACCTCCACAACGCCATTCTCGCCGCCGATACCCTAACCATCGGATCTGGCCACGGCCCCGTCCATCACTTCCATGCCCAATGGAGTGCAAATGGCTGACGTCCGCATCCTAGGCGCCGGAGTAGCAGGCCTCAGCATCGCCGCCGCCCTATCAGCGCGGGGGATTGATGCCGTGGTCACAGATCCGGCAGGCCCACCCGGCCCGCACGGCTGCTCTTGGTGGGCAGGCGGCATGCTCGCGCCCTATTGTGAGCGCGAAAGCGCCGAAGAACCCGTATTACGCCACGGGCGAAACGCCGCCGACTGGTGGGCCAAACATACC
Organism: Pikeienuella sp.; assembly: GCA_049600095.1. Classification (GTDB taxonomy): domain Bacteria; phylum Pseudomonadota; class Alphaproteobacteria; order Rhodobacterales; family Rhodobacteraceae; genus Pikeienuella. The sequence continues at coordinate 241 of JBMYPG010000134.1, read as the reverse complement.
GAAGTCACCCGCAACGGCTCTCTCGTTCTGGCGCTTGGCCGCGATCAGGCCGACCTGACCCGCTTCGCCCGCCGCACGACAGGCTTCGAAGAAGTAAACGACCAACAGATCAGCACCCTAGAGCCAGACCTCGCGGGCCGGTTCCGCAAGGCACTGTTCTTTGCGGAGGAAGCACACCTCTCCCCCCGCGCCGCCCTCGCCGCCCTCGCAGCAAAAACCAATTTCAACGACGATACCGCCC
>JBMYPG010000133.1:0-9291 GCA_049600095.1 Pikeienuella sp. | reverse complement strand
GGGTATTCCGCTAAAAAGCGCCCGCCGCGGTGGCGGGTTTTATGTCGAGTTTGGCGCCTCGGAAATGATTGCTGATGGACGGATTGGATTGGCCACTGGGTCCGAAGTTGATCGGATTGAAGCTGATGCGGTATTACTTGCCAATGGCCAACGGATTGAGTGCGATTTGATTGTCTGTGCCACCGGGTTTGGCCCGATGAATCAGTTTGTATCAAATGTTTGCGGGCGCGATGTTGCAGATGCTGTTGGTCGGGTTTGGGGCCTTGGGGCCGGATTGGATGGCGACCCTGGACCGTGGGAAGGTGAGTTGCGCAATATGTGGAAGCCGACGGCGGTTGAAAACCTGTGGCTGCATGGCGGGAACCTTGCCCAATCGCGGCATTATTCGCGGTTTCTGGCGCTGCAATTGAAGGCGCGATTGTCGGGTATGGATACGCCGGTGTTTGCGCGTCAGCCGGTGCATCACGAATTCTGACAACAGGCTGCAACGTGCTGGCCGCTGTGCAATGGTTTTCCTGAATTCGAAATGTTGAGGATTGATCATGGCCACTGTTGAAGAAAAACGAACTGAATTTCGGGCGTTGCATGTACCGGGCGATCCGTTGGTGATGCCTAACCCCTGGGATCTTGGCTCTGCCCGGTTGTTCGATGCGATGGGTGCCAAGGCGATGGCGACGACTTCATCGGGGCATGCGTTCACGATTGGTTTGCCTGACATGGGCCATGTGACGGCGGAGCAGGCGTTTGCCCATGCTGCTGAGATTGTTGGCTGCACCGAATTGCCGGTGAATGCGGATTTTGAAAATGGGTATGGGGCCGCGCCGGAAGCGGCGGCGGCGACCGTTCGGCGGGCGGCTGAGATTGGGCTTGCAGGCTGTTCCATTGAGGATACGGATTTGCCGGGCCCGAGTTTGACGGAAGTGGGTGCTTATGGGTTTTCGGATGCAATGGAGCGGGCTGAGGCTTGTATTGCGGTAGCCAAGGAAAGTGGGATTGTACTGACCCTGCGCGCAGATGGTTTTATGAACGGAGCCTATGACGAGGCCGAGGCGTTGCGCCGGACAAAAGCCTTTGCCGGGTTGGGTGCCGATGTTGTGTATGCGCCATTGGTGTCGATGGAGGCACTGGCGGAGATGTCAGGTTATGGCGTTCCCGTGAACGCACTGATCACCCGCAGGGACGCCACGCAGCCCCTAAGCGCGTTTGCCGAGGCTGGTGCAGCGCGTATTTCCATCGGTGGTTCACTGGCGCGGGTGACGCATCAGGTGATTATGGATGCTGCAAAGGCGATGATGGGGCAGGGTGATTTTTCGATCCTGAAAGGTGCGGCGTCTGGTGATGCAGTGGATGAGTTGCTTATCCGTTGATGAGTAGTTGTTAGGTGGTAATAGCGAGTGAGTAATATGGAAGCTGGGTTGCTTTGATCAATTGGGTAGACTGGCTTTGAGCTTGATGTCGGCTATGCGGAGATATTGTTGAAAAAGTCCGTTGATTTGATGACGGGGTCCTGATTCACTTATTTTGAGAGTGGAGAGTTCGGCGATGATGGGTCCAAGGCAAGGCGCGCTGTTTTATGAGTTCTCAATCGAAGGGTTTGTACCGCAAGATCATCCTGTCCGAGGTATTGATCGCTATCTTGACTTGACGGATGTGCGCCCGTTTCTTGCCCCATACTACAGCGCCAGTGGCCGCCCTTCGATTGATCCCGAACTGATGATCCGGATGCTGCTGTTGGGCTATTGCATGGGCATCCGTTCAGAGCGGCGACTTTGCGAAGAGGTTCATGTCAATCTGGCCTACCGCTGGTTTTGCAAGCTTGATTTGGGGTCTGCTGTTCCAGACCATTCGGCGTTCTCGAAGAACCGCCACGCGTTGCCCGACAGGCGATGCCCGCATCGCCGAGAGGGGCCGTTTCCGCGAGAGTGGTCTGTTTCGCCATCTGTTTGAGACTGTTCTTCAACGCTGCATGGATGAGGGTCTGGTCGGTGGGCGCAGCTTTGGAGTTGACGCCAGCCTGATCCCCGCGAATGCAAACCAAACGCGCTGTGTTGAAAGTAAAGAGGGGCTGCCAGAAGATCTGACCTCCCGCGCGGTGGACGAGCATATCGAGACGCTTGATCATGTTTCCTTCGGCGCAACAACCAAGGTCGTCCCTAAATATATCTCGCCAGTTGATCCGGCAGCCCGATGGACTGAGGCCGATGGGGGTGCCGCCTATTTTGTCTATTCCACCAATAAGATCGTTTCAGTGAAACGATCCATATGGTCGATTTGGATAATGCCGTCATCGTGGACGTCGAACCGACGGCTCCGATCCGGCCAGCCGAAGCACGTGCCGCAAGAGATATGATCGACCGCATCCATGAGCGGTTTGACATCAAACCAGACAAGCTGGTCGGTGACACAGGATATGGATCAGCCGAGATGTTGGGCTGGCTGGTGGAAGATCGTCAAATCGAACCGCACATTCCAGTCTGGGATAAATCCAGACGCACCGATGGTACATTCTCGCGCGAAGATTTTACCTATGACCCCACGGTCGACAATTATAGATGCCCCGCTGGCAACTCTCTTGAAAAGGCGCGGCGCAACTTCACAAAGCCCCGTCTAACAAATGTCAGCAAGGATGGATTGATCCGGTATCGGGCGCGCAAACAAGATTGCGATAGCTGCGCATTGAAAGATCGATGCTGTCCGACCAAATCGGCCAGGAAAGTGCTTAGATCAGTGCACGAAGCAGCAAGGGACGTGGCGCGCGATATCCGAAAACCGATGCCTACATGACTTCGTTCATTGAAAGGCGCAAAGTCGAGATGCTGTTCGCCCATCTCAAACGATACATCGGATTGCGGATGATGCGGCTTCGAGGACCCAAAGGTGCAACCGAACAGTTCCAACTAACAGCAACCGCACAAAACCTCCGGAAATTGGCAAAGTTGGTGCCAGAAACAGCGCCAACGTGAACAGAAACGGCGTCGACCAATTCTAAGCTCGGCATCAACACCGCAAAAATAACGACTTCTTCAACAATATCCGGACATTGCCGCCTTTTGCTTTGCGTAGTCCAATGTCTGAATTTACAGGAAGTGTCCCGAGAGTCTGTACATATCTACAACTAGGGCTTGGATCAGGTTCCGATTTGTAGCACCAATCTGTTTTTGGGTTGTGCAATGTTTTGATATACCCGACCGGGATGTGAATCCACGGGTTTGCGTCACGCCCACCCGCTTCGACAAGCAAGACCCGGTTGTTGGATTCGCAGAAAAACGGTTGGCCAACACGCTGCCAGCGGAACCAGCCCCGATTACAATAAAATCATAGATTTGGGTCATTGCCTTCGCCTTTTCAAATTATTTCAATCTTAATCGTAAGTTACGTTCTTGAAAGAGAAAAAATATTTCGATTTAAGTAAGTTATTCTTTCTGATTTAAGAGCGAAGCAAATGACGATCCGATTGTTGAAAACCCTTGTTGCAGTCGCCGACAGCCGCACTTTCAGCGCTGCTGCAAATGTCGTGCATGTGACCCATGCTGCTGTAAGCCAGCAGATGCAAACATTGGAGGCCGACCTAGGCGTTTCATTATTTGATCGAACTTCCAGAACGCCTGAACTGACGCCTTTTGCGGTTCAACTGGTGGCCCGGGCGCGTGAATTAATCGCAGAATATGACAATCTTGTACCTTCTATTCTGGAGGATGGCGGCCTGACGGGCATTGTTAGGCTTGGCGCCTTGCGAACAACATTGACCGGCTTGGCACCTCAGGCGTTGGCTCAACTAAAGTTAAAATATCCAAAGATCTGGCCGCATATCATCCCTGGGATGACGGACATGCTTCTCACTGAAATCGAACGAGGTAATATTGATGCCGCAATCGTAGCGAAACCACATGTTATTCCCATTGGCGTCATATTACGCGAGATCGCAGTGGAGAAGATGCATCTGATTGTGTCTCTTGATGAACACGAAGACGACCCGGAGGTTCTACTCGCAAACAGGCCCTTTATACGCTTCAATCGAAATGCCGTCGTCGGGTCATTGATAGAAAATTGGTTGCAGTCCAAACGCATTCGTGTTTCGGAAACAATGGAGCTCGATAGCCCCGAAGCGATTGCGAGCATGGTACAAGCCAAGCTGGGGGTCTCGATTGTGCCGGACCTAGTGGTCAAATCCAGCGAAAGCGCCCGGGTCAAACAAATAGATCTCGGTCATGATGCGCCTGACCGCACATTGGTTCTCGCCTATAAGGAAAAAACAATCAAACAGGCGGCGATTGATGAATTGTACAATGCGCTGATGATTGCCATCGGCAAACCTGAGCACGTTTCCTAAACCCAAAGCCAGAACTTTGGCTCCGGGCCTCTAGATCACCTCGTCGGTGCGGTCATCGCTTTCGCCATAGCGTTTCAAGGTCGCGGGTCTGGTACCTTCATAGACCCGTTCTACATTCTCGGCGATTCTGGCGTTTTCACGTTCGAACAGGCAGTCACCATTCATGTCTGAGGCGACGATGAAGGGCCCCATCTTGTTGCATTTGAGTACCCACATAGCCTGTGCCAGACCAAGTTCTTCGTTCCAGTGCACTGCTTCGACCGCTTCTACGCCACGCCCCAAAAGTGCGCCTGTACCATAGCCAACTGTGGACAGGTAAACCGCGCCATTTGGCACGAAATACTCTTTATAGTCTTTGGATGTCATGCCGCCCTTACCGACGATCAGCTTGGCACCGGCCTTGGCTATCCATTCGGGCAACCATTTAGCAAAACGAAACGAAGCTGTTGCAGTTACAGCCCCCATATCGAACGAGCCGTCGGCGTTGATACGCGCAGCGGGTGAGCAATGGAAGTTCGCCGCCGATTGCGAGGGTAACTCCATGGGAATATTGGCCCTGTTTTCAAGCGCGCGCATGTACACGCCCTCACGCGCAGTATACATCAAGCCATCCAGATAGACGACATCGCCAAGACGTAGATTTGCAATGGCCTCAGCAGTCGGCGTAGTCGAGAGGCGGATTTCACGAGGGGCGGTCATTCTGCCGCCTCCGCCATCGGTTCCCAGTCTATCGTCTCGCGGCGTTGATAGTCGGTGAACCAGTCCGGGTCAGTCCGGTGTTCAACCTGCCCATCAGCGTAAATTCGTGCAACGGCGCGGCGTGATGACAGGCAAAAGGCATGCACTGACATCGGCATGCCGCCAGTGTGGCAATAGCCAACCTCAATATTGCAATCAATCACCATATTCTTGCCGACAAACCCCATCGCGCCCATGCCAATCGAGTTGCCCAGCTCCTTGAACTCATCCTCCATCTCAGCAATGCGCGGGTCGGTGTTGCGGCTACCGACAACACGCAGGGTCGAGGCGCGCTTGCCAAGCGACATGCAGATATCCTTGGAACCACCAAGCCCAATGCCAATGATCGCGGGCTGACAGGCAAGCCCTCGTTTGCCAAAGGCCATCAGGCTGTCGAGATAAAACCGTTTGATCCCCTGAACCGCGTCCGAAGGGAACAGCATCCGATAATCTGAGCCGAACAACCCGCCTTTGTGCACCGTGATCAGGTCGATCCAGTCAGCCTTTTCAAAGGCGTTTGCAGGGGGTTCGAACCCGTATTCGATTTCTGGCGCGCCAATGCCGACATTGTTGTTGTGATCCGTCCGCCAGAGTGGATGCACCCGGTTGGGGCGTAGCGGTACACCATTTGTGGCGTTGGCGGTGGCGCGGCGCAAGGCGGCCTCCAACGCGATCATGCCGCCTTCGACCTGTGCGTCATTGCCCATTTTCACAAACCAGCGCGGCACGCCGGTATCGCCGCACATGGCGCGGCGGTCCTCTTTTGCGGCCTCGTAGTTTTCCAGCATGGCCTTGAGGACAAAGGACGACAGGTCGCCGTCCTCGGTTCTGGCGGCTTCCTGCAATCCATCGAGGTAATCCTGCGGGATCTCAATAGCCGCCTTATCCATCAGGGTTTCGGCGGTTTGCTGAATAAGGGTGATAGGGATCATTGTGCTGCTACCAGTGTTTCGGGCGCATCCGCAGGCAAAACAGTTTCGCCGGGACGCACCACTGTGAATTGGACCGGCTCTCGCGACACGTCTACGGTTCCACCATGCAGCCGCGCCACCGTAAATTCGCTATCCTCCATCGCGCCGGGTTCAGGGTAATCTTCGCGGAAATGGGCCCCGCGTGAGTTTTCGCGGGCGATGCCCGCCTTCGCGATCACCTCAGATATATCGCAAAGGGATCGAAGATTCAGCCAGTCATGCCACGTCAGGTTGAAGGCGAGGTTGTCGTTTGAGACGCCCACATTCATCAGGGCATCAGACACCTCGGCGATACCCGCCAGACCCCGCTTCATGCCCATTTCGGTTCGCATCACGCCCACCTCTTCCCACATCAGGTCTTGCAGTTGTTTACGCAGGGGCAGCACAAGGTCCGGCTTTTTAGCTAGTGGATAGATCGCGCGCGCCAGTTCTGCTGCCAGCACCTCTTCATCCGGGTCGCGCAGCACAGGCATAGCGTGGATGTCAGCTCCCATCGTATCACCAGCAATGCCGCCGTAAACGGTAGAGTTGGCAACGCCATTTCCGCCCAATCGATTAGAGCCATGGGCACCGCCTGCGTCCTCGCCCGCCACATATAGTCCCTCTAGTTTCGTTCGTGTGTCCACATCCACCACGACACCGCCCATGAAGTAATGGGCGGTTGGTACAACCTCAACTTTACCAGCAGCCAGATCAAAGCCGCTGTCGGCGCAACGATTGACCATGCCTTTGAATTTCTTGCGCACATTGTCCGGCCCAAGGTGAGACATAGAGATGAACACGCCCTCTTGTTCGGGGTTATTGTTCTTGCGCATTTCAGCATAGATTCCACGGCTGACCACATCGCGTGTCGCCCGCTCGCCCTTGCCGTCATAGTCAAACATGAACTGAGCGCCGGAATGGTTGACCAATTGACCGCCTGCACCGCGTAGTCCTTCTTCTAGCACTGTGCCTGTCATCCGCGTGTGTTCGCCTGCCAGCAGACCAGTGGGGTGGAACTGGACCATTTCCATGTCGCGGAGAGTCAAACCAGCGCGCAAAGCCATGGCGAGGCCGTCCATTGTTTTGTCGCCACTAGGGGTATGATATTTATACATGGTCGGACCGCCGCCCGTTGCCATCAGCACTGTTTTTGCGCGTACGAAGCGAAAACGCCCGCTGCGCATATCGATCATCAGAACACCGGCAAGGGCAGACCTGTCTTTGGTTGGAATGAGACCTGCGGCGCGATGTTCCTGTAGCTTTTCTACGCCACTCGCGAGGACTTTTTCCATCAAGCGGTTAATGATCTCAATACCCGTCAGGTCGCCCTTGTGCACGGTGCGGTCAGCGGTTTGCCCGGCAAATGCTTTTTGATGCAAAGTTCCGTCTGGATTGCGGTCAAAGAAACATCCTACCTCGTTTTCCAGCTCTCGAATGCGGACTACGGCCTGCTCGCATAGCCGCCAGGCCATGTCCTGATTGGGTAGCCATTTTCCGCCGTTAATCGTGTCCATGAAGTGTCGTTCAACCGTGTCGCCACCGCCGAGCGCTACGTTGTAACCGCCCTGCACCATGCGAGTGCACCCGCATTTGCCGATCAGGCCCTTAACGGCGATGGTGATTTTGGTGCCTTTTGGGGCGCTTTGCTGTGCGTGTAGGGCGGCGAACAGGCCAGCGCCGCCGCTGCCCAGGATCAGGATGTCTGTATCGTGCCATTCGATGTCCGAAATCCGCATCTTACACCGCCTTGAGAAAGAAAAGGGCTGCTATCAGAAATGAAACAGCCGCCGCCGCCGCCGCGAGAGTTTTCTGAGATGTCGACCACGGTAACCATTCCAGCGCCATCAGGCGCAACCCGCCGAACATGTGAACCGCGAGCAGGAAAACCAAACCGAATTCTGCAAGTTTGACAACGCTGGTTTCGGTCAACGCGAGAAACCCATCCAGCCGGGCCGGGTCAGTCAGAGCCAGAGCTAGTACCCAGAAATGCAGTGGCAGGAACACAGCTAAGGCGACGCCTGAGAGCCGATGTACCATAAAAGCCAACCATAGCGGATGCGCACGGGAAGTTATGCCTTGGGCAGTTTTCATACGCCCAGCCCCCCTGCGAACGTAACAGCCCAAACAGCCTGTGCGCCAAGCGCGAAAAGGCCAATGCCGACAATCCACATAAAGCTATCCAGCACGGTGCCTTTCAGCCCGCCCCATTCATGCGCCACGACCCGCAGTCCAATGGCCCCATGAATCGCGGCCGCGACCACAAAAGTTCCATAGAACAGAAACCAGACGACCGAACCCTGGGTCCGGCCCAGAATCTCGGTCGCGCTGAGACCGCCCTGAATGGCGTAAATCATCACCACCAAGTGACCGACGACTAACGGCGCCATCAGCAAAGCGGTGATGCGTTGCAACATGTATAATCGGAGGTTCAACATCAGCGCCCCCTTTTGAAGAATGAGCGTGCGGTTTCCCGTTTCAGGCCAGCAATGGCGGACAAGGGGTCGAGATCATTCGGGCAATAAGCCGTGCAAGAACCGATCGAGTGGCAATTATGGCAACCACCCTTGCCTGATACGGCGTCCAAAATTGCAGCGCGGCCTTCATCCTTTGCATCGTTGAGCAAGGTCCAGGCACGTTGCAACGCCGCTGGCCCAAGATAATCGGGGTTGCCTGCCACTGTGTCGCAAGCCGCATAGCAAACCGAACAATTGATACACTCGATCCCCGCATTCGCCTGTGCGCGGTCAGTGCTTTCAGCATCAATTGGCGCGATTGGGTCATCACGTGTGAGGATGCCGTGATGCACCCCTTCGGCGGCGACCCATTTGTCAAAGAATGGGTCCATATCAACCACGAGATCTTTGATCACCGGCAAATTGCGCAGCGGTCCGATGGTCACTGCGTCGCCGTCGAGCACTTTCGAAATATGAGTGCGACAGGTCCAGCGCGGCACGCCGTTGACCATCATCGCGCAAGATCCGCACATCCCGACACGGCAGGCAAACCGATAGCTCAGCGTCGAGTCGGTATTTTGTTGTACCCAGGATACTACATCCAACACTGTTTGATTTTCGTGTGCGGGCACTTCGAACACTGTCTGCACATCAGCAGAACCCGCGGCCCGTTCGATTGTTATTTTCAGCTTATCCAAGATCAGAACACCCGCATCGGTTAGGTCGCATTAGGTGGGCCAACCATACTCGATAGTTTCTCTTAATAAACGCGAATTTATCTTTCATTTAATGAAGTCATACCTTTCAATCCCTGGAG
>JBMYPG010000132.1:0-9301 GCA_049600095.1 Pikeienuella sp. | reverse complement strand
CCCGGTGCAGATTCTGAACTGGCAGGGTCAGCCTTTCCGTCATCGCCCCGTTCACATGACTTCCGATCGAGCGGCGCTCGGCGCAAAGATTGGGACGGCCGGTGCGGCAGTATCTGCACTGGCCGCAGGTTGAGAAAAAGGTCTCTGCCACGATCCGCTGGCCACGCCAGGACGGATCGACGCTGGCCCCGATTTTCTCGACCACACCGCAAACCTCATGTCCAAGAATGACGGGCGGGTTCGACGCATATTCGTTGCGGTAGATATGCAGGTCGGTGCCGCAAATACCCGCCGCCTTGACAGCGACCAGAACCTGTCCAGCCCCGATTTCGGGCTCGGGCCATTCCGTCAGGCTGACATCTTTGGCCGCGGCGCTTTTCTTGGTTACACCTAGCATTATGCAGCCTCCCGCCCGCTCAGATACGCATCGCAGCACTGCCGATAGCGCGCAGCCATGTCTTCGATGGCGTCCGCATCGCCAATCTGTCCTGCAAACCATGCTTCGGCGGCATTCCCAAAGATGCTGCGCCCCACCGCAAAGCCCTTGCAAATCGGGGCCTGCCCGGCCAGGGCCAGCGTATCGGCCAGTTTCGGGATTTCCTCGTTCAGCCCCAGCACGATCACGCCGCGGCAATACGGATCGGCCTGTTCGATGGCCGTGGCCAGGGCACCCCAGCCGTCCCGGCTCGCCAGCCCCGGCAGTTTCCACCAGTCGGGGCGCAGACCGTTCTCATAGGCCTGGACAACGCCGCGCCGCAGGGTTTCGTCGCTGCGGTCCATGTCCAGCGGAGGGACCAGTTCCAGCATCCACTCGATACCGGCGGCACGGCAATCCGCCTGCAAACGTTGCAACTGCCGGTTCTGCGTTTCAGTCAGGGCCGCATCGTCATCGGGATGCGACCAGACCAGCACCTTGGCAACCTGGCCCGGTTGCCAGCTGGCGATATCGGCAGCCAGCCCCGGATCGGCTTCGAACCCGATCGGGCGGCTTCCGGTGACTTCGATCGGCCGTCCGGTCCAGATCGCATCCTGGCTGAGCTTTAGCAGAACATCGGCCCCGAACAGATTGTCCATCAGCATTCCGGGCCGCGCATCGGTCAGCCCACTGGCGGTGGCACGCATGGCCTGGTGAACCAGCGCCTTGAACTTGCGGACATCCGCGGCGTTGCGGTCGAATTTCTTTGAGAGCACCTTGAACGGCTCGCGGTGATCGCAGGCCAGCGCCAGAACCGGCTTGTTAAATGCGGGCCTGGACAGGGCGTGGTGCAGCTCATCAAGCGTCGGATCCCGTGCATCTCCGGTCTCAAGAAAGCGGTCAAGCTCCGAAGGGAACGGCATTTCGATCGAGCACCCATGCCGGGTTGCCACCAGCGCGCCCGCGGCGTTTGCGCGCTCAAATGCCTCCTGGCCAGAGCCGGTCCGGCACAGCCCGGCCAACAGGTTTCCAAGAAATGCATCGCCGGCGCCCACCGGATTGACCACGTCGATCGGCAGGCCGGGAACGTCATGGGTGACGGTGTCCTGACCGGATCCATACCATGCCGCACCGTCCGCACCGCGTTTCAGGACCAGATCGGCGCCGGTCAGCGCCCGTATCGCCTGGATTGGATTGTCGCCGAACAGATCGAATTCCAGCTGGTTGCCAACAACGATTTGCATCAGGGGCAGAGCCTGTTGAAGCCGCGCCATTGCGGCTTGCAGCCCGCCCGGATAACCGGCCCACAAATCCTGCCGGTAATCGAGATCGAGAACCAGCCGGCAACCCGCGTCCCGCGCCGCATGCAATACCGGCGCGACGCCATTCCAGGCGCCGGGATCCGCAATATGCGTTCCATTGACCGAAAGGAAAGCGACCCGGTCGAGGAAGCCCTGCGGAACATTCTCAAGACCGATTTCACTGTCCGCCGCGTTCTCTCTGTAAAAATCCAGACTGTCGGCCTCGGCGTCGCGCATCGCCAGAAAGACCATGGCGGTGCGTCGCCCCGGCAGACGGCGCATACAAGTTATGTCGACGCCTTCTTTGGTCAGCGTGTCCAGCAAATACCCGCCCTGGGGATCATTGCCCACCGTTCCAATCATCGCAGAGCGCGCACCGGCGCGGGCGGCGCTGACCGCGGTATTGCCGCTTGACCCGCCAAGATAGCGCGCAAAGCTGCGCGTATCGCTCAGGCTGGCCCCGATTTGCTGCCCATAAAAGTCGACGGCAACCCTGCCCATGCACGCAACGTCGATGTCTCTCGCAGCTTTCATTTTCAGCCCCCAGCTCCAGATCATTCACACATCTATAATGATAATTGATCAAAGATCAATACTGATTTTTCTGATGCGGCAAGATTCAATTGGGCGGGGTCCCGCCCCCTTTGGCAGTCATCGAAATGGCTGGCGCTGGCCCGGTCTGAGTTGGCCCAAGATCAGTACTTTGCGGAGTTTGGCGGTGTTGCCCTTATGAGTTTCAAGGGGCCGCCCGCGTGAACTTCCCCGCCCAGTGTCGGAACCAGCCAGGCCCGAATCGTCACCGGCCTGCTTTTCGCAAGTCAGCGTTTTGGCATCCGCAGCCGCGCCTCGCGTGATGCGGTACGGGCAGCGCCTATGGTGAGAAAAGCTAAGGTGACAAGGCAAGCCCGTCACATCCTGAACCGCCCCTGCCCGGTCACCTCGCGGATCAGGCCGCGGTCTTCCTTCCATTTCAGGTTGCGTTGCACCGCGGCGCGGCTGGCGCCGGTCAGGGCTTCGGCCATCGGGGCCCGACCTGTTAGCTGCGCAGCTTGGAATTGCTTTGGCGATAAAGTGACGCTTGCAGAGCATGTCAGGGCTCCCAATTTGTCACGGTAAGTGCCGCTGACCGATGGTTACAGCGGCCTTTAGCACGAGGACTGGTTCTATCGAGCAGGCAAACCGTCTATCTGGGGTCCGCACTTCGACCGAAAACCACAGGTAACGCCGACCAGTGTCATATAGGCCGCGACTCCAGGCGTTCCCGGATCCGATGTTCGCTTGCTTTGAACCTGTTATGTCCACCCTCGTGCGAGGGTTCGCCGATCTAATCTGGCGACGCTACCAAGGTATCGATGGCTATTCTAGAATCGGAACTTTTTTTCTTTTATTGCTCGGAGCGAGCGTCCCGCAATTGGGACGTGTCTGGGAAAAGGTAGGTGACCATCCTTTGGTGGGCGCGGTTGATATCGTTCGAAAGAAATTCACGTGCTCTTTTCTTGTCACCCTCTTTGATTGCCGAAAGCAATTCGAAGTGGATCTCATTCGAGATCTGCAGGTGACCGCGGATGTTCAGGAGATGAAAATGGGGACAGATACGCAGCCAAAGGTGTCGAATGATTTCAAGCGAGACCGGATTATCCGCCTGCTCGTATATTGAAAAGTGAAACAGATAATTACAATGTATGAAGCTGTGATTATCAGACGCCTGTTCGGCCTGAACCATCTCTGATAGACGATCTTCCAAAGATTGAATGAATTTTGGCGTCCGGTTGTCGATCGCCCAGGACAATGCTGCCGTCTCAACTACGTTTCGTACATTCCGTAAATCTTCAAAGTCCTTTCGTTCGAGAGTGGGAACACCCATTGAGCGACCCGTTTGGCGTGTGAGTGCGCCGATATGGGCCAGCCGCGCCATCGCTTCGCGAATCGGCATAGGGCTCACACCGAGGGCTTTGCTCAAAGTTGCTACGGTTACGGACCGACCGGGCTCAAGCCCACCTGCAAGGATTAGCTCGCACAGTCGATCGAATACGATTTCTGGGAGATTTTCGCGCGTGAGCGGCTGCATTTTTGAGAGATCGTTCATAGGTATATTATAGCAGGCCGGACTTTCCCATGTCCATCTAAAAATTATCATTGACTTTTGATCAAAAATCAAACAGCTTATATCAAACAGCTTATATCAAACAGCTTATATCAAATCGTGACCAGCAGGTCCAAGGAGAAAGTGAATCTGATGAATGGAGCGCATCTGTCGCGCCGACGCTGCAGTAGCTGAGCCAGTCGGCTAAGCTATTCAGCCAATAATGGAAGAATAAACAAAGGAGAGAAACTAATGATTAAAAATTTAACCAAAAATTTGGCCTGCTTCGCTGTTGCGATCTCGGGTGCCACGGCAGTGGGTGCGCAGACAACGCTTCGCATCCAGAACCATCTGGGGCAATCGTCGCCCTACGGTGTCGCGATACAACAATTCGTCGAGGACGTGGCCACCATGTCGGACGGCACCCTCCAGATCGAGATGTTCTATTCGTCCTCAGTGGTTCCGACCACGGAGACCTTCGACGCCGTTAAGAATGGAATCCTTGATTGCGACATGACCAACGGCGGCTACCAGGTCGGAAAAAATGCTGCTTTCCAATTTGTTGCCGACACGATGGGTGGCTACGAAACTCCGATTCAACTCCTGTCCTGGGTTTACCAAGGCGGTGGCAAGGAGGCAATCAACGAGCTCTACGGGGACTATGGTATGACATTTGTCGGTTCCCATGTTGGCGGTCAGGAATCGCTGAACTCATCCCGCCCTCTGACCGGCGTCGCCGATCTGGAGAATTTCAAGTTCCGTTCGCCGCCGGGCATGGAGTCGGACATCTTCGCCAGCCTAGGCGCAAAGCCGGTTGTTATGGATTTCACCGAGATCATCACCGCGCTTGAATCGGGCATTATCGATGGCGCCGACGCTTCGACGCTTGCGACCAACTTGAGCATCGGCATCTACGACGTTGCCAAGCACACGACCTATCCGGGCTTCCATTCAATGTCGCAGGATCACTTGGCATGTCGCACGAGTGTCTGGAATTCGCTCTCCGACCAGCACAAGAGGATCATTGAAGTGGCTGAAAGGTCGCTTGCACTGGAAGTGATGATGTCGACTCTGATCCAGAATGGTGAGGCGCAAAGGAAACTGCCTGAGATGGGCGTAACTGCCTACGACTGGTCGGCCGAAGATCGTGCTTCATTCCGCAATGCTGCGCAGGCGGCATGGCAGGAGTGGGGTGCCAAATCTCCCGAAGCCGCGGAACTGGTTCAAAGCCACGTGGATTTCCTTCAGCGCATCGGTCTGCTGGACTAAGCCTCGAAACACGGGTTCTTCATATGGATGCCACCGGCGGTCGCGGCCGGTGGCATCCAAGAAACGCCCATCGAGAAAGTCGGTCGTCGCGCACAAAGCTGGGAGGCCTTGATAGTGGTTGAACATGAAAAAACTGGCCCACTGGATCCAATCACTTGGGGCATCAGCCGGATTGCGATGTGGCTTCCGGCATTCATTGTCTCGATCATTTTTCTGGAGGTCGTGCTGCGATATATGTTCCTGCGACCAACGCTTTGGGTCAATGAAACCTCGCTCTGGGTTGCGGGTGCCGTATATCTGACGGCCGGTCTTTACTCGATGCAGCAACGCAGCCATATCCGAATATTCATTCTCTATGATCTTGCGCCGCTTTGGATGCGGCGATTCTTCGACATCCTCTCAACCTTTTGCGTATGCATCTTTGCGGGTGCTGTAATTTGGGGGGGGTATAGTGAAGCCGTCGAGAAACTCCTCAATTGGGAGCGGTTCGGTACGAAGTTTAATCCACCGATACCGGCTACCATTAAACCGCTTATCCTTATCACGATGGCGCTGTTGGCGCTCCAGGCGATTTCCAACCTGCTTTACGACTGGAACACGGATCAGAGAGAAAAACACTACGGCGAGGATGATTTCGAAGACCTTTTTGAAGATCTCGCCAGAGATCATCTCGATGCACGCCCAACTGGTGAGGCGGCAAATCATGAGGACTGGGCCGAAGATCATTCAAAAAACGGCGTGCAAGGAATGGACGATTCCCGCCCTTCCGGCGGCAAGCATGAATAAATTTTAACTGAGGCAGGGAAGGGCACAGTAATGGATATTGGAACGATTTCGCTCGTGTTACTTGCAGGCATGCTCTTGCTGCTTGCAATCGGCATGCCCCTAGGTTTCGCTTCTGGCTTCCTGGCCGTTGTCGTCATGGTGATGAAATTCGGTCCAGACCTCCTGTTCGGCCAATTTGGCACCGGCCCATTAAATATCCTGATCCAACGCATTTACGGGATCACGACAAGTTACGTTCTGGTCTCGGTTCCCTTGTTCATTTTCATGGCAAATCTGTTGGAACGCTCCGGCATTGCGCGAGACATGTACTCGACTCTTGCCGTGTGGCTGAATCGTACCCGAGGCGGCGTTGCTGTGGTCACGGCGCTCATGGCAATTGTGATGGCGGCAATGTCTGGCATCATCGGTGGCGAAGTGGTGCTTTTGGGACTGATTGCGCTGCCGCAGATGCTGCGACTTGGCTACAATCAGAACCTCGCTATTGGCACGATCTGTGCCAGCGGATCGCTGGGCACGATGATCCCGCCGTCCATCGTTCTGATTTTCTATGGCCTGGTCACCGACACATCTATTCACGCGCTATTTCAAGCGGCGTTTGTTCCAGGATTCATTCTAGCGTTTAGCTATATTGCGTACATATTGATCCGTACACGGATTCAACCTCATCTGGCACCGTTGCCGGATCCGTCCGAAGATGACCTGTCTGGCAGCGAAAAGCGAATGTATGGCCTAGCGCTGATCGCCATGATCGTTGGTGCTGGATCACTGATATTGCTCTTGCGCGCAATCTTCTTCAATGCCCTTGGCGAGATTGATGCTGACACGAACTACATATCAGTCGGCTTCATGGTCAAATCAGCTGCTCTCTCTATCGCTCTCTTCGCCTTTCTTGCCCTCGTCGTCGGTCGCGAACGAACTCGGGCGGCTTGGCAAAACGGGAAAGGAATGGTTGCTCCGCTGCTGATCGTCTTTGTGGTCCTTGGCTCCATTTATGGCGGAATAACTGGGATCACCGAAGCCGCCGGCATTGGTTCGGTCGCGGTCTTGATATTGATCGTTCTCCGAGGGGAGTTCTCCTGGACGCTTTTGCGTGAAGCTTCGATGAGAACTTTTAAATCTACGGGGACGATTATTTGGGTGACAATAGGTGCCACTGCGCTGGCCGGAGCCTACACGATCGCAGGTGGCCCGACCTATGTGGCAAATCTGATCGTCGGTTTGGACATGCCTACGCTCGGTGTTCTGTTGATCATGATGACGGTATTTCTGTTCATGGGGGCCTTCATGGATTGGACCGGGATCGTTCTGCTGGTCATGCCGGTCTTTCTGCCCATTGTTCTCAAACTCCCCTGGGACGAATTGGGATTGACCGGCGGTCTGGAATCGCAGCTGGCGGTTCAAGTTTGGTTTGGCGTGTTGTTTTGCGTGAACATGCAGGTGAGTTTTCTGTCACCGCCTTTCGGAGGGGCGGCTTTCTACCTGAAATCCGTGGCTCCACCGCAAATTACTCTGCCTGACATTTTTAAGAGCTTCCTGCCCTTCATTGGAATTCAGATCATGGTTCTGATGCTCATCCTGTTAGTGCCGCAGATCACGACCCTGTTTCTTTAATAGAAACAAGTCGGGTCCCCGTCTCCTCCCAGGCGGGGGCTCGAACAATTTCGCTAAGTCGTTAAAAACCGGGGATCGACAGCCAGCCCCAGAAACCCTATTAGAGAAACCAAAAATTAGTGGACAAATATAGGGGGCTAGACAGCTGTGCTCTCTATTTTGTCGGTGTCTCAACTTGGATGATATTGATTTTGTTGTGGCACAAGGCTCTGGTTTTGGCGTGATTACTATAATTCGTCCGACAGTGATTGCAGAGTTTCTGGGGCGCAGTGATTTTAGTGTGGTTGCCGGCCTACTTGCTATGGGTTTTGTAATAGGCACAGCAATTGCCCCGATCTTTGGCTCGCTTCTTTGGCAATATGGCGGGTATGATTTTGTCATTGGCGTCACAATCGTCATCCCCTTAATGGCCTTATTAACCTTTGTTAGGGCGTTGCGATATTACTCTTAGGGTATTGACTTAAAGAGATAAAATTTTTTCTCTCTGTTTGCTTTTGACGTTAACTTGTGCCTTTGAGCTTATAAAAGTGATACCAGTTCAAAGTGTGATAAACAAAATTAGAGCAGCGTCTAAGAGATCTTCAAGAGTAAGTCCAAATACAACCGCTGTAACCTTTGAAAAGGAACTCAAAAATCACCTAATAGGCACTCAATGACCTGTGTTAAAATCAAAAAATCATCATAAAAACAATGCAGTGAGATTTACGCCTGTTCCGGCCGCGGGTACCACGTGTTGGGTAATTATCGTTTTAAAACAATGATTTAAAGTTTTTATCGGCGAAAGCGGAACGCAAAAGAAGACAAAACGGAACTCTTTTTCTCGAGTTAAATCGGTTTGCTCTGTAAAACGATTTGTAAGTTTGAGTCGTCTAAACCGTTATCTCGAACATCCGGCAATGATATCCACGAGGGTGGTATTCCAACCGACCACGCCAAGGACCTAGCAGCGCAGGCCCAAGGCTTCCGCAATCAGGCGCACTATTGGGCTTGGTTGAGGGTGTATGTGGAAAGGAAACGGTTGGGGTAGGGTGGCCTAGGAAGAACTAGCTCAGTCCCCATCGGGGCTGGGCTGAAAATAACTGTCGTTCAAACCATGTCGGATTGACTGGCGACTACCTATGGAACATGAACCCATCACTCAGCCCGGATCGCCTCAGGCCACTTTGGAAAAATGATCTTCGCGATGCCGCATAAGTTCCCGGTTCGTTCGATCGAACCGGACGATAATGTCACTTTTATGCAGTGACCCCAGCCTCAGGCGACAGGACAAATTTTGTCCCATCGGCCGCAAACGAGCGATCGAAGCCCGTGCGCCAATCCTTCAGCGGGATGATATCGGAAACCAACGGCTCCAGGTGAAGGCGTTGATCATTCAACAACTGCATCGCCCGCCGCCACGAACGGGGGGTCGAGGCAAAGCCCGACCGGAGCTGCAGTTCCTTGTAACAAACCAGATCGACAGGCAGATCGGCGGTCTTACCCGACAGCCCCATCTGAATCACCCGGCCCGCCTTGCGCGTGGCATGAAGCGCATCCGCATAGGCTAAGCCGTTGCCGGCGCATTCCACGGCCACGTCAAAATCAGTGCCCTTTGTACCGTCAGATGCGATTTCGGTCTCGAAACCCAGACGCGCGGCAAGCTCCAGCCGTTGCCCGTCTTTTGCTGTTCCGCGCACTGTCACGCAGGCGCCAAGCGCGGTAGCGACCTGCGCCGCGATCAGGCCGATCGCACCCGGACCGATGACAAGCACGCGGTCCCCGGCTTCGATCCACGAATAATCGTCGAACAGCGAATTGGTCACGCAGGCAACCGGCTCGGCCATGCTGGCCGCGGCA
>JBMYPG010000131.1:0-9406 GCA_049600095.1 Pikeienuella sp. | reverse complement strand
CTGTTCGCCCTTTCGGCACACAAAATACAGGCTCCGTTCTAACGGCAAGCGGCTTTCATCCAGCCGCACCAACCGCCCCAGCGCCAGGTCACGTTCGGCCAAGATACGCCGAGCCAGCGCAACCCCTTGCCGGTCAATAGCCGCTTCCAGAACCACCGCGCTATCCGCATATCGAACACCCCTCGCGCTAACTGCTTCTGGCGACAACCCCTGTTGCACCGCCCATTCATCCCACCCGGTGTTAAAGCTGTCATGCAGCAACGGCAGGCCGGCAATCTGCGCTGCCGACATCGGCAGGTCAGCCCCCTCAATCAACGCAGGCGCGGCAACAACAATCAGCTCCTCATCTGAGAATTTCTCATAGTACAGATCGTCAGAGACTGACGTAGCATACCGCAAAGCCACATCAACCTCCGACCCATCAAAATCCGTAACCGCATCGTCAGTATCCAGAAACAACGCAATACCGGGGTGAGATTTGTGAAAGTCAGGCAAATGCGGCACCAACCATTTCAACGCCACCGCTGTCGGCAATGACACTTTGATTGACTGCCGCCGGTTCAACCGCCGAACATCCTGAACACCTAGCTGAAGCGCAGAAAACCCTTGCTGCGTTGACTGATGCAGCCGCTTCCCCGCATCCGTCAACTCAACACCATTGGGTCGCCGAACAAACAAGCCCACCCCCAAATGCTCTTCCAAGATCTTAATCTGGCGACTGACGGCACCATGGGTCACACCCAATACATCCGCCGCTTTGCTAAGGCTCGATTGCGTCGCCGTTGCATCAAATGCCTGTAAGGCGCGAAGGTGTCTAAGGTTCTCCATGATGTGAGTTTATCTAACATAAACGGCAGATAATCTCGATAGGTTTCATTCCTCAACGCGCATAGGAATAGGCCACATAGCGATCAAATCTCATGAGGCTCCCCATGGCCACGCCCAAAATCCCCTATGGAATGCTCTTCGCCCTCTGGCTGGTTGGCTGGACCCTGCGTGTGCCCGTTCTCGCTGCCCCGGCCTTGGCCAACCACATCGCTGACAGCTTTGGATTGGGCGAGGCTGGCATCGGTGCCCTCACCATGTTGCCGATCGTCGCCATCGCCTTCGGAGCACTGCCCGCCGCATGGATCATCCCACGCTTTGGCCTGCGCACCGCCATTGCGGGCGGTATGATCGTGATGATCATAGCCTCCGTCGCGCGGGGGCAGGCACCATCTCCAATGCTCCTGTTTGCAGCCTCCATTATCATGGGGCTGGGCATTGCCGTCTTCCAAACCGCCCTGCCCGCCGCGACGAGGGTCTGGACACCAACCCACATCGCACTTGGCAGCGCCGTTTACCTGAACGGGATGATGGTGGGGGAACTTTCGGGTGCTGGTCTAACCCTACCCATTATCCTCCCCCTTGCAGGCGGCGAATGGCCCGCCGCCCTAATCCTATGGTCGGTGCCTATCACCGCCATTGCCGCCTTGGTCCTCGTTTTACGCACCCCCGACAAGCCCACCAACACCCCTCAACCATCCACAGGTAACGCCCTGCCACGCTGGAATGATGCTCGCGTTTGGCAATACGGGCTGTTATTGGCCAGTTCCGCCGTCGCCTTTCTGGCGCTCAACGCCTTCATGGCAACGATCCTGCGGGCGAGGGGGGAAACCGAGGCGCTCGAACCGCTGCTCTTCATCTTCAATGCCATGCCGCTGCTCAGCTCATTCACCGTACTCGCCGCGCCGCATTGGATCAGGCAGCGAAAACCAATGGCCATCTCGGCGGTTCTCTCTCTGATTGGCTTTGCCGGGTTTGTCCTGCTGGATGGTTGGGCATCATGGGGCGCGGCGGTTCTCACGGGCTTTGCCTCAACCGTAAAGCTGATCCTGCTGGTGTCACTGCCGCCTGCCATTGCCACGGGGCGCGCGGTGACAAGGCTCAGCGCCGGGATGACTCTAATCGGCTTTGCCCTCGCCTTTATCCTGCCTCTCATCGGCGGCTGGTTGGCCGATGCGACTGGCATAACAGCACTGGCATTGGCCCCTGCGCTTATGTTCATCGCGGTTGCATTGCTCGCTATCGGTCGAACGCCCCAATACCCGAGCTATGAATAGGCGTTCACAGCGGGCGCATACCTTCTGCCAGACATCGGCACCGTCAGAGGCTAAAACAACCTGCACCACATGATGAACACGCTCAAAGGTGTGCATTACCCAAGTTCATGATCCTATACGCCGTTTTGCGGCTTTCATACATTGAGAGGTAGAAATACTGCTGGCTATTTCCAACCGTTTCAACAGAAACGCCACAGCAAGGCGATGACTGATTATCATGCCAGATTATGTATACAGCTTCGCCGGAGCCATAACTGCATTGGCTCTCAGCTTGGTCGCCATTTATCTCGTGGGCCAAAACCACCAGCCAAACCAGAAGGCGATCTCCCCAAAAATAGTCTAACAGAATTTGCCAATGTAATGCCGCCGAGAGCAGCGGCAGCAGCACCTGCAAGCTTCACCGAATTCAGCCGCACCGATCTGCATGAACCAACAATTGGTGCATATGTGTATGAACCTAAGATTGCAGTTGGCGCGGCCGTGGGTTGGCACCAGATATCGACACGAAATGGGCAGCGTTATTGGTACAGCTTCATACCGCGTTCTTTACGGCAGTTACCGCCTGTAGTGGTTCTGTTTCATGGTGCCGGGCGGTCTGGCCTGTCAATGATAGATATGTGGCAGTCAACCGCGCGCAAACACGGCATTGTGCTGATTGCTCCAAACTCTAAGGGTCAGCAGTAGCCATACGACCAACCAGACACCCGTTTTATAGGCGAATTGCTGGACGAAGTTGGCATTAAGACCCCAATAGTCCGAGACCGCGTATTTTTTTGGCCATTCAAGCGAGGCATTTTATGCGCAGATTCTGGTCAACCGAAAACGGGGGCCATGGCGTGCGGCGGCAACTCAAGGTGGGTTTGCAACTCCAGACTTTCTAACCCCTGCGAAACAAGCGAAACCGCTGCGAATGTGCATAGGTTCGTTAGTGCAATCTTTCCCTGTAACTTCTGCGTGCCCAATAGAACAGTTTCTTGCAAATGCAGGCCACAGAACGGATCTCGTAATAATACCTTTTCAAACTCATTGGTTTTATGATTCCGGGCCGAGGATGCATGGAAGTGGTTTAACGCCCTATAATACGGTGCGAGTATAACAGTACCTATCGAGAAATAACGAAATCAAATTATAGGGTTAGCCGCATTAACTCGATGGAGCTAGGTCGATCTGGCTGTCTACTGCTGAAATGAAAGTAGAGAGAATGGCAAAACTCACGAGACTTCCTTGGTCAAAAAAAGGGGGGGGAAGTCGGTCATAAAAGGCTGGCGAACTAATGATGCTTTAGAAGCTGGTACCACCTGTGCAGGTAATTTATTGGATCCTGCGGCGGGCAAAATGTATATCGCAGTTTGACTTGGTGGCCGAGTTTTTTTTCGGGTTGCAAATACGGTTATGCGAGTGACTCGATATCGCGTAAGTTCAGGCCAATTTGATTGATCCCAAAGTTTGATGGTGCGATCTATTTCTGAGGATGAATGGAAGCCCTATCGGCTGTTATTATATCGGTTTGATCAAGGTTTAGACAGCTGAGGGCAAAATCTACCCCTTTATCAGAGCAGGTCGACCGCCAGCTTTGGCGCCATCTGCCAGGCTTCCTTGGCGCCTACTTCTGCAAATGCTGGGCTTCGGACCCAGACAACTTCAAGCTCTAGCCAATCCATCAGAAGCTGGGATTGAACAACTATTGCCTTACAACCTGTCCCGCAGTGAAAACCACAGCATTGCTAGCGCCAGCAGGGGTGAGCGTAATGCAGCGCCGCCGGGGAAGCGTTGGGTGGGGACTTTGGCCATTAGATCGAACCGTTCTGCCTGACCTGCCACAGTTTCTGCTGCGATTTGGCCAGCTAAAGTGGCCAACGCAACGCCATGGCCGGAGTAGCCTGAGCAGCTTAGCATATTGCCTGCCAGCCGTTCGAAATGGGGCATTCGGTTCATGGTGATGGCCAATGTGCCGCCCCATGCATAGTCGATGCGGGTGTCTTTTAGCCCGGGATAAATCGCCAGCATCGCCTTGCGGACCTTGGCGCCGATGTTGTTGGGAAAACGATAGCCATAGCTTTCGGAACCGCCGAACAGCAGTCTGCCGTCCTCTCCAAATCGATAGTAATTCACTACAAATTTGCTGTCAGCGACCGCATGGTTGTTGGCAATTAGTGCCGCTTGCTGGGCCGCGTCCATCGGTTCTGTCGCCAGAATGAAGTTGTTGATTGGCATGACCCGCGCTGCCACCCGGTCGTTCAGGGCACCGAGGTAGCCATTGCAGGCGAGCAAGGTGTGATCAGCGGTGATCTCGGCTGCATCAGTTTTGACCACGCCATTTTCGGCGCTAATGACTTTGCAACCTTCGTGGATTGTCGCGCCTGCATCCTCCGCCATTTGCGCCAGGCCAAGCGCAAATCGAAGGGGGTGGATGTGGCCTGAGCCAAGGTCGATGGAGCCGCCGTGATAAGCGTCTGACCCGACCATGGCGCGCATTTCATCGCGTTCGAGCCCCCGGACCTGATCATAGCCGTATTTTTCGTTCAGCATGCGCGCGTAGGCAAGGCTGTGCGGGACAAAGCGGGCGCGGTGGTCGGCGTGGATAATGCCGGGCGTGAAGGTCTCGCCCATTTTGGCGCAGAGGTCACGCACCAGATCGACCGACTGAACGGCGATGTCCCACAGGCGGCGGGCGTCGGCGTCACCGACCATATCCTCAAGCTCATCCTGATCAATGCGGTGGCCCATGCCGACCTGACCGCCATTGCGGCCTGATGCGCCAAAGCCGACGCGCTGTGCCTCGACCACTTTTACGCTGTACCCGCGTTGGGCAAGATGCAGCGCGGCTGAAAGGCCGGTGAACCCGGCGCCAACGATACAAACATCGGTTTTGACCGCACCACTTGCTGCCGGGCGTTGGGGCGCTGGCGTTGCTGTGGCAGCATACCATGATGCGGGGTATTCCCCGGCGTGGTCATTGGCGGTTAGCAGGTCCATGGATGGTCCCTTACGAGGAGGGTGTTTGTGGTGCCGTCATCCCCGACTGGATCGGGGGCCTCGTGCAGTAAGGATTACCGCTATCGGTGCGTTTGCGCATGGAGGTCCCCGCTTGCGCGGGGATGACAATGTAGCAGTTCTAAGCCGACTTCATCAGGCCCTTGTCGGTTGCCTCTGCCATCGTCAGGTCCAGCGCCTTGGCCGCTTTGCCAACCAGTTCATCAATATCACTGGTGGTCAGGATCAGCGGCGGCGAGATGATCATGCGATCACCAACAGCACGCATTACCAGACCGTTGTTAAAGCAATGCTCGCGGCACATCAGGCCAATTGCACCACCTTCGCCAGCAAATGACGCGCGGGCGGACGGATCAGGTGATAGTGCCAATGTGGCCATCATGCCGATGCTGCGGGCTTCGCCAACTAAAGGATGGTCAGCAAGCTGGCCCCATTTTTCTGCCAGATGAGGACCAGCGACTTTGCCAGCATGTTCAACAATGCCGTCTTCTTCGAGAATGCGTAGGTTTTCGAGAGCGACGGCGGCGGCAACTGGGTGGCCGGAGTAGGTGTAGCCGTGGGTGAACTCAGCGCTGTTCAACGTAGCAGCAACTTCGTCGGATACCATTGAACCGCCGATTGGCGCGTAACCAGATGAAAGGCCCTTGGCGATGGTCATCACGTCAGCACGGATGTTCAGCGTCTGGCTGCCGAACCACTGACCGGTGCGGCCAAAGCCACAGATCACTTCGTCAGCGATCAACAGGATTTCATGGGCATCGCAAATGCGCTGAATTTCAGGCCAGTATGTTTCGGGCGGAATGACCACTCCGCCTGCACCCTGAATAGGCTCTGCGATGAACGCTGCAACGTTATCTTCGCCGAGCTCAGCAATTTTAGCCTCTAACTGGCGTGCGCGTTCCAGACCAAATTCATTCGGGTCCGTATCGCCGCCCTCGACATACCAGTGCGGCTGGTCGATGTGCACTACATCCGGGATCGGCATGCCGCCCTGATCGTGCATTGCCTGCATGCCGCCAAGGCTGGCGGAGCCCATGGAAGAGCCGTGGTAGGCGTTTTTGCGGCTGATGATGGTTTTCTTGGTGGGCTTGCCTTTGATCGCCCAATACTGGCGCACAAGGCGAATGTTGGTGTCGTTTGCTTCGGAGCCGCCAGAGGCAAAGTGCACGTGGTTCAGATCGCCCGGTGCCAGTTCTGCCAGCTTAGCTGCCAGAGCGATGGCAGGCACGTGGCTGGTTTGGAAGAAGGTGTTGTAATAGGGCAGTTCTTTCATCTGGCGGGCAGCAACCTCGGCCAATTCATCGCGACCATAACCGATGTTCACGCACCAGAGGCCGGCCATGCCGTCGAGATATTCATTGCCTTCGGAATCTGTCAGACGCGAACCAGTGGCGCGGGTGATGATGCGTGCGCCTTTTGCGTTCAACTCATCACCCTCAGTAAATGGGTGAAGGTGATGTGCAGCGTCCAGCGCCTGAAGCTCTGCGGTGGGCATATGGTTGGTAATCATATTCATCTGGCACACTCCTGAAAATTCTGAGGTCTGTTTCGGGCCGGGATCGGGCCGATTGGCATTGGTGATCGCAACGTATTTTGATCAAATATCACCTCACCCAGAGTCGGGTCAACGAAATTTGATCAAATTATTGATTTGCTGTGTCAGGCTTCCGTCAATGACATACGGATGTGGGCAACACCCTGACGAATATCCGCTGCCAAAGCTGCTGATACAGCCTTTTTATCCCCACGACGCAGGGCATCAATCGTCACGTCATGTTGGTCTGGCAGATTGCTGGCACCATAGCGGGCACAGATCACCCGCAGCGACGGTCCCATGCGCAGCCACATGCCAAGTGCAAGCTGTTGAAGAACATCAGCGCCGGATTGCTCATAGATACGGAAATGGAAACGATAGTTGTTTTCCAGATAGCTTTGAATATCGCCGGTCTTGATTGCCGTATCGATAACTTCGTCAATCGATTCAAGTTCATCGATCATTTCCGGCGTTGCCCGTGATGTTGCCAATGCGGCGATATGGGGCTCGATCGACAGTCGCGCATATTCAATCTGGTCCAAGGTCGATAACGTCAGCGATGGCACGCAAATGCGCCGGTTGCCGAGCGACTGCAAGGCACCCTCTGCTGTTAGGCGGCGGATCGCCTCTCTCACCGGGGTCATTCCGGCACCGATGGAGGCTGTTAGCCCCTGAATTGTTGCCGGTTGGCCCGGTGCCATTTCGCCAAACAGGATCATGTCACGCATGCGGCGATAGATTGCGACATGCTCGGGTATCTTAGTGACTTGATTCACGCTGTCCGGTCCAATGCCCATTGCTTACCATTTGATCAATTATGGCCGCGTGGCCAGCCGGGGCAAGTGGTTTCGCAATTATTGGCGCTTGAGGCTTCAATACCCCATGCAATTTGACAGTTTTCACAAAAATGCCGCATTTAGGGAACTTTGTCTGCACCGGGTCGGGGGCTGGTTAGCGAAACTAGCTTGAGGGGAGCGAGATATGCTCAAAGAATTCAGAGATTTTGCTGTTAAGGGCAATGTCCTTGATATGGCAGTCGGTATCATTATCGGGGCCGCGTTTACGACAATCGTAAAATCCATGGTTGGCGATGTCATTATGCCGGTCGTTGGCTACTTCATGGGTGGGGTCGATTTCACCAACATCTTTACCGTTCTGGGTGAAGGACAGTTTGCAACCTTGGCCGCTGCCGAAGAGGCAGGGGCGGCTGTGATCAAGTGGGGCGTGTTCTTTAATGCCGTGATTGCCTTCCTGATCGTCGCATGGATCATGTTCATGATTATTCGCACGATGAACCGGGTCAAAGAGGCCGCGAAGAAGGAAGAAGAAGCAGCCGTACCACCGCCGCCAAGCGGCCCTACGCAAGAGGAATTGTTGGGCGAAATTCGCGATCTGCTGGCCAAAAGCTAAGCATTGAATTAGCGTGCAGCGCAGCCCCGGCGTCGTCTGGCGTCGGGGTTTGTTTTTGCCTGAAACCTGCGCTGAGGTCGACTATGCCGATGGAGCTATCCCTGCCTGATTTGCCATCTGGAATGGCGTCATTGTCGGATTTTCGCTTGGCTGCGCAGCGGCGATTGCCGCATTTTGCTTTTGAATATCTGGATGGCGGAATCGGGCGTGATGTCGGGCTTGCCCGAAACTACAGCGCGATGGACCGGGTGCGGTTAACGCCAGAAATTAGGGATGCAGGACCAGAACCTGATGCCAGCACCGAATTGCTGGGCCGTCGATGGGCGCTGCCCTTTGGTGTTGCGCCTGTAGGGCTCAGCGGGTTGTTCCACCCGCACGCGGCCCGAATGTTGGCAGCGCGGGCGACAAAGCTGAACCTGCCATTCTGTTTGTCGGTCGTTTCCACAGACAGTACGGAATCGGTGGCACGGGATGCGGGGCGGCCACCTTGGCAGCAATTGTATTGGCCGCGCGACGCAGATGTTCAGAATGATATTCTGGCACGGATGAAAGCGTTGGATGTGGATACACTAATGCCCACGGTGGATATTCCGGGGTGGCAGTGGCGTGAAAGGTCAGTTCGGGCGGGGTCAACCGGCGCACCCACCGCGATGATGAAACTGAAAGCCGTGCTGTCCCGCCCCGGTTGGGCTTTGGCGCAGGCGCGGCGCGGGCCGCCAGGGTTCCCCAATTTTGCGCCCTATGTCACCGGCGGGCCAGCCGCGATTGAACAATGGATGTTTCGCGAAACCCTGCGTCAGGTCGGGGTGGAGGAGATGAAATCCCTTCGTGATCGCTGGCATGGCAAGATTATTGTTAAAGGCGTGATGTCGCCGAAAGATGCCGAAGCCTTTGCCGCAATTGGCATGGATGGGATTGTCGTTTCAAACCATGGTGGCAGGCAACTGGACGCTGCGCCAGCGGGTGTTGAGCTGTTGCCGCCAATTGTTGATGCGGTAAAGGGCAAGATTGCCATTCTGGCCGATGGCGGCATCGCGGACGGGTTAGATGTGTTGCGGATGTTGCGCCTAGGTGCCGATTTCGTATTGGTAGGAAGATTACCTTATTATGCGATGGGCGGTTTGGGCGACCGCGGTGTTGGTGCGTTGGATTTGCTGGCCCTGCAAGTTCGTGCTGTGATGACCCAGTTGGGCATTGCCAAGCTGGATGAATTGGCATCCATCAAGATGGATCTGGACTGACCACACGACGTTTCCGCCAGCCGAGCCGATAGACTGCCGCTGCAATCAGCGGTGCAAAATGGACCATGGCAGGCGCAATGCCGCCCCATTCGTGCAATGCAGCCCAGTGCAATAACGTCAGGACA
>JBMYPG010000130.1:0-9544 GCA_049600095.1 Pikeienuella sp. | reverse complement strand
CGAGATTTATGTTTCTTAGTGGTAGACATGTCAGGCGTGAAGGTCAAACTATTCTGCCAGCGCGTGCGGACCGCATGAGCATTAGCGATCTGATCCGCGAGATCGAAATCGCCTCAAACCGAGTTTATCAGTGTGCAAGCCGCCCCGACTGAGACAGTAACTGTGTCTCCGGGTGTCAGAAAGCGTTTCGGACTTCGGCTGCCGCCAGTCCCATCTGGTGAGCCGGTAGCGATGACGTCGCCAGGCCGCAACGTGAAAATTTTGGATGCATACGCAATCTGTTTGGCGACTGAAAAAATCATCTCGCGACCAAAGGCATGTTGCACCAACTTGCCATTCAAAGTGACGGTTAGTTCCAAATCCGAGGGTGGAGGTAGTTCATCAGAGGTTGTGATCCAAGGACCCCAGGCACCCGAACGGGCGAAATTCTTACCGGCATAGACCGAGTGCTTCTGCCAGTCGCGCACGGATCCGTCATTGAAAGCGCTATAGCCCAGCACATGCGACATGGCGTAATCGGCGGTTACGCGCCGTGCCGTCCGGCCTATGACTACAGCGATTTCGCCCTCGTAGTCAAAGCTATGCGCAGCCTCACCCGTTGGGCTCTCGAGTGCGTTTCCATGAGCAAGCATCGATTCGCGCTCTTTGCCAAACAGGATGATATTTTCCGGATCTGGTGGGGCGACACCATCAAGTGGGTAGGGCTTGCGATAATTCATTCCGACGCAGACGATCTTACGCGGGTTGGGAACAGGTGGCAGGAACCTAATATCTGATAGCGCAATCGGGCGATTGAGCTCGATATTCTGTTTCATTAGATCCAATGCACTGTCGTCCAGTACGTCGCGCAGCGTCGGATAGCGCCGCAAGAAATCAAAGCTGACCGGGGTAACGATATCACCAGAAAATACGCCATAAAGCGGTTTTGTTCCCAAGAGAAAAGAACCAATATTCATGTGCTTTGCCTCAAAAACTGGCTTTCGCGCTGACGCAGTATGGCGCTCAGGATATTGTTATAAGGGGTAGGCACTTCGGTCTCGAGGCCCAAAACTGGGACGATCCCATTGATCGCATCCAATTCCGAAGTGCGTCCCGCCATGTGATCAAGCAACATTGATGGGCGCGCTTTGGGCATGCCCGCGCCAAATGCTGTGACATAGTCGACCGGGTCATCAAACCCAAGTGGAATACCCTTTGCAACTGCAATTGCGTGAGCCTCGCGCATCGCACCGAGAGCGATTGCCCAATGCTCGGGATTTGCCATCAACTCTCCGACTGTTTCATTAAACACGGTACAGGGCGCCGAAAAGGTGACGTTACAGAGGAACTTTTCCCAGATCAGCTGGGTTATGTTTTCAAATGCGTGTGCGTCAAAACCGGCCTCTGTCCAGACATTCTCCAAGCGCTTCAACCGTGGTGTCAGCCCACCGTGCAACTCGCCAATGCGGATCAGCTTCATGGCGTTGTGATGCGCGTGGCCTGGCCCCTTGATCGAGGCGCCAAAGCCATCAGCCACGCCCAGCAACACATTGTCTGGTGCAATATGCTGGCAGATCCTGTCTCCGGCCCCTAATCCATTCTGAATAGTTAGGACCAGAGCATCTGGCCCAATTACTGGAGCAGCGGCTCTTGCAGCAGGTCCCACGCCTGAGGCTTTGGTAGCAATAAGGCACAGATTAGACGGGCCAACCTGCGTAACGTCGGTCGTTGCGCGAATGGATGTAACCACCCGATCCCCGCTGGCGCCTTCCAACCTCAAACCATTGGCATTTATGGCATCGACATGATCCCCCCACGTGTCGACCGCCCAGACCTCGTGCCCAGCATTAGCAAGAAGGGCGGCGTAGACCGATCCCATGGCGCCCACGCCCATCACCAGAATTTTCATGCTTGGCACATCCTTTCCCGTGGAAGTTTGATATCGAAACGGGTTCGAATTCTCTGATCGATATCCGGGGGTATGTGGCTGGGAAAGTAGTTTGCCAGCGTTTCCTTGGCGGCGCGTTGGGCCGTGTTGTTGATTGCTGGCGCCCCATTGGCAAGCCATGCATCTGGAGCCTGACGGTCAGCGAGGTCGGGATAAACAAAATCAGATTTCATTCGCGCATAGGTATCTGGATGACCAAGGAAATGACCTTCGCCACGCACGGTCTGCGCGATAACATCAACGGCTAATGTATTCGCATCAACTTCAATCGGGCTGGCAGCACCGCGAATGGCACCCAACATGTCATTGTCGATGACATAGGCCTCGAACGAGGTAGCCATCAACCCGGCCTGTGTGCCCGCTGCCTGTGTAACCAGATTAGCACCTGCCTGTACGGCCATGGTAACGGACAGGGCCTTCTCATACCCGGCCTGCGCATCAGCAATCTTGCTGTCAGTCGCTCCGGCGATAGTCGAGTTTGGCAGGTTGTAAAATTGCGCCATCTGGGTTGCCGCCGCCGTTAGTATTGCCTGTTCGCCGCTCCCCCCTGCCATCCCGCCCGAACGCAGATCGGTGACCATTGGACGAGCTCCATAGATTGCGGTCACGTCCGGGTTGGTGATCCACGCCAGAACCATGCCAGCCAAGGTCTCGGCGTTGGTCTGGGCAAGGCAGCCAGCGATGGTGACTGGACTGGATGCACCCATCTGCCCGAAGGTATTCACCATGACCGGCAACCCGAGATCTGCTCCAGCTAGCAACACATTGCAGGCTTCGGGATCAAATCGTAGCGGTGGTACTGCGTGGTTGATGTTAAGCGACAAAAAGGGGCGCGCGTGAAAAGCTTCGGCGGATCCTGCCAAAAGAAAACACATCTCGGAAATTTCGTGCACGTGTTCGGCCGTGCTGCATGAAGTCATGACGTGTTTGGACGTTCCTGATAGAGCCGCATAGGCCGTATTAATATCTAGATCATGAGAGCTTTCCATGTCGCTCGCCACCATCGACCGCGAGAAAAATTGAACATTATCTAATGTGTCAACAAGACGCGCCGCATCATAAAGATCTGCGAGTATCGCCGGGCGATATAGCCTGGTTTCTAGATCGACCACCATCGGTGATGCTCCACCCGATCCGGTATGAACCCGCGCCCGGGACATTTCCATATCCAGTGCGGGATCGCGGCCGCAAAGCGTGAAATCACGGCGCAATCCGGCCAGCGCCTCTTTGACAAGAGACTGCGGAAACAGAAGTCGTCCATCTTCAGCAACCCGGCCACCGCGACCAACAATTGCCTGGACGGCCTCCGGTGAGGCGTCACTCAACCCGATGTCTTGCAAAATATCGAAAGACGCTTTGCTGATTCGCTCCATATCATCCTGAGCAAGCGGCATCAGGCGCCCGGTGACCGGAGCCGCACGACGTTGAGTTATTCCAGAAGCAGTTTTGGGACGGCGGCGGCGCTTTCTTTGGTGAAGTGATTTATTTTCCATTTTCTTGGCCTAGTCGGTTCATTTGCAAGCCTCTCAACGGTGATCCGTCTCGACAAGTAAATTATCAAGTGTGTATAGATAAAGAAAATAGCATCCATTGGATTCGCCCTTGTCGGTAAAGCCCAAAAATCTGCCCTTGACGGCATTACGTACCTTCGAAGTTGCCGCGCGCCGCCTCAGTTTCAAGGATGCCGCAGACGAACTCTGCGTCAGCGCTACCACTGTCAGCAACCAGATCAGGCAGCTGGAGGCGGACTGGAACTGCAAACTGTTCATTCGGCAGACCCGCGCGGTTGTTTTAACCGATGAAGGCCGCTCGCTAAGCCAGGTTGTCACCCGTGCCTTTGACGACATCCGGGCCGAGGTTGAAACCCATATGAACCCGGCACGCAAGGTGGTGACACTGGCGGTCGGACCGATTTTTGGGTCCCGCTGGCTGGTGCCAAGGCTGGCCCGGTTCCGGGCGGCTCACCCGCGCATCGAACTCGTATTGCAAGACAGTCCGCGCATTACCGACGCGGTGATGATGATGTCGCACCTCGCGGTGGACTGGGGCAATGGGGATTGGTCTGGGCTGAACAGTCAGAAACTGCTCGATATCACTTATTCTCCGATTGTACGGGCCGATGTTGTTGATGCCTGCGGCGGGTTGAAAGAGCCATCTGACCTGACCAAGATTCCATTGATTCATCAGCGAGACAAGTCGGAATGGTCAGAATGGTTCAAATTGGCTGGCGTGACTGATTTTCAGCCTGTTTCAGAAACCACGATCCGCGATTCTAACCTTGTGCTGCAGGCGGCGCTTGACGGGCAGGGTGCCGCGCTTGGCGTATTTCCTTTCGTAAAAAACGATGTCCACAGCGCCCGGTTGCTTAAGCCGTTTGATATTGATCTGATTCCCCATCGATCTTTCTACCTGCTCAGCCGCCCAAGCAGCCCCCGCACGCGCGAGGTCTCGGTAGTTCAAAACTGGCTTCTGGACGAGGCTGCCCGATCACTCGATTGACAAGATCTCTTCGGTTGCACCCTGCGGGCTCCGCCAGACCATGTAAGCGCTCGCACCTTCCTGGGCGATGCAAATGCGTGTGGGGTGCCCGTTTTCAAACGTAACCGCCACACCATCGTCAATCGCAATTGAGGCCGGCATCGTTTCAGTGTCGACTGCAGCATGAAGCGCGGTGCGACGATTCGTTTCGCTCGAGTAATGCGGACAAGCTCCCATCGGGATCAGACCTAACCCCGGCAAAGGGCGCATTATCTCATTGCCTGCGTTGAAAAGGAAGGTGTCAAACCAGCAAACTGCTCCCGCACTAACCCCAGCGAGTATGACTCCAGACTGGCAGGCTTTGCTTAGAACATCAGCCCAACCATCCCGACGCCACGCATTAACCATTTTTTCTGTATCCCCGCCACCGACATAAACAAGATCAACCTGTTCAAGGTTGTGCGCAAGCTGGGCCGCAGTTAATGTCATTGGCAAGTGCACCAGTGACAACGCGACGTCCGCAAAACGCGTTCTAAAACGTTCGATCTTTAACGGGTCATCGTCGCTTGCCGTGCCAATAAATGCCATGCGCGGTCGGTAGCACTTTGTTTCAGACAGACAAAAGTCATCTAGATTGGGCTCCGAACCATGGGTAAAGCCACCCCCACCAATTGCTATTATTTTCATCTGCGGCGACTCACATATACAGTTTTTGGATGCATCTCCCAATAAACTGTATTTGTCTGGAGCCTGTCAAAGGCCAATAGTTGAGTGGTAGATTGTATTTATAAAGCCAAGATGGATCAAAAAAATACTATCTATGGTAAATTCGATTTGCGTTTGTTCAAAGACCATGCGGATAAGAACATTTTGCTAAAGCGGATCAATAACCGACATCGCATCACTGGGAGGATAGCAAATATGAAAAAACTTTTGAAGCTGGCTGCTGCGTCAGCATTGATCGCTGGCATGGCAGCAGCCGAACCTACGGGCACATTCCGTCAAGCCCACGAGCTTGGCTTTGGCGCTCAGTCCAGCCTGGACCCGATCTCGAAAGGGAGAGTGTTTCAGATCACCGAAAAGATCATGAATCGTCTGGTACGCCCGGGCCTTGATGGCAAGCCTCAGGCGGATTTGGCAACAAGCTGGAAGGCTAATGCAGACGCCACCGTTTGGACCTTCACACTTCGTGAAGGCGTAAAATTCCACGATGGCAGCACTTTCGAAGCTGCCGATGTGGTGTATTCACTAAATCGCGTGCTAGACCCGGACAGCGACAGCCCGGCTCGATCGGCGGTCAAGATGATCACTGGGGTTGAGGCGTTGGACAACATGACGGTTCAGATCACGTTGAACACGCCTTTTGCGGACATGCCCCTGCAGCTAATGGATTATCGCCTCCGGATGTTGAACGAAGGCTCGGGTGAAACGATTGCTACAACTGGTAACGGCACTGGCCCTTTCATGGTTGAAACCTTTGACGCGGAAGGCACCACTGTACTAGTGGCCAACCCCGACTACTGGGAAGGTGCACCCGGCGTCGCACGCATGGAAGTGATTGGGATCGCCGATGGCCAGGCTCGGCTTCAGGCCTTGTTGGGCGGCCAGATCGACATGGAGCGCGGCATCACCGCACAACAGCAGGTTATGCTAACCGGTTCGGACAGATTCAACGTGCAGGTCATCCCGACCGGCAACTGGCGCGGGCTAGTGTTCCGCACGGATGTGGAACCCTTCAGTGACCGTCGCGTCCGCAAAGCGGTGCGCATGGCCGCCGACCGCGAAGAACTGGTTAAGTTGGTGCTGGGCGGACAGGGCGTCGTTGCGTGCGATGCACCGGTTGAACCTAATGACCAATACCGTGCCGAAATGTCCTGCCCGCAAGATATCAAGGGCGCCAAGGCCCTCCTGGCAGCGGCTGGATATCCGAATGGTATCGACATTGACGTGCATGTCTCGACACTTGAACCCACATGGCCCACGCTGGCCGTGGCCTATCAGGAACAGGCTGCAGCAGCGGGTATCCGTGTGAATGTCGTACAGGCGCCTACGGATGGTTACTGGTCCGAGGTCTGGATGAAGAAGGACGTCGCCGCGACCCGCTGGAATGAACGGCCGGCCGATCAGGCGTTGCACGAGATATATCTTTCGACCGCCAAGTGGAACGAAAGCTACTTCAAAGATGCAGCTTTTGACTCCATGCTGGCCGATGCCCGCCGAGAGCTTGATTTTGATAAACGCAAAAAGATTTACCAGGCGGCCCAGCAACACTTATGGGAAAACGGCGGTACGCTGATCCCATATACTGTGACCAAGCTGGTTGGCGTGTCATCGCGCGTGCAAAATCTTGATCAGGTCAAGAACGACGCTGTGCGCTGGCACAAGATCACTGTAGACTGATTTAACGCAAACCAGGGCGCCTTCGTTCATCGGTGGCGCCCCGACCCGTTCTTCTCACGTTAGCTTTCAGGATCAATTGCTGTGCTGCGCATGCTTCTTAGACGTCTCTTTCTTGGCGCTGTGACGGTCGCGATCGTTTCCGTCATCATTTTTTCAGGTGTCGAATTGCTGCCTGGAGACGCCTGCACCGCGTTTCTTGAGCGTGAAGCCAAAGGTAAACTCCTTGAGAACTGCCGCGAGGCGCAGGGTTTGAACCGTCCCGCAGTCGAGCGATATATAGATTGGGCCGCGAGCGCAATTCGGGGCGATCTAGGTGTCTCGGCCAATGGCCAGAAAAGTATTTCTGAACTAGTGGGCAATCGACTGCAAAACTCGCTTTTACTTGCCGCCTGTTCGCTGGCACTGGGCGTGCCGCTGGCAATTTTCTTTGGTGTGGTGACAGGACTTTGGCGCGACAGGCCAATTGATCTGTTCCTATCTACTCTTACGATTTTCGCCATGACGATCCCAGAATTTGTATCCGCAACGGTGCTGATCCTGTTGTTTTCGGTCTGGCTGGGCTGGTTGCCAGGCATCGTGCTAACCCCTGCTCATGCACCTGCCTCCGAGTTTTTCCCCGAAATCTTACTCCCGGTGTTGGTACTGACCATGGTGATGACCGCGCATATCCTCCGTATGGTTCGCTCGTCGGTGATTGAGGTCATGGCCGGAGACTATGTTCAGATGGCAACACTCAAGGGCGTGCCCTACTGGCGCATTGTATTTAGTCATGCCCTGCCCAACGCCCTGTTACCGGCAATCAACGTAGTCGCTCTTACTGTAGCGTGGCTGTTGGGCGGTGTCGTGGTGATCGAGGTAGTGTTCAACTATCCCGGACTCGGAAGAATGATGATCGATTCGATTTCTGATCGTGATCTGCCAGTGGTTCAGGCAATTGCCCTGATTGTCGCTACCGTCTATGTTTGCGTGAACCTATCGGCGGATATGTTGACGATGATCGCCAACCCACGCTTGCGAACAATGCATATGAGGCAGAAATGAACACCGCCTCGGTTCCCAGTCAAAACATCCATTTGACGCGGATGCTTTCGGTATTGCTAGATGTGGTATCCCGCCCATCTGGCGCTATTGGTCTGACACTCGTCGTGGTCCATCTAGTGTTGGCACTGATCAGTCCATTGATTGTTCCCTACGACTATACGAAGATGAATTCGGCTTTGATGCTTGCCGGGCCCGATGGAGCGCATTGGCTTGGCACTGATCATGTTGGGCGTGATGTTTTCACTCGCGTTCTTCTCGGGGGTCGCGAGGCGTTGTTGGTCACTGGTGTCGCCACGCCCATTGCCGTGACGTGGGGCGGGTTCGTTGGCATCTTCTTCGGCCTTGTCGGTGGGCGTATCGACGAGGTGATGATGCGAGTGGTCGATGCCTTTCTGTCGCTGCCGTGGATCCTGAAGATGCTGGTCTTGATCGTGACCTTCGGCACCGGTATCGAAGTCCTAATCCCAACACTCGCGTTTTTTTACGGAATACCGGTGATCCGCGTCGCGCGCGCTGCGACCCATGATGTGGTCGCTCGCGATTTCGTCTTGGCTGCGCGCGCACGTGGCCATGGCCGCATGGCCATTATTCGGCATGAGCTTTTGCCGAATGTGCTTGATACTCTGATGGTCGAGGGTGCAATGCGCTGGTCGTGGATGCTACTAGCCTTTTCTTCGCTTTCGTTCCTGGGCTTCGGGGTGTCACCACCAACACCTGATTGGGGCCTCATGATCGCCGATGCACGTGGGTATATGTCGTTTGCTCCATGGGGCGTTCTGGGTCCGGTGATTGCCCTGTCATCGCTGATCATTGGCATCAATCTGACCGCCGATGCGCTCGCCAAAGCGCTTGGCATCGACCGCGCACAGAAGGCTCCGGTATGACGACTCCTGTTATTGACATCCGTGATATCTCGGTTGGCTTTACGGCTAAGTCTGGCACCACTTTGCCGGTACTGCGCAACATCGACCTTACTGTTGTCGAAGGCGAAAGCGTTGGTATCGTCGGTGAAAGTGGCTCAGGCAAATCTACGCTAGCTCTGGCTTCCATGGGGTTTCTGAAACGTGGCCTGCGCCTTCTGGATGGCTCCGTGGCCTTTAGTGGCAGGGACATGTTTTCGCTCACCCGTACAGAGTTGGAAAAAATTCGTGGTGGTGAGTTGGCTCTGATCCCGCAAAATTCTGGGCAGTCGCTGACCCCGACCCTGCGTATTGGAGCCCAACTGATCGAGGCGCTGCGGCTGCATTCCTCAGTGCCCGCATCTGAGCATGCAGCTAAGGCGGTTGAATTGCTGGGGCAGGTGCGTTTGCCAGACCCCAAGGCGATCTTGTCACGTTTCCCGCATGAACTGTCAGGTGGACAACAACAACGCGTCGCGGTCGCAATGGCCTTGGCTGGTGAACCGCAAGTGCTGTTGCTGGATGAACCCACCACCGGGCTCGATGTAACGACGCAGGCGCATATCCTTGAATTATTGCGCGACATTGCCCAGGAGCGGGGCATGGCGATGGTCTATGTCAGCCACGATCTTGGGGCGATTGCCCGTGTCTGTGACCGGGTAGTGGTAATGTATGCCGGTGAAATTGTGCTGGAAGGTACCACGCGGCAAGTGCTGAAGACTCCGGTGCATCCCTACGCGCGCGGGCTCTTGGCTTCTATCCCTCGCCTTGATGATCATTATCTGCCGGTGGCGCTGGA
>JBMYPG010000129.1:0-9601 GCA_049600095.1 Pikeienuella sp. | reverse complement strand
CGTCACCAAAATGGCGAAACATGAGCTGACCCTAATTCAAAAGCTGAACTATGCCCGATATTTTCTGACGGTTCGTGATCTGGTTGATTTTGCGGAGAGCAGAAAGATCCTGTGCCAGGGCCGGGGTAGCGCCGCCAATTCTGTGGTTTGTTATGCGCTGCGCGTCACCGCGATTGGGCCAGAGATTGCCAGTATGGTTTTTGAACGGTTTGTGTCAGAGGCACGGGATGAGCCGCCTGATATTGACGTAGATTTTGAGCATGAGCGGCGAGAGGAAGTCATCCAGCACATCTATGAACGTTATGGGCGTGAGCGTGCGGGGTTATGCGCAACGGTTATCCATTACCGCGCCCGCCGCGCAATCCGAGAAGTGGGCAAGGCCATGGGCCTGTCTGCTGATACTGTCGCGGCACTGGCCAGTCAGATATGGGGCTGGTCCACCGAAAGCGTGGTCGCTGACCGCATTCGCGAAGTAGGACTGGACCCGAACGACCGGCGACTGGGGCAGACGCTGCGGTTGGTGAATGAGATTATCGGATTTCCCCGCCATCTGTCTCAGCATGTTGGCGGGTTTATCATGACCCGTGGACGGTTGGACGAGTTGTGCCCCATCGAAAACGCGGCGATGGAGGATCGCACGGTCATTGAGTGGGACAAAGATGACATCGACGCGCTCGGCATTCTAAAGGTCGATGTACTGAGCCTTGGCATGCTGACTTGCATTCGCAAGGCGCTGGATCTGATCCGTGAATGCCACGGCACGGAATATAACCTCGCGTCGATCCCTCCAGAAGATTCGGCCGTTTATGACATGCTTTGCAAAGCAGATAGTCTGGGCGTGTTTCAGGTGGAAAGCCGGGCGCAAATGAATTTCTTGCCCCGAATGCGGCCCCGCAATTTCTATGATCTGGTGATTGAGGTCGCCATTGTGCGCCCCGGCCCCATTCAGGGTGACATGGTTCACCCCTATATTCGGCGACGGCGGGGGGAGGAGAAAGTGAGCTTTCCCTCTGACGAACTGGGTGAGGTACTGGGCAAGACACTGGGCGTGCCGTTGTTTCAGGAGCAGGCAATGCAGATCGCCATCATCGGCGCAGGTTTTGACCCAAGCGAGGCAGACAGATTGCGCCGGTCGTTGGCGACATTCCGTAAGAGTGGCACGATCCATACGTTCCGAGAGCGGTTTATCAACGGGATGCTGTCAAACGGATATGAGCAGGAATTTGCTGAGCGATGTTTTAGTCAGATTGAGGGGTTCGGCGAATATGGTTTCCCTGAAAGCCATGCCGCCAGCTTTGCGCTGCTGGTCTATGCCTCTGCCTGGATCAAGAAATGGCATCCGGGTATTTTTGCCTGTGCTTTGCTGAACTCTCAACCCATGGGGTTTTATGCCCCGGCACAGATTGTACGGGACGCTCGGGAACATAGCGTAGAAGTACGCCCAATCTGCGTTAACGCATCATATTGGGATAATGTGATGGAACGGGACGGGCGCGGCGGGTTGGCGTTGCGGTTGGGGTTCCGTCAGATCAAGGCCTTGCGAGAGAGTGAGGGACGATGGATTCCCGCCGCACGGGGCAATGGGTATTTTGAGGTAGAGGACTTGTGGCGCCGCGCGGGCCTACACCCCCGCAATATCAAGGCACTGGCCGAAGCCGATGCATTTCACAGCCTCGGCATCGGGCGGCGTGAGGCGTTATGGCAGGCAGAAGCCATCAAATCCCGTGCCCCCTTGCCTCTGTTTTCCGGGCTATTAGAAGGCGAAGGCATCACCGAAGCCGCAATCACACTGCCCAAAATGACAGAGGGCGAACAGGTGGTAGAGGATTATGTCGCCACCCGCCTAACTTTACGCGCGCATCCACTGGCCCTGCTGCGCGATGCCCTGACGCCTGAGGGGATAGGGCATTAGTTGTTTTATGAAAAAGGTATGTCTGGACGCTTACGGCTTAGGCATATAGCATCCGTATATTGACAGAATATTTGACGCTTAAGCGTCGAAAGATAGAGAAACAAAGGAAAGAAAATTGCCCCTTGGAATCGGAAGCATCCTAAATGACACGTTCAGCTATTTTTTCAAAAAGGCCCTGAAAGCAATCGGATTTAGCATCATTTTCAACATTTTGATCATGATTGTCTTTGTCGTAGGCCTTGGTGCCAGTTTTCTACCGTTACTAATGGGTGATCAATCTACACTTGATCCTGCTACGTTTTTTGGAACAGGCTTTATCCTCTCTTTCATTGTGATCGGTTTAATAGCCACGGTTATTTATGCTGTGCTAAATGCATTTTTGATCCAGCTTGCCTATGATACGCGTATCGGTGCACCCACTGAAATTGGACGTTATTTTTCCACTGCATTTCGCAACATCGTTCCAATTATCGTAAATATGATTGCTGTGGTGGCAGTGCTTATGGTCAGTTCGATACCAGTAGTAATGTTTTTCCTCATTCACCCGCTTTTTGGCTTGATCGCTGGGCTGCCAATTTTATCATGGGTAGTAGCATGTGTAAGCATGGTGATACCCGCGATATTATATGACAATGCGGGCTTCGGCGCTATTGCTCGTTCATTCCGGCTAACCGAAGATTACCGCTGGCCGATGGTCGGGGTCTCAATCCTTTTCTTTATCATCATCATAATCGCCTCAATAATCATAGGTATTCCCACCTCGTTTTTAGGAAATGGTGTCGCCGGAATCGTTCAAATGATACTAAATGCTACCACTGGCGGTCTGATGGCATTTTTCACTGCAATGATTTTTGCTCGGCTAAAGGAAATCAAAGACGGGGTAACTCCGCATGACATGGTGGAAATATTCCGCTGAGGTAAGGCTTAGACAATGATCGCATTCACCGCTGCGGTCTTTTTCTTGCTAATCACACCCGGCCCCGGCGTTTTAACGACCGCCGGGGTTGGGGCTGGTTTCGGGGCCAAGGCCGGGTTGAGGTTTCTAACCGGGCTTTTCATTGGCACCAACTTGGTTGCCGTGGCGGTCATCACCGGCATGGCCGCTATCATATTTGACTACCCGATCATCCGCACCGTTCTTGCCGTCGTGTCATTTGGCTATCTGGCCTATTTGGCGTTTCGCATCGCGACGGCGGGGGCAGAGATAAGGTTCATTAGCCACCAGTCACCGCCCGGACTATTGGGCGGCGTTGCTTTGCAGGCGATAAACCCCAAGGCATATGCGGTTAACTCTGCGCTATTCACCGGGTTCGCAATCTGGCCATCTGCACCTTCAACCGAGTTACTGTTTAAATTTGTCGTCATAAACTCAATCTGGATTCCCGTTCACCTCCTCTGGTTATGGGCAGGCGTATCGTTGGAGAGATTGGAGTTGTCGAGAATCGCACGGCGACGGATCAACTTGCTTATGTCCGGCTCACTAATGACAGTGGTCATTTTGGCAATGTTCACCATCTGAGGGTCGACGCCCTGCCCTGCACAGCCTATCGTGGTGGCAAGTGCATATCTTGGGGATCTGTAATGCTTAAATCAGTTGGGCTGTTTCTCGTAGCGGCATTGTCGGCCTGCAATGGCGAATTGATTGTGCCGGATGCTGAGCGGCAGGCAAAGTTGATTGTTGATACGTACGAGCCAGATGTGATCCGGGTCAGCGGTTCAACCTTTACCCCTTTGCACCAACCAATCGTCAGCAGTGCGCTATGTGCTTTGGCCCCGATCGCACGCGCTAACGGTTATTATGGTGTCCATTTCAATGGTGGTGATAACAGTGCGAAGATGTTCACTGGTGGCCCGAAATTCGGCTATACCCTTCATGAACCCTCGTTGTTTTTTACGGGAGTTAAAATCCATCAATCGGCTGGCGCAATGGGGCTGCAAGGTGCGCCGGTCGTGTCAACAAGGGCGACCCAACCTGAATATTATGCCAATGGTTTAACCACCGAGCAGGAATATGACGGAAGCCCGGAGATATTCGATATCAGCCGTGTTGAATTTGACTGTGGCGTGAAGATTGGTGCCAAGAACGAAGATGGCTAGCCTTTCGGCGGGATCGCGTAGGTAAGGGTCGCATGGGCAACTGGCTGATCGTCACCTTCGCTGTACATCGTGACATCGCCAGTCGCTAACAGTTTACCTAACTTCAAGATGCGTGCTTCACCAATCATATCGCAAGCCTCAGGTTTTCTAAGGAAATTGATATTTGCGTTGGTTGTAACAGTCAGCGCCTGACGCCCGATCATACCCAAGACGGCCATGTAAAACCCGCAATCAGCAAGCTCAAACATCGAAGGGCCAGACACCGTGCCACCCGGTCGAATGTTGCTGTCGTTTACCCGCATCCGCAATCGCGCACCCATGGATGACAGCTCGAGTATTTCGAATTTGCCATCCACCGCCGGAAAAATCTCGGCCAGATATTCCGCCGCCTCTGCGGTTGTCATAACGGGTTGGAGGGTCATTGCAGCCTCATGCACTGATTTTCTGTTCTGATGGATACGCTACTTCGAATTTAGCGCGCATGACCACCGCCAAAAGGGCGAGAGCAGCTAATTGATGAGCCAACGCAAGTTCGGTTGGGGCAGCATGCATCAGGGTGACAATGCCAAGAACAACCTGCACCACGATACACGCGCCAACGGCCAGTCCCCAAAACGAAATCCGCTCATGGCCTGATTTTCGTGCGCGCAGCGTGAAGATGATTGAAACAATCACCAAAGCGTATGCCGTCATGCGGTGGATGAATTGAACCATGCCCGGATTTTCAAAGAAGTTCGACCAGTATGGTGTCATTTCAGTCGCTGATTCAGCAAAAAACTGCCCGTCCATCATCGGCCAATCGGTGAAATATTTGCCACCGTCCACGCCTGCAACCAATGCGCCCAACAGGATCTGGAGGAAAAGCAAGCCAGCGACGGCGCGCGACCAACCTGCCAAGCCAGGAACACGGCGGCGGCGTGCTTGAAGTAGAGACCATTCCTGGTGACCAAGGCGCAGGATGTACCAAAGGATCAGCGCAAAAATCAGGCAGGCAACGCCCAAATGCGTGGCTAAACGGTAAGGCGCAACGTCAACGCGGATAGATAGACCGGAATAGACCATCCACCAACCAATCGCACCTTGCAGACCGCCCAAAAAACCAATGAATATCAAACGGCCAATCCAACCGCGGGGAATTGCGCCAGTTGCAGCAAAAAACAATAGCGGGATCAGCCAAACGACACCCATTACTCGACCCAGAAAACGATGTCCCCATTCCCACCAAAAGATGGGTTTGAAATCGGCCAGCGTCATCCAGTTATTTTGCAACTTATACTCGTCAGTTGTTTGATAAGCGACAAATGCTGCGTTCCAGTCAGCCTCTGACAGCGGAGGCAAAGCACCAATGATCAGGTTCCATTCGGTGATGGAAAGCCCACTATCAGTCAGACGGGTCAACCCACCTACGATCACCATCAAGGCGACCATCGCCAATAGCACGCCCAGCCAGATGCGAATTGCTGTTCGATTGGATTGAGGAGCCACCGATACGGGCGCAGTTGGTGCCGCCTGATCTGTCGAAATCTCTTCAAATATTGATCGTTTGTTGCTCATTCAGGCCACCGTCAGGTTTCAAAGCCGCATTTAAATGCCGACATACAGCCCGGCGAAAGTTCGGACAAGTCGAAGATGAAACAGGTGCATTGACCCCTGCGGTAATTGGGATAGCGTAAGACTATGGCGTTCTCTCAGGAAAACTATGAAAAGCTGGCTGCGGCATTGGGTGTGATGGACGGATTATCCGAAAAACGGATGTTCGGCGGGCTCTGTTTCATGCTGCATGGAAACATGCTGTGCGGCGTTCACAAGGGCGGCGGCATGTTTCGGGTTGGCAAAGATAATCATGAACAAGCTTTGGCGTTGCCCGGAGTTTCACCGATGGAGATGACCGGCCGTAAAATGGGTGGTTTTGTTGAGTTTGAGGAATACTTGTTCGACGATCCAGACGTGATGTCTGAGCTCATCAATCTTGGCCTAAATTTTGTAGGTGCGTTACCTCCAAAATAAATGTCGCCTATTAGAGGTTAATATGACGTTAGTTCTGATCAGTTCGGTCGTTTGCTCTTGTTTCTATGGCTTTGTGTATCTGCGTGATCCGCCATCTTTGATTAGAACCATCCTGAAAACCCTGCCGATTGCGCTGCTGGCAGTTTACGCGTTTTACTCTGATTCCTCTTGGTTGCTGATCGCAGCATTGGCGTTTTGCGCTTTGGGTGATGCCGCGCTGTCGAGGGATGGAGAGGCCGCATTTATGGCCGGGCTTGGGTCGTTTCTGATCGGGCACATTTTCTATATTATTGTGCTCCTTTATCTCAGCGATATTTCGCCAGACCTTAGCCCTATGCGATTGTTGGGCTGTGTTGGTGCGCTAATCTATGCCGTGGTTGTGGCCCGCTGGATGTGGCCACATTTGGCTGAGATGAAACTGCCGGTCACCGTCTATATGATTGCCATCCTATTGATGGGTGCGGCTGCGATCACTGCCCCGACCTATTATTGGCCCGCGATGGTGGGGGCAGCATTGTTTATCGCATCTGACAGCGTTTTGGCTGGCGAGACTTTTGTTTGGAAAG
This sequence comes from Pikeienuella sp., assembly GCA_049600095.1. Taxonomy (GTDB): domain Bacteria; phylum Pseudomonadota; class Alphaproteobacteria; order Rhodobacterales; family Rhodobacteraceae; genus Pikeienuella. The sequence goes on along the minus strand of JBMYPG010000129.1, from coordinate 3,019 downwards.
ATCGGGTGCCGAAATGGGCCCCGCTTTTCATCTGGGTGACATATTACTTTGGCCAAGCCCTGATTGCCTTAACCGCATTGGAAGGTATCAGGAGTTTTGCCTAGGTCTGAACCCTCTCGGCAGCGGCAGCCAACCGGCGGATTCCTTCTTCTACTTTGTCAGCGGAAATAACAGAAAGACCGAGCCGGAAATAGTTCTGTGGCGGGGGTGATGCGGCAAAACAAACATAGCCGGGCTCAATCATGACCCCATCCTTCATCGCTTCAACGGCTAGTGTTCTCGTATCTAGTTCCTCTGGACATCTGAGCCACAAGCCACCGCCACCCTCGGTCGGACTTATCCGCCAGTCTGGTGCATAGGTTCTTAGAGCTGTAATTGCGGCCTCTCTGCGGGCAGCCATTGCTCGCCTGATGCGCCCCAGCAGCATATCGTGGTGCCTTGCAGCCATGAACAAGGCCGCTACGCGCTGGTTCACACCCGGTGGATGACGGAGCAGCATGCGGCGCAATGCACGTGCCTCTCGAATAAATTCCGGCGCACCAACCATGTAGCCCAGCCGAAGGCCTGGCATGATACTTTTGGACAAAGAACCGGTGTAAACAACCCGCCCTGCCCGATCTAGTGAACGCAATGCAGGCCTTGGCGCAGATACAGCGCTGGCCTCTGGTTCGTAGTCATCTTCCAAAATCACGGAATCATATTTTTCCGCTGCGGCCAGCAATGCGGTGCGACGCTCCAATGACATGGTGACGTTGCTTGGGTAATGGTGGCTGGGGGTCGTATAGATCAGCCGCGCGCCCTCTAACCGCTCATCAACGATCATTCCTTGGTCGTCGACGGGTTGAGGTCTCAGATTCCGTGTACGCGCGCCCATGATCGCCCTTGCATCGGGATAGCCGGGTTCTTCGATCACCGCCGGGGCGTTCCACGGGATGAGTAGTTCAGCGACAAGGTAAATGGCGTTTTGGCCACCAAGCGTGATCAGGATTTCATCCTCATCAGCAGCCACCCCGCGTCTGGGCAGCAATCTGCGCCTGATCTGATCAATCAGCATTGGGTCATCGTCCACATACCGATCTTCGGTCCAGTCCTCCAACCAACGACGCCCCATCGCCTTGCGTGTTGCATCGCGCCATTCAGAGATTGGGAAAAGCGTTGGATCAAACTGGCCGTAGATGAACGGATAAGGTGCCTGTCGCCAGTCATCTGGGCGCGGCACAGGCTCAAATCCCGAAGGTCGCGCAGTCAATCGGTCAGACCAATCAATCTGACTATCGCCTTTTGGCACCGCCGGGCGGTTAGTTTCTACTCGCGCGATGTAATAACCAGACCGTTCACGCGCCTCTAAGACGCCTTGATCCACAAGGGCCTGGAAGGCAATTGAGACTGTGTTTCTGGAGACACCAAGTGCCTTTGACAGCTTTCGCGTTGAGGGCGCCGGATCACCGGGGGTGAACCGGCCAGATGCCACCGCACGCTCCAGTTCCTCTCGGATCTGTGATTGCAAAGTGCGCTCATCTTCGCGCGCGATAGGAAACAACATTTCCCGCATTTCTGGCCCACACCTAAAAAGTCCAACTGGCGCTATCATTACCTAAGTTTGGGTGATTACAAAAGTCTGGAATCAAAATTTGTGGAGCACACCAATGCACGATCTACCGAACGGCCTGCCCGCCCGCCCCAACTCTTTGGAAGAGCATTGGATGCCATTTACAGGCAACCGTGATTTCAAGGAAAACCCACGCCTCGTCGTTCAGTCCGAAGGTGTGTACTGCTGGGACCATAAAGGCGGAAAGCTGATCGATGGTTCTTCCGCATTGTTCTGCTGTCCTGCTGGCCATGGCCGTAAGGAAATTGCGCAGGCTGTTTTCGATCAGATGTCGACAAACAGCTACACCCCGCATTTTCAGCTCGGCCACCCCGGTTCATTTGAGCTGGCACGTCGCGTTGCCAACTTGCTGCCAGAAGAAATCAATCATGTGTTCTTTGTGAACTCTGGTTCAGAAAGCATTGATACAGCGCTGAAAATCGTGATGGCTTACCATCGCGCGCGCGGTGAGGGCCATCGCACCCGGTTTGTTAGCCGTGAGCGTGCTTATCACGGCGTCAACATCGGCGGCGTCAGCCTTGCTGGTATGGTTAAGAACCGCGAAACCTTCTCGTCAGTCATTCCAAACGTGGTAACGCTGCGTCATACGTTCGATGAGAATGAATTGTTCATCGACGGTCAGCCCGAAAACCGGGGTGTTGAGTTGGCGAATGACCTGCAGCGCCATTGTGAAACATATGGCGGCTCAACCATTGCTGCTTGTTTTGTTGAGCCTGTTGCAGGTTCCACCGGCACACTGGTTCCGCCAAAAGGATATTTGGAACGTTTGCGTCAGATTTGCGATGAACACGGCATTCTGTTGGTGTTTGATGAAGTTATCACCGGCTTTGGCCGGCTCGGCAGCAACTTTGCCAGCCAGCATTTTGGTGTAACACCAGACATCTGCACGATGGCAAAAGCGCTGACCAACGGTTGTATCCCAATGGGTGCGGTAGCAGCGACTGACGATGTTTATGAGACAATCACCAATTCTGCCCCGGAAAATGCCATCGAGTTCTTCCACGGGTACACCTATTCTGCTCACCCAGCAGCATGTGCCGCTGGTCTTGCGACCATGGACATTTATGAAAATGAAGGCCTGTTCCAGCGTGCAGCGGACATGTCACCATATTTCAAAGATGCGATCATGAGCCTGCGCGACCATGAGTTGGTTCGCGACATTCGCACCATAGGGCTGATGTCAGGTGTTGAGCTGCACCATGACGGCGTACCGGGCCGCCGCGGCCAGCAGTTACAGAAAGATATGTTCTGGAACGGTATGCATGTGAAGTTTACCGGTGACTGCGGTATCGTTGCGCCGATGTTCATTGCAGAGAATTCGCACATTGATGAGATGGTCGATGTGTTCCGCAAAACACTGGACCAGGCCATAGGCTAATCCACTCATCAATTTAAAATTCAAACGGGCCG
>JBMYPG010000128.1:252-9706 GCA_049600095.1 Pikeienuella sp. | reverse complement strand
TCCGCCCCAAAGCCGTTAGGCTCTGTTTCTGAAATTAGAATTTCAGAGACAAGTAAGCCAGGCCGCCGAGGCCTTCGTTGTTTGCTGCGTCTTCTACGTACTCAACAGCAACAGTACCGCTTACGCCAGGAGCGATTGAGTATGTCAACCAACCGGTTGCAGTCTGGTCGCCGCCGTCGTCGTCAGCATAACCACCAGCGATGGTCATTGGACCAGCTGAGTACTGCATGCCTACAGCGAATTCATCGGTCTGGTCGTCTTCGAATGTACCAGCGATTTTAAAGCCACCAGCTGACAGGTTTGCACCAACAGTATATGTGTCGTTGTTTGCGCCTGCTGCGTCGGTGTAGCCACCTGACATGCCGAAGCCGAAGCCGTCAACTTCAGTTGAGAAGTTTGCGCCTACAGCCCAGAAGTTGTTCGCTTCAAAGTTCACGTTGTTGTTGTCAGCAGCGTTGTCGATGCCTGAGTTTGGCATGTATGTGAAGCCAGCTGAGAAGCCGTTGAACGATGGTGAAGTGTAGTGGATGCCAAGGCCGTCACCACCTACTGATGGGCCGTCGGTGAACGCGCCGCCAGTGGTGTTGATTGAGAACGCATCGTAGTAACCAACACGCGCGCCTGGTGCGTAGATGATGCCAACGTTGTTGTTGTAAGACGCATCATCGTCACCACCGATTTTGATGGTACCGAATGAGCCGCCTACTGACGCCCAGTTTTCATCGATCTGGTCGCCTGAAGTGAATGATTCCAATTCAACGCGTGATTTGAAAGTCAGACCGTTGTCAGCTTTCAAAGAAGCGTTGAAGTGAATTTCACCGTCACGCAGGATGCCGATGCCATCGGTGCCGCTGTCGTCGTCGCTAGCTGCGATACCAACAAACCAGTAACCGTTTACTTTTGATGACCATTCAGCAGCTGAAGCTGAAGTGGCGAGGCCAGCAGCGACGAGCGCTGAAGTGGCGAATAGAGCTTTCTTCATTGTGTCCCTCACAGAGATTGAAGATCTGTTTTATTGCTCTTTAGTGAGCGCTCCTAAAGTCTCCACCAAGCGGTTTTGGTCAAGTTTCAATTGGCTGGAGAGAGCGGTCTTGGCCCTAGCTGTGATTTTTGTGCAACAAATCACCCTACTTCTGCCTCGCTTTACTTCTCTTGACCGTCTTTACACCAACCAATTCGAGACGTAGAAACAATCAAACTGAAACGGAGCCTTGGCCGATGTCACCCATCCTACGAATCTCAGCTATGATTGGCCTGGCAGTTTTGTTAACTGCTTGCAACGGCAAACCCGTTCCAGAACGCGATGATAGAGATACCACCAGTGGTGGTCTTTTAACGGATCCGAAAAGCGCAACACTTAGCGACATTCCTGGTTTTAGTCTGTTTGGTGGTGACAGCAATGGTACCAGTGGTGGTCTCTCTCCAGTCAACAAGCACCTTTGGGTCGCCTCACTGGACACTTTGGCGTTTCTTCCACTCAATTCGACTGACCCATTCACCGGTGTAATTGCTACTGATTGGGCGTCCAGCCCTGATGCCCCGAATGAGCGCTTTAAGGTAGCCGCCTATGTAAAGAGCCCACAGCTCACCACTTCAGCGTTGAAAGTTGCTGTATTCCGCGAAATTCGCGACGGCTCCGGCGCTTGGGTGACTGCGGCGGTTTCGGGCGTTACAGCACGTCGTTTAGAGGATGCTATTTTGCTTCGCGCGCGGCAATTACGCTTGGCAGAACGCGAGCAAGGCTAAACACTGCCTCTAACGCGGTTGAAACAACACGCAACGCCGCCTAGAACGCTTCTCAAAGCACAACCTGTTTTGAGGAGAGCGCTGCATGTCGCGCTATAACGCCAAAATCGCTGAACCAAAGTGGCGCGCCGCATGGGACGCCCAGAACGCTTTTAAAGCAGAGCGCGATCCGACTCGCCCAAAATACTATGTGCTAGAGATGTTTCCCTATCCTTCAGGGCGCATCCACATGGGCCACGTCCGCAACTATGCCATGGGCGATGTTGTGGCCCGCTATAAACGTGCTCAGGGGTATAATGTCCTTCATCCAATGGGATGGGATGCTTTTGGCATGCCGGCCGAAAACGCGGCGATGGAGAGGAATGTTCACCCCGGCGATTGGACCTATCAGAATATTGACGCAATGAAAGCACAGCTCAAATCCATGGGTCTATCGTTGGATTGGAGCCGTGAATTCGCCACCTGTGACCCTGAATATTATGCTCAGCAACAGGCGCTGTTTCTGGACATGATGGAAGCTGGCCTCGTTTATCAAAAAGCCTCTGTCGTGAACTGGGACCCGGTGGATAACACCGTATTGGCAAATGAGCAGGTGATTGACGGCAAAGGCTGGCGGTCAAATGCGCCGGTTGAGCGCCGCGAGCTGGTACAATGGTTTTTTCGCATCTCTGACATGGCAGATGAATTACTGACCGCAATTGATGGCTTGGATAAATGGCCTGAAAAAGTGCGGCTGATGCAGCGCAACTGGATCGGCAAATCGACTGGCATGCAACTACGCTTCGCAATGGTTGAAAACGACCTGACCGATGATGCGGACGTTGAAATTTATACAACACGACATGACACTTTGTTTGGTGCCAGCTTTTGCGCAATTTCCGCCGATCATCCTTTGGCTAAATCGCTGGAGGGTAAGGTTGATGGACTGGCCGAGTTCAATGCTGAATGCCGTCGTACCGGCACATCAGAAGCCGAAGTTGAAACCGGCGAAAAGCTGGGGTTTGATACTGGGCTGAAAGTACGCCATCCCTTTGATAACAATTGGGAATTACCGGTTTACGTCGCCAACTTTGTCCTTATGGGCTATGGTACAGGCGCGATTTTTGGTTGCCCGGCACATGACCAGCGCGACCTTGATTTTGCCCGTAAATATGGCCTGCAAGTTACGCCAGTCGTGTGCCCGGAAGATCAGGATGCGGCATCGTTCAATGTCGCCGATGAGGCTTATACCGGACCCGGTGCCATTATTAATTCAGCATTTCTGGACGGCATGAGCATCGAAGATGCGAAAGCAGAAGTTGCCACTCGTATTGAGGCCGCTGGTTCAGGCAAGGCCACCGAAATTTTCCGCCTGCGTGACTGGGGCGTTAGCCGCCAACGGTATTGGGGTTGCCCGATCCCGGTTATCCATTGCGATAGCTGCGGCATTGTTCCGGCACCAAAGGAAAACCTGCCGATTGAATTGCCATGGGATGTCAGCTTTGATCGCCCCGGTAATCCGTTGGACCATCACCCAACCTGGAAACATGTCAACTGCCCGAAATGTAATGCGGCAGCGCGACGTGAAACCGATACGATGGACACTTTTGCCGATAGCTCATGGTATTTCGCGCGGTTCACAGCGCCGAAATGCGAAGAACCAACCTCAGCAGCAGATACCGAATATTGGATGAACGTTGATCAATATATCGGCGGCGTTGAACATGCGATCCTGCATCTGCTCTATTCCCGGTTCTGGGCGCGGGCGATGCATAAAACCGGATGGTTGCCTGAAACAGCGATTGAGCCGTTTAATGCGCTGTTCACACAGGGCATGGTTTGCCATGAAACCTATGCCCGCGAGGGCGTAGCAGAACCTGCTTGCTGGACCGCGCCGGAGGAGATCGCCACAGATGAGGATGGCAACATGCGCCATCACAAGACCGGCGAGAACATCCTGGTCGGGCCCTCAATCAAGATGTCGAAGTCCAAGAAAAACGTCATTGATCCTGAGGATATCATTGAACAATTCGGCGCAGATACCGCCCGTTGGTTCATGTTATCCGACAGCCCGCCAGAGCGTGATGTAGAATGGACCACCGCCGGCGCCGAGGGTGCGTGGCGGTTCCTCCAGCGCGTATGGCGTTTGGTTGACGGCGCGGTGGATAACCTGCCAGCAGCGGGTGAGCCGGCACCTCAGAAGATGAGCGAAGCAGCCGTTGCATTGCGTAAGGCTACGCACCGGGCAATTGATGGTGTAATTGGCGATATTGAGGGCTTTGCCTTTAACAAAGCCGTCGCACGGATCTATGAACTCACCAACAGCGTGTCGAAATTCGATGCAAAAGACGGCGGTTTTGCCCTTCGTGAAGGGTTGGAGGCCATTGTCCGGATGATGACACCAATGACCCCACATTTCGCTGAGGAATGCTGGTCTCGACTGGGCCATGAGGTCATGCTTACCGATACGGCATGGCCGAAAGCTGATCCTGCATTGTTGAAAGATGATGAAATCACCATGCCTGTACAGGTTGGCGGTAAGATGCGGGCAAAGATTTCAGTCGGTGCGGACGCCTCAGTCGATGAAATTCGCGAAACAGCCCTTGCTGATCCGACCATTCAGCGCTTTGTTGGTGAAGCTACACCAAAGAAAGTGATCGTTGTGCCAGGCCGGATCGTCAATGTCGTTCTGTAATCGCAGATTCTTTACCCTCGCAGGGTTAGCAGCGCTTGGCGGCTGCGGGTTTCAGCCCGTGCATCGCTCTGGTGGCGCGGCATCTGCTTTGCGGGGCCGAATTAGGCTGGCTAACCCGACATCTCCACTGGAGTACGCTTTTACTGAGCGGATGAAGCGGCGGATTGGTTCTGATAATGGTGCTGAATATCAACTCATCACGCAAATTGACGTGCAGGAAACTGGTGTTGCCATTCAGCAAAATCTGGATGTAACGCGGATAAACCTACGCGGAACTGTTACTTATGCGGTGCATGACGTTGCCGGTGTTAAGACCGCTGTCAGTGGGCTTGCGAAAGCCTCTGCTGCTTATGATGCCCTTTCTGAGCCCTATGCGACCCTAACGGCCAAACGGGCAGCTGAGGAGCGTTTGGCGCGGGAACTAGCCGAACTGGTCAGCGCACAGATCCTCGCCGCTGCGGATAAATTGGTTAGCTCATGAAGCTTTCGGGCCGGGATGCAGCGCGGTTTTGCGCGCAGCCTGACCGGTCAAAAGCTGGGCTTTTGATTTACGGCCTTGATGGAGTTGAGGTTGCGAGCCGCCGAAAATCTGCGGTGAAATCACTTCTTGGCAACGATGAAAATGCAGACCTTCGCCTAACCCGTATTTCTGGTGCCGATGCGCGCCGCGATATGGCTTCGGTGGCTGACGCATTGAAAACACAGGGTTTTTTCAGCGGCCCTCAGGTGGTCTTGGTTGAAGAGGCCACTGATGGGCTGGCCGCAGGATTGGCACCAATCCTTGCTGATGCTGGCCCTAATGATGCATTTTTCATCGCAACTGGCGGGCAGCTTGCAGCCAAATCAAAGCTACGAAAGCTGTTTGAAGGCGCCTCTCATCTGGCAGCAGCGGCCTGTTATGGCGATGCGCCGGGTCGTGATGAGATTCTTTCTGGGCTTCAACAGGCCGGGGCGCAGCCTTTATCGACAGCTGCCATGAGTGATTTAGAAGCCTTAGCGCGATCTCTTGACCGTGGTGGGTTTAATGATCTGCTCACGCGGTTGGCGATTATGACGCTCGATAGCCCTGAAATTACACCTGAACATGTGGCTGAGGCTGCCCCCGGTGCTGCTGATGCAGCGATTGATGAGGCATTAAACGCTGTTGCTGAAGGTCGAGCCAACGAAATTGGTGCCGTTATGGCGCGACTAACGGCTCAGGGCGAATCGCCAACCGGCTTGGTCATCGCTGCGTCACGCCGGTTTCGCCAGATTCACAGCGTCACGGCCGCAAATGACAGTATCGATGGTGCAATTGGGCGTCTAAGGCCGCCCGTATTTGGCCCCCGCCGTGATGCATTGCGTCGCCAATGCCAGAATTGGCCGCGGCAAAAGGCTGAAGGTGCGCTTCGGCTTTTGCTTGAAACAGATCAGGGCCTACGTGGTGGGTCTGCCGCTGCCGGCCACGCATTGGTAGAGCGCGCCTTTTTAAAGCTCGCTCTTTCCGCACAGCGTCGATAAACGCATGCCGTACTTTTTACTGATTTAGCAACCGGCAAAGGCCATCAAGTTGCTCAAGATCTTTGTAACTAATCTTCAACTCCCCGCCTTTTGCACCTTTGTGCGCAATGGAAACCTTAAGGCCGAGCGCCGCTGAAAGATCGCCTTCCAATGCCCGTGTATCCGCATCTTTAGCCGGTGCACGCTTAACCGCGCCCTTTGGCTGTTGGATTTGCTTGGCCAATGCCTCTGTCTGGCGAACGGACAGGCCCTTAGCGATCACTTCGCGGGCCAATTCTGATGGATTATGTGCTGTGATGATCGCACGAGCGTGTCCGATGGACAATCTGCCATCCACAAGATGATCCTGTACATCCTCTGGCAAAGCCAGCAAACGCAGTGCGTTGGCAATATATGAACGGCTTTTGCCAATGCGGTCGGCCAATAGTGCCTGACTATGGCCAAAACGATCGATGAGCTGCCGGTAACCCTGCGCCTCCTCAATCGGGTTCAGGTCGGCGCGCTGAACATTCTCAATGATCGCAATCTCAAGAACTTCGGCATCATCGAGATCTCGGACAATGATTGGTGCTTCGTGCACCTTCGCCAATTGCGCGGCCCGCCAGCGCCGTTCACCAGCAACAATTTGGAAATGGCCCTTTTTCTTCGGATCAGGCCGGACCAAAAGCGGCTGAATGATACCCTTTTCACGGATAGAGCTTGTTAGCTCTTCCATCTCTCTGGGCTTAAAGATCCGCCGCGGCTGTTCAGGGTTTGGGTGGATCTTCTCAATTGGTGCCGTGCTTTCTGCCGAAGCAGCCGGTTGGCCCGGAAGTGGCGCAGCAACGTCGTCCATCAAAGCAGCCAGACCTCTGCCTAAACCTTTTTTCCGTTTATTTTCAGCCATCTACGGGAATCCTTCAGATTTAGGTCAAACAGTCAAACGATCAGATTCACGGCTCAGCAATTCTGCCGCCAGTGCTTGATAGGCGCGGCTGCCAGTGCAGGTGTGATCATAAATTAGTGCAGGTAACGCATGGGATGGTGCTTCGGATAAGCGAACATTTCGGGGAATTACAGTCTCATAGACCAAATCACCCAAAGCCTCTCGCACATCATCCTCTACCTGCTGAGACAGATTGTTCCGGCGGTCATACATCGTCAGAACCACGCCTTGCAGCCGCAATGAAGGGTTCAGGCTGTGCTTTACCTGCTCAATCGTGCGCAGTAGTTGTGATAGCCCTTCGAGCGCGAAAAACTCACATTGCAGGGGAACCAGAACCGAATCCGCTGCGGTCATCGCATTGATTGTCAGCAGGTTCAGCGATGGTGGACAGTCGATGAGAACGTAATCATAGTCCATCTCATGTCCGACGCTCAACAATGCCTGCTTTAAGCGGCGGCCGCGTGCTTTGTCGTCGACCATTTCTACATCGGCACCGCTTAGATCGATCGCACCAGGAACAACATCAAGGCCCGGGACACCACACCCAACAATCGCCTCGGTTATTGTCGCATCGCCTGTGATCACATCATAAGATGTCGTATCACGCTCAGCCGCATTCAGGCCAAGTCCAGTGCTGGCGTTCCCCTGTGGGTCAAGGTCGATCAGCAACGTTTTGCGGTCAACGGCTGCCAGTGCAGTTCCCAGATTAATCGCCGTTGTGGTCTTACCAACGCCGCCTTTTTGATTGGCTAGCGCGATGACAACCGTATCGGCGCGTTCGGGAATCTCATTTGAGTCAGGCACGCGAAAACCCCTGTATTTTCAGGATGGTAGCACCGGTGTGGGTACAGCTAGGAAATGTCTCAGCATCTATATGCCAATGGCTGCGGGCTGTGGTCAACTCCTGCTCTACTGTTTCCCCCTTTGGAAACAGACAAACTGTGTTTTCGTTGCAGAATGGTGCCGCAAGTTCCAGTAGTTTTGGCAATGGTGCCAAGGCTCTGGCAGAGATGACATCGAATTGGGCTTTGGGTGCAGCCTCTATTCTGACAGGCAAAACCTTAACCGATATGCCCATGTGATGAGCTGCATCCGATAGAAATGCGGATTTTCGTTTATCCGATTCTATCATCGTTACCTTAGTCTCTGGTGAGGTTTCGTGAAGGATCGCAGCGATGATGAGGCCGGGCAGTCCTCCTCCCGCTCCGAGGTCCACCCATGTATTTGCCTTTGGTGCCAAGTCCAACAACTGGGCACTATCTACGATATGTCGGGTCCATAGGTCTTGAAGTGTTGATGGCGCTACCAAATTGATGCTTCGGTTCCAGTGCCTCAAACGCTGTTCATAAACCTCCAGACGCTCATGTGTTTCACGTGAAACATTCAACGAGGTGCCATTCACCAAAATCAAATCAGTCACGCGCTAGGACGCCTTCTTTAACTGATTTAGTCGAGACAAAAGCAGCAATAGAGCGGCTGGTGTCGCCCCTTCAATCCGGCCAGCCTGCGCTAGGGATTCTGGACGAACGCGGAGCAGCTTTTCCTTAAACTCATTGGAAAGACCCCCAATCGTTTCATAGTCAAAATCAGCCGGAATATGTCGAGCCTCATCGCGCTTCAAGGCTGAAATATCAGTACTCTGGCGATCCAAATACCGGTAATAGAGAGCATCACGACCAATCTGCTCCATAATTTTCGGTTTGATATCAACGACATCCGGCCATACCGCACTTATCTGGCTCTCTGTGATTTCCGGCTGAGCCAACAGGTCCCACAATGACCGCCGCCGCCCATCCTGATTGATCTTGAAGCCTTCAGCCTTCAATTGGCTTGGCGTAGCGGTGGATGCCTCGCAAAATTGCCGAGCCGCAGATAGCCCTTCCATTTTTTCACTAAAGATCGCCGAGCGTTCTTCTCCAACACAGCCAAGCGACATCGCAAGCGGCGTCAGCCGCTGGTCAGCATTATCCGCCCGCAAGCTTAACCGATATTCGGCGCGAGAGGTAAACATCCGATATGGCTCGGTCACACCCCGCGTCGTAAGATCATCAATCATAACGCCAATATAGGAATTTGCCCGCTCAAGGATCAGGGGTTCCTCGCCCCGCGACGCAAGCCCAGCATTCAGGCCAGCGACTAACCCTTGCGCCGCAGCTTCCTCATACCCGGTGGTCCCATTGATCTGCCCGGCGAGATAGAGCCCAGTTAACTGGCCAACCTCAAGCGAACGAGTAAGTCCACGAGGGTCGACATAGTCGTACTCAATGGCATAGCCAGCTTGGAGGATCTGCGTTTTCTCCAACCCAACAATACTATTGATATAGGCAACCTGAACCTCGAACGGCAAAGACGTCGAAACACCATTGGGATAAACCGTATGATCATTAAGCCCCTCTGGCTCTAGGAAAATTTGATGGGATTCCTTATCCGCAAACCGTGTGATCTTATCTTCGATTGAAGGGCAATATCGCGGCCCTACCCCGGATATACGACCACTATACATTGCAGACTGATCAAGGTTTTCCCTGATAATCTCATGCGTTGCTTCATTGGTATGCGTGATCCCGCATGATACTTGGGCGACAAGCGGCTCTGAATTCAGAAAAGAC
>JBMYPG010000128.1:0-242 GCA_049600095.1 Pikeienuella sp. | reverse complement strand
TGGCGTTTCATCAGCGGGCTGCATTTCCAACCGGGCCCAATCAATCGTCCGCCCATCCAACCGTGGAGGCGTGCCAGTTTTCAGACGGCCAAGCGCAAGGCCCATATCATTAATACGAGATGCTAATCGCACCGAAGCGGCGTCACCCATTCGGCCACCAGAACTCTGCTCTTTCCCAATGTGAATAATACCGTTCAAAAACGTACCAGTCGTTAGCACGACAGCTGCTGCAGAAATCTTTC
>JBMYPG010000127.1:0-9940 GCA_049600095.1 Pikeienuella sp. | reverse complement strand
TGCCGAGGTCACCAATCCGACGAGGTTGCCGTCCTTGAACACGGCTTCGCCGATCATGGCATCGGTGTCTTCGCCGGCCAAGGCCAGCAGGGCGATGTGGACGTGTCGCGGAACACAATCAGGAAGTATGTGGCGGACGATTCACCGCCAGCCTAGACGCGATTGTCGCCTCGGCCTTGCCCAAGGCAGACGGGTTTTGCGGAACGGCTTGAGGGGATGAACAAGACGGACCAGAAACTACCGCGCCGCGAGCGACGTACAGCGCTGCAGATGTTCGAGATTCTTGTTTTGAAAGGTTACAAGGGTGAACTGGGCCGTATTTACCGGAGGCTGATTTGTCTTATTTACGCGGCCATGTCTGGTTTTGCGGCCATGTCTGGTTTTTTCAGAGCTGGGTAGAAGTTTGCCTCTGCTTCGGCCGGCGGGATATTCCCGATGGGTTCCGGCAGTCGGCGATTGTTGAACCAATGCACCCATTCCAATGTCGCGTATTCCACTGCCTCGAAGCTGCGCCACGATCCACGCCGGTGAATGACCTCTGCCTTGAATTGGCCATTCATCGTTTCTGTCAGGGCATTGTCATAGGAGCCCCCGACGCTACCGACAGATGGGGCGATCTTCGCCTCTGCCAGCCGTTCGGTAGACTTGATCGATAGATATTGCGATCCGCGATCTGAGTGGTGGACCAGTTGATCCTGTGCAGGTCTGCGTTGATGGATGGCTTGCTCCAAAGCATCGACAGCAAACCCGGCAGTCGCCGTGCGGCCGACACGCCATCCAACGATGCGACGGGCAAAGACATCGATGACGAAGGCACATACACAAACCCCTGCCACGTCGCGACATAGGTGAAGTCGCTGACCCAGAGTACGTTTACCGCTGGCGCGTGGAACTGGCGGTTCACCTTGTCCAATGGACACGGCAGCGCTTTGTCTGGAATCGTTGTCTTGGGCGTCTTGCCACGTACAACGCCTTCAACCCCAATGTCCTTCATCAGCCGTGCGACCGTGCAGCGTGCGATATCAAAGCCTTCTCGGCGCATTTGGCGCCAGATCTTGCGAACGCCATAGACGCTGTGGTTTTCCTCAAAGACACGCTCGATCTCAGGCTTCAGGTCTTCGTCACGCTTGGCGCGATCCGACAGAAGATCAGGGTTCGCCCGCTTGGCCAAGTGGTCATAGAACGTGGCTGGGGTAATCGGCAGGACGCGGCAGATTGGTTCGACCCCATGATCCGCACGGCGATCCTCTATGAACCTGATCATCGTTTGAATGGGCGGTCGAGCTCCGTCCCGCTGCCCGGCAGTGCATTGGCAAAACCAAGGTCACGAGAGGGGGCAAAATATGCGGATGCTTTGTGCAGGATCTCATTGGCCTACTTCAGTTCGCGCACTTCGCGTTCCAGAACCTTCATCTTCTCGGCCTGCTCGGTGGTGATGCCGCCCCCCGCCATCCAATACCATCCGCACAGCACGTTCGCCTACTTCTGGTGAATACTTGCTCGTCGCCTTTGCCATGATGCTCCACCCTACTCATGAGTTGGAACCTCCGCTAAACACGGCGCAGTTCATTATGGCCCAAATGGGTGGCTCAGTGTTAAATGGGTGGCTCAGTGTTGTGTGCCGAAACCGGGTCACTTTTGGACGATGATTGACATGATCGCCCTGAAAAAGAGCATGGCGGTCTTGGTTCATGCGGCAGCAGACGGCGTCGGACGGTTACTGTGCCAAAGGTCGTCACAACTGGGTATTACAGTTCTGGGAACTGTTGGGTCATCGGAAAAGGCCGCGAGCGCCAAAGCATCTGGCTGTGGCCATTCCATCTTGTATCGGGAAACAGCTTTGGAGGAAGAGGTGATGAAACTGGCGGAATGGCCTAGTGTCGATGTTGTCGTTGACACAATTGGTGTCGACACTTTTTGCGGAATCATTGGCGGCGTCGGCTAAGTGCGGCCATCTCGTCAATTTCGGGCAATCGTCCGATCCGGTTGCCCCCTTGCGATGAGCACCCTTGCCGAGAAATCCCTGACAATCACCCGACCCATCCTGTTTCACTATCTTGCTGATACCGCTCAATGGCTGCATCTGTGTTCAAGGGTTTCACTGACGGCGTCGTGCATTTGGACAAAACCATGGCCGTGCCGCTTGCAGATACCAGAAAGGCGCATGACCAGCTAGAGAGCCGTAATGCGAATGGTAGAATGCTCCTGGTGCCCTAATTGGTGCAGCTACATTTTCCAGAACAGGCGTTCGCTTACCGCTAGCCCCGGCCGCGTCGTTGCGCATACCGGACTAGGGGATGATACGGGCGGTCTCAATACGCGGCGTATGGCGTTGCAAGAAACCGCCTTTATTGACACCTATACTTACGCCGCGCAGGGCATTCACAAAACTGCGCTGGTAATGTTTGATGGTCAGGTCGCTATCCCAAAAATTGTTCCAGCGTTCTGAGCCTGCCGACCAACGTTTGTAACATATTCTGAGAAAGACCGCATACCAGAAGACACAGCCCCCAAGGCTTTTTTGAATTGGTCGGGCGGCACAGTCATGTGTGGGAAATTCCAAGACTGCCCACAAATGACCGTGCCGTCAGGCAAATTTGTCACTTGCATGAGGCAAAATCGAAACGTCGGCACGGATTACCGTACGCGACGTTTCAATTTGTGCGGCACCGCCAATATTTCGAAACTTAGCCGAATGCGCTCAAACACAGCGGTAGATCCATATCAGGCAAAAAAATTGGTGCATTTACTTCGAATCGCTGCTACGTCTCATTTTAATAAAAAACGGGAATATAAGTCTCATTTTTTGACTATCGGAGAGAAAATGGAGTTTGACTTCGTCATTGTTGGGGCCGGATCTGCCGGATGCGCTCTTGCCAACCGCCTTTCAGAGAGCGGCATCTATACGGTTGCACTGATCGAAGCAGGCCCAGCTGACCGGAATCCTTGGATCCATATTCCGGTCGGGTATTTCCGCACCATGGGTAATCCAAATTCCGATTGGTGCTACATGACCGAGAAGGATGAAGGCATCGCAGGCCGCGCGATTTCATGGCCGCGCGGACGGGTGCTAGGTGGGTCAAGCTCAATCAATGGTCTGCTTTATGTACGCGGGCAGCCGCAAGATTATAATTACTGGGCGCAACTGGGTTGCACCGGTTGGTCGTGGGATAGTGTAAAACCCTTGTTCAAAAGGTCAGAGACTTGGCACGGAGAACACACTAACGACGCACGCGGTAACGAAGGGCCACTTTCCGTTCAGGATTCGCGCCTAACAAGGGCGATCGTTGACCGGTGGATGGATGCTGCGGTTACTGCTGGTTACAAACGGACAGCAGACTATAACGGGGAAGATCAGGAAGGGGTTGGGTACTTCCAGCTGACAATGAAAGGCGGGCGGCGTTGCTCATCGGCGGTTGCCTATCTGAACCCAGTCAAGTCCCGCAAGAACCTGACCATTATCACAAATGCCCAAACTGAAAAGGTGCTGATAAAAGATGGGCGCGCAACTGGCATTCGCGTCCGGCGTAAGACCGCGATGGAGGACATCGCCGCCAGAAAAGAAGTCATTCTAAGTGCCGGTGCCATTGGATCACCGCAGATTTTGATGTTGTCAGGGATAGGAGACCCGGACGAGCTGAAACCGCATGGCATTGAAGTAAGGTCGGCCCTAGCTGGCGTCGGTAAAAACTTACAAGACCATCTGCAGGCGCGGCCGGTATATAAAACCAGCCTCAGCACGATCAATACCGAAGCAAGCAACATATTCAAACAGGGCATGATGGCCATGCAATATGCGCTGACACAACGTGGCCCGATGACGATGGCGGCCAGTTTAGGTACTGGGTTCCTGAAAACTGAAGAACACTTGGAAACCCCGGACATTCAGTTCCATATCCAACCTTGGAGCGCTGATAAACCATCGGATGGGCCACATAAATTCTCGGCCTTCACCGCTTCGGTTCTGCAAATGCGCCCCGAAAGTGCAGGACATCTGGCCCTACAATCAGCGCGGATGGAAGATCACCCGGTCATTCATCCTAATTATCTGGCGACTGAACTAGACTGTAAGACAATCGTCAAAGGCATACAAATCGCTCGAAAAATTTCTCAGACCGAGCCACTTCGGTCACACATAACCGAAGAACATGCGCCGGGATTCGGCGTGGCCTATGACGATGAAGAGGCGACGCTAGACTGGGCGCGCCGAACAGCGGTGACGATCTATCATCCGACCGGTACATGCAAAATGGGGATTGATGACAGGGCCGTTGTCGACCCTCGGTTGCGGGTAAAGGGCATCAGTGGGCTACGAGTCGCCGACGCTTCAATTATGCCGCAGATCGTCAGCGGTAACACCAATGCGCCTTGCATCATGATTGGAGAAAAGGCTGCGGACCTTGTTCTGGAGGACGCTAAACTATGATGCATACAAACCAATTCTTGCCGACGATCGGCATTGAACCGGACCGGCTTGCCGGTCCTCTGACAACCCGGGGCGACGCCTTCAGCCCCGTAACAAAAGCATAATCATCGAAGGCTTAAATCCTTGGGAGGAATACACATGTTAAAACTAAAACACGTAGCGGCCGGTGCCACTGCGCTTGCGCTATTCGCCTCGTCCGCGATGGCCGAAAAGGTGTTGCGCATTCAGTCGGTGCTGCCTAGCACGGCTGACGAAGTCCATATGTTGAACGAGTTCGGCAAGGATGTTGCGGCGCTAACCGGCGGTTCACTGACCATCGAAGTTCTGCCAGCAGGCGCAGTGGTTGGCCCGCGTGACATTCTTGATGCGGTTGACGCAGGCCTCGTCGAAGGCGGCTTCGCCTGGACCCATTATTGGGGCGGTAAACATGTGGCGGCCAACCTGTTTGGCGCACCGGTTGCTGGCGCTGGCGTCGGTATGGACAACATCGCGTTCCTCAGCTGGTTCCAGTATGGCGGCGGTAAAGAGCTTTATGACCGCCTGTGGGACGAAATGGGCGTGAACGTAAAGGGCTTCATGCTACAGCCGGTCGGCCCAGAGGCGCTGGGTTGGTTCCCGAAACCGATCGAGTCTATGGATGACTTCCGCCAGATGCGTTTCCGTGCACCTCCGGGCATGGTTGGTGCAGCCTATGCTGACATCGGCGTCCCAGCGGTCGCCATGGGTGGCGGTGACATCCTCCCGGCACTGGAAAAGGGCACCATCGATGCAGCCGAATGGTGCTGCCCGAAGCCTGACAGCGTCTTTGGCTTCCAGAAAGTGCTGAAGCACTACTACCTGCAGGGTCTGCATCAGGTCGTCGTGAACGCCGATATGTATGTGAACGGCGATTTCTATGACTCACTGTCTGATCTGGAGAAAAAGGCGCTCGAAGTTGCAGCAAATGCGTCACTGTCCAAATCCATGTCCTACCGCATCTATGAAAACGGTAAGGCGCTGAAGGATCTGACCGACAATCACGGTGTTATCCTTGAGGACACGCCAGCCGATTATTTCACTGAATACATGGCAGCGGCGAAGAATGCGTTGCAGTCCGCTGCTGATGATAATGCATTCTTCGCAGAAGTCTGGCAGTCACAGAAGGATTTTGCGGATATCGCAGTTCCGTTCTGGGCTGGTGCTCAGGCCTCTAATGCAAGTTTGGGTAAAGCTCATACCGACTCGCTGAAGTAATATCAGTCAATTGCGCGGGGCCTGTTCTGGCCCCGCGCTTCATTTTTGATGAGGGCTGCTGCCCTTTTCAAAAATGAAAGCGCTGAAACGGACGCTGACCAAAGGGGAGATGAGGGATGGCCGCTGATGAGGTGAACCCGGATGAGCTTGAGATTGCAGACGAGCTGATTGCGGAAAGACGAGCTGAAGCCCCTGGTGAAACACCAGAAAACATGACTGCCTGGCAGCGCCCGATTACGGCAATGATAGACGTGCTAAACTATCGTGCGGGGCAACTTATCGCTCTGTTAATGGTTCCGCTTATCGCCGTCGTTGTTTTTGAGGTTTTCTCTCGAAACTCGTTCTCTATCCTGTCCAATGCAGGGTTAGAAGATCTTGCGCGGTCGCTTGGCCTTGGCCCGACACTATGGGTCTATGACACTAGTCGGATGCTTGCCGGGGTGCTGTTCATGGGGGCGGCGGGGTATGGCCTGATGCGCGGTGTGCACATACGCGCCGATTTTCTGTATCGCAACTGGTCGGACAAAACGCAGGCAACGGTGGATGCCTCGCTGTATTTGTTGTTTTTCATGCCTTCGATGATCTTTTTCACCGTTGTGGCGTCAAAATTCTGGTGGCTGGCTTACTCTACCGGCGAAACTATGCAGATCGACAGCGCCTGGGGACCGCTTTTATGGCCAGCGCGCATCGCGATGCCCATCGGCGGCCTGCTGCTAACGCTTCAGGGCCTGCCAGAAATTTTCCGGGCCTTTCACAAGATGGGTAAAAAACGCGAGGCCTGGTTCGTTCGGGCTTTGCCGGTCTATCTGATCGCCCTGATCTGGTTGGTGTTGGCTGTTTTTCTGCCTGGGTTGGTCCCGGGTGGTGAATGGTTCACCGATCTGATGTCGAGCCGGCCCGATATGTCCAAACCCACCATCGGGCTGATCATGCTGGCGGCGATGTTGTTCGTGATCTTTATCGGGTTCCCGATCTCTTTTACTCTGATATTCCTCGCCTTTGTGTTCGGCATCTGGGGGGTCAACTTCAAATTGACCACCCTGCTGATGACCCTGAACACCAACTCAACCATGTTGAACGATCAGCTTATGGCGGTTCCATTATTTGTCCTGATGGGGATCGTGATGGAGGCCGCGGGCCTGATGGAGAGGCTGTTCGCCTCAATCCAGATGATCATGGCCCGGGTGCGGGGCGCTCTGTTTATTGCAGTGTTGATCGTCTCCACAATCTTCGCCGCGGCAACGGGGATCGTCGGTGCTTCTGTAACCCTTCTGGGCATAATGGCGGGCGCGACGATGAGCCGGTCAGGATATAATGTACAGCTTGCCGCCGGTACGATCACCGCAGGTGGCACGCTGGGTATTCTGATCCCTCCCTCAATTATGCTAATCGTGATGGGCCCGGTGCTGGAGGTGTCGACGCTTGACCTCTTCCGCGGGGCATTCATTCCTGGCGCACTACTGGCGTCCCTTTATCTAATCTACACGCTGGGGCGCTGCTGGCTTAACCCCAGCCTCGGGCCAATCCTTTCAGAGGAAGACCAGCCGGACACTTCAAAATTCTATGGCGCAGAGGTTGCTCTGATCTGTCTGGGTGTTCTGACGATATGCCGTGTATTTGGTCTCGGCCTTGGTGGGACATTTGGCGAGTTGATCCCATTTGGTGGTCTGATTGTTTTGGCCATCACTCTGGCGGTGGCCTATGCAGCCTATCGAAAGCTGAACGTTCTTCGGATCGTTCTTCCCGTCGCGTTGTTATTCCACCTGTACATGATCTACGCGAACATTGGCGAGGACGGTGCATTGCCTGTTTGGTCTATGGTCTTTGGCGCATTCATTCTGCTTCTGGGCTTCCTGGCCCGCCCAATTTATAGCCCTACGGCGGAGGGCGGCTTCCACTTCTCTGCGCTTTGGGACGAGTTCTTTGCAGGGTTGATGCCACCAACAATCCTGATTTCCTTTGCTTTGGGTTCGATCCTTTTGGGCCTCGCCACCCCTGCCGAAGCAGCGGCGATGGGTGCATTCGGCGCAATTCTACTGTCGATAGGATACCGTAAGTTCACCTTCCCCAGTTTTTTTGACAGCCTAATCAAGGCACTGGAGATCACGGTTCTAATTATGTTCCTCGTGGCCGCCTCAAATTTCTTTGGCGCCCAATTCAGCGCGTTGGGTACACCCAAGATGCTGACTGAACTTCTACTCGGCCTCGACATGTCACCTTATATGGTGCTGATCTTAGTGATGACGCTGATCTTTCTATTGGGTTGGCCGCTTGAATGGGTGCCGATTGTTCTAATCGTTGTGCCAATCCTTCTGCCAACAGTCGAAGGGTTAGATATCCATGGCCTGAGCCGTTATGATTTGATGGTCTGGTTCGGGATTCTAGTCGCAGTGAACCTGCAGACCGCGTGGCTCTCTCCACCTGTGGCATTATCGGCTTATTTCCTGAAAGGGGTGGTGCCAAACTGGGATCTGAAAGATATCTATCTGGGCATGATGCAGTTCATGTTGGTGCAGCTGTTCGGCCTGATCCTGTTGTTCCTTTTCCCTCAACTGGTGCTTTGGCTGCCAGCGGTTATGTCAGGAAATTAGACTATGAATAAACAACGCAACATGTTGTCCTATCTGAAATGGCCATTAGCCACGACGGTTGTCGGCTTAGCACTGACCGCTTGGCTAGGCTGGGCGACAGTGGGCACTATGTCGGGGGTAGTGTCCTTCTTGATCGTTGGAACGGTGCTGGCGGCGCTTGAGATCGCCTTGTCTTTCGACAACGCCATCGTCAACGCTAACAAACTGGAGGATATGACCCCGGTCTGGCGTCAGCGATTTTTGACCTGGGGTATTCTGATCGCTGTTTTTGGGATGCGGATTGTCTTTCCACTCGCCATTGTTGCGATCTTTGCGTGGATCAATCCGTTCGCAGCGATGCATTTGGCTCTTGCAGATCCCGATGAATACTCCCGCATTATCGGTGGGGCCCATGGCCCCATTTCAGCCTTTGGCGGCACGTTCCTGATGATGGTCGCACTGAAGTTTTTCATCGATGAGGACAAGTCGGTTGACTGGATCGTTGCCTTGGAAAAACGCCTGCGCGTATGGGGGTCAATTCGAGGGTTCGAAATCGCGCTGGTGCTTGTCATCGTATTGCTGATTTCCCGCGCTCTACCCGGCGATGAAGTCGGACCTTTCCTCAGCTCTGCTGTAATGGGGCTGTTGGTCTTTACGATGGTCGACGGTCTTGGCACCTATCTGGACAACATCGCCGGTTCGACTGCGGCAGTGGGTGCAAAAGGTGGCTTGGGGGCATTTTTATATCTAGAAGTGCTCGACGCCAGCTTTTCTTTTGATGGAGTGATCGGGGCATTTGCGCTGACCACCAACATTTTGCTGATCGCAATTGGCCTCGGGATCGGTGCGATGTATGTACGTTCGATGACGATCATGCTGGTGGAAAAGGGCACTCTAGCAGAGTTTCGTTTTCTGGAACATGGCGCGTTCTATTCCATCTTTGCACTATCTACCGTGATGTTCCTGCAACCGTTATTGCATGTCCACGAGTTGATCACGGGCGGCATTGGCATGTTCATCATCGGCCTCTCCTTCTACGCATCAATCCGCCATAATGGAAAACACCACGAACAAATGAACGGTTAAAGCGCAAGCCCGTTTTCTTGCGGTCTTTTATGCGGGGAACTCCTTGCCTGTGGATTGGCATGCAGAATTGATGCACTTAGGTGGGTTATGAGCGATTAGAATTGCCCCACCTGTTTTCGTTAACATCCACGCAAAACTGTGCGGAGGAACGAGCAGTTGATGTTGATGGAAAGTGTATCGAAGATCTGACGATGGGTGTTGGCTGAGGGGCGCTGCATTCGGTCTGTTTCCCGGTCGACATGATTGGCGCGGAACACGAACAAGAAGTATCTGAAGGACACCGCTTGCCGAGCTACCAGCGCCAGATGCCACTGGTTCGGCACAAGCTGTGCAACGGATTTGATCTTCGGTTTCAGGAACTGTTCGACCAGAACATGAAGCGTCCACATCGTGAGCGACGGACGGCCCAAAAGCTCTATGAGCAGCTAGTGGTTGAAGGTTACACTGGGCCCTATGAACAGAAGATTAAGGTTACCCATTTCCGCCTGTGCCACAACCGCAAGCCTTTTGTAGTGGCCTATCCCGGCGGGGCCCAGGAGATGGTTCTGGATGCTTTTGCGCAGGCACCTAAGTATCCGCTGCTTGGGTGCCACCCCCCGTCTTTCAGGCTGTAGGGCTTTAGCGC
>JBMYPG010000126.1:0-9983 GCA_049600095.1 Pikeienuella sp. | reverse complement strand
TGGCGTGCGCAGCATCTCTGCTTCGGTTTTCTGGATCAGATCACCGATATAGACGATGTTGTCGTTTTTCAGACAGTTAGCCGAACGAACAGACAGTTCCAGCTCGTCAACCTTCTTCAACAACAGCGGGTTGAATTCCAGCTCGTCAACTTCGTCAGTCCGCACTTCGTCCTGCGGCTCATCAAAGTTGATGAAGGTTTTCAACTGGTCCTGCAGAATGCGGGCCGCATAAGCGATCGCATCTTCAGGTGACAGTGAACCATCGGTTTCGATGTTCAATGTCAGCTTGTCATAGTCCAGAACCTGACCTTCACGTGTTGGGTCAACTTTATAGCTAACCTTACGTACCGGGCTGAACAGTGCATCCACAGGGATCAGGCCGATTGGCGCATCCTCAGGACGGTTCTTATCGGCAGCGACAAAGCCTTTGCCATTGTCGACAGTCAACTCAACGTGCAGCTCAGCACCTTCGTCAAGCTGACAGATCAGGTGGTCTTTGTTGAGGATCTCAACACCAGCGATCTCGTCAATGTCACCAGCAGTCAGGGCACCAGGGCCCTTGCCGCGCAATGTCAGGCGCTTTGGCCCTTCGACTTCCATCTTAACGGCAATACCTTTGACGTTAAGTACGATGTCGGTGACATCTTCGCGTACACCTGCAACTGAAGAAAACTCATGCAGTACGCCGTCGATCTGAATCGACGTGATGGCTGCACCCTGAAGCGAGCTAAGCAGCACGCGACGAAGGGCGTTACCAAGTGTCAGACCAAAACCACGCTCAAGCGGCTCTGCGCTTGCAACGGCCATACGCACAGGGTCTGCACCCGGTGTAACAACCAATGCAGTTGGCTTGATCAGTTCTTGCCAGTTCTTATGGATCATCTAGTCCTCCATCCTTGCCTACATCCGATCCGAGGATGCTTGGCGCCCGAGGAATTCATCAACTAACAAACCCGACGGGCCCACCTCAAAAACAGAGGTAGGCCCGTCGAAAAATTCTGTGCCGCAATTTATACGCGGCGGCGTTTCGGCGGGCGGCAGCCGTTATGAGCGATCGGCGTTACATCGCGGATCGACGTCACGACAAAACCCTGAGCCTGCAAAGCACGCAATGCGCTTTCACGGCCAGAACCTGGGCCCTGCACTTCAACCTCAAGGGTCCGCATGCCGTGCTCTTGTGCTTTCTTACCCGCATCTTCGGCAGCAACCTGTGCTGCGTAAGGGGTAGACTTACGTGAGCCTTTAAAGCCCATCGTGCCAGCAGATGACCACGAAATTACGTTGCCTTGTGCGTCGGCGATTGTGATTTTCGTGTTGTTAAACGACGAATTCACATGTGCAACACCCGAAGAGATGTTCTTGCGTTCTTTACGCTTGGTGCGTGATGCTTCGCGAGCCATGCCTCAGCTTCCTTATTTCTTCTTACCAGCGATTGCTTTTGCCGGACCCTTACGGGTGCGGGCATTGGTAGAGGTCCGCTGACCACGTACCGGCAGACCACGGCGATGCCGCAGACCACGATAGCAACCAAGGTCCATCAAACGCTTGATGTTCATGGCTTTCTCGCGGCGCAAATCACCTTCAACCATCAGGTTGGCGTCGATGTGCTCACGAATTGACAATACTTCAGCATCGCTCAATTCGTTAACGCGACGGGTTGTATCGATACCCGTCGCTTCACAAATCGAACGAGCAGATGTGTCGCCGATACCATGGATGTAGGTGAGCGCAATATGCACTCGTTTGTTCGTCGGAATGTTTACGCCAGCGATGCGCGCCACGATGATGCTCCGTTCCTAGCCCGTCTTGGGCCATCCTCAGCCGCTGCTATCTACAAACGATTCGCAGACAGCACCGAAATTACTATGCTGAATCAAACCACTAGGCCCAAATCAGCTCTCCTGCCGAAGGAAGCGCGAAGTATAGAAACGCGCCCCTATACGTCAACCCCTTAAGGGATTGGTAATCCAATGCGCCGCACCCCTGCGCGACGCCCGCCCGTCCTTAGATCATCAGCCGCCCAAAGCAGCCTTGATCGCCGCCGTCACGGCTGAGATATCAGCCATGCCGTCGATGTTCTTTAGTTTGCCTGTGCCCGCATAATATGAAATCAGCGGCGCAGTCTCTGCATGGTATTCAACCAGCCGAGCACGCACTGTTTCTGCGTTGTCATCCTTACGACGTTTAAACTCCGTAGAACCACATTTGTCACAAACACCAGCAACCGCAGGCTGCTTGTCTACATCATGATAGCCTTCGCCACATGAACCACATGTGTAACGGCCAGAGATACGGCCAATCATGGCCTCATCATCAACTTCGATGTTGATGACAGCATCCAAAGTCATCTTCTTGTCTGCCAACAATCCGTCCAGCGCTTCGGCTTGTGGGGTTGTGCGTGGGAAACCATCAAAGATCGCACCATTGGCAATGTCTGGTTCGTCCAGGCGGTCATCAACAACACCGATCACGATGTCATCTG
This sequence comes from Pikeienuella sp., assembly GCA_049600095.1. Taxonomy (GTDB): domain Bacteria; phylum Pseudomonadota; class Alphaproteobacteria; order Rhodobacterales; family Rhodobacteraceae; genus Pikeienuella. The sequence continues at coordinate 7,501 of JBMYPG010000126.1, read as the reverse complement.
ATACCAGACCGCCAGCTTTCATCACTGCGTCAGCCTTTTTGCCAACTTCAGTTTCCGCAGCTACGGCAGCGCGCAACATATCGCCAGTGGAAAGCTGCACCAAACCACGTTCATCCATGATGATCCGCGCCTGCGTTCCTTTGCCTGCACCTGGTGGTCCGAGAAGAATAATGTTCATGACCGTTTCCGTCCTGTTTTGCGATTTGCTCGTGCTTTCGCCCGGTTCTTGCCGCCCAAACGGGATTTCTCAATCAGACCTTCGTATTGATGCGCCAACAAATGGCTTTGCACCTGTGTAATTGTATCCATTGTTACGGAAACAACGATCAAAACCGACGTGCCCCCAAGATAGAATGGGATCGAATAACGAGAGGTCAACAACTCTGGCAGCGCACAAATCGCTGACAAGTAAATCGCACCTACAACCGTCAAACGGGTCAGCACATAATCAAGATATTCAGAAGTCCGCTTGCCTGGGCGAATACCCGGCACAAACCCACCCTGTTTCTTCAGGTTTTCCGCTACGTCTTCTGGGTTGAAAACCACAGCAGTGTAGAAAAAACAGAAGAACGAAATCAAACCGATGTAGACGAGCAGGAACAGCGGCTGACCACGACCAAGGCTAGAGGTAATGAAACCCAACCACTCAGGTCCACCAGGTCCTGAAAAGCCAGCCAACGTCTGTGGCATCAATAGCAGCGAAGAAGCAAAGATCGGCGGGATAACACCAGCGGTGTTCACTTTCAGCGGCAGATGAGAACTGTCGCCACCATACATCTTTTGGCCAACTTGGCGCTTGGGGTATTGTACGTGAATGCGGCGCTGTGCTCGCTCTAGGAACACAACAAATGCGATCACTGCGATTGCACCCAGCATAACAGCGATGATCAACCATGCTGCAATCTGGCCAGTCCGGCCCTGCTCAAAGAACTGAGCAAGCGCTGTAGGCAATTCTGCAATGATACCGACATAGATGATCAGAGAGATACCGTTACCAATGCCGCGTGCGGTGATCTGCTCACCCAGCCACATCAGGAACATTGTACCGCCGACCAGCGTAATGACGGCTGAAGCGATGAAAAAGAACCCAGGGTTCACCGCCAGTCCCTGCCCCTGCAAGCCAACTGCAACGCCATAGGCCTGAACAGTCGCCAACAACACAGTGCCATAGCGTGTATACTGGTTGATCTTTTTACGGCCGCTTTCGCCCTCTTTCTTCAACTGCTCCAGCGAAGGAACCATCGAAGTCATCAACTGCATGATGATAGAGGCCGAGATATAGGGCATGATCCCTAGGCTAAAGATCGCCATACGGCTGATCGCGCCACCAGAGAACATGTTAACGACACCGAGGATACCGTCACGCTGCCGATTTACAAACTCAGCAAGCTGGACAGTATCAATGCCCGGCATCGGAATATATGTGCCGATACGATAGATGATCAGCAAGCCCAATGCGAAAAGAATGCGCTGACGCAATTCTTTTGCTTGGCCTATGGCGCCCCAACTAAAGTTGGACGCAAGTTGTTCAGCGGCTGACGCCATGCTTCACCTCTATCGGTCGACTTCGATCTTACGCTTCTGCTTTAGCAGCGCGGGCAGCGGCGCGGCGCTTGGCCACGACATCTACTACTTCGACCTTGCCGCCGGCTTTTTCAACTGCTTCGACAGCAGCTTTTGAAGCACCAGCAACTTCAACGGTCAGTGCAGCAGTCAATTCGCCTTTAGCAAGCAAACGAACGCCGTCCAGTACCCGGCGAACAACGCCAGAAGCAACCAAAACGTTCTCATCAATCACCGCATCAGCTGCGATCGCACCACGGTCCACTGCGTTCTGCAATGTATCGAGGTTGATGATGGCAAAATGCTGAGCATTTGGATTGTGGAAACCACGTTTTGGCAAACGGCGGTGAATCGGCATCTGGCCGCCTTCAAAGCCCTTGATAGCGACACCAGAGCGAGATTTCTGCCCTTTGATACCGCGACCACCGGTTTTACCGGTGCCTGAACCAGGACCACGACCAATGCGTTTACGTGATTTGGTCGCGCCGGAGTTATCGGCAAGTTCATGCAATTTCATGACGCTGTCTCCATTTTTCCGGACGCGAGGGGTGGAGGCGTCAAGGCCCCCCGGCCACGGTTTCAGTCTTAAAACGCCCCGGCTTAACACCGGGGCGAATGATTAATCAGTCGCGTTCTTCGACGATTTCAACCAGATGCGGGATCTTGTTAACCATACCACGAACCGAAGGAGTATCCTCCAAAACGCGGGTCTTGTGCATCTTATTCAAACCCAAACCAACCAGCGTAGCACGCTGATCTGCAGGGCGACGGATCGGGCTACCGATCTGTTTGACGACGATGGTTTTAGCCATGTTTTCGTCTCCTTACGCTTCGGCAGCGGCTTCAGCCACTGGCTCGTCGCGCTTAGGCATGATGTCGACAACTTTTTTACCGCGACGTGCGGCGACCATGCGTGGCGAATACTCGTTACGCAGGCCATCAAAAGTGGCGCGGATCATGTTGTAAGGGTTCTGTGAACCGATGGATTTCGCCACCACGTCCTGAACACCCAACATTTCGAAAACAGCACGCATTGGACCACCAGCAATGATACCAGTACCCTGTGGTGCAGTCCGCATAACGACTTTACCAGCGCCATGACGTCCGTGAACGTCGTGGTGAAGAGTACGGCCCTCACGCAGTGGCACGCGGATCATCTGACGCTTAGCGTCTTCAGTCGCTTTCCGGATCGCCTCAGGCACCTCACGGGCTTTGCCCGATCCGAACCCTACGCGGCCCTTCTGATCGCCAACAACGACAAGTGCAGCAAAGCCAAAACGCTTACCACCTTTGACGGTTTTTGAAACACGGTTGATCGCGACGAGGCGATCGGCGAATTCCGGCTCTTCCTGCTCGCGGCGTTTGCCACGACCACGATCCCGGTTGTCTTCTCTGGCCATTATCGCCTCCTCAGAACTTCAGACCACCTTCACGGGCGGCATCGGCGAGCGATTTGACCTTTCCGTGAAAGAGGTAGCCGCCACGGTCGAAAACGACCTCTTCAATGCCAGCCGCTTTGGCGCGTTCGGCAATCGTAGAGCCGATTTTAGCGGCTGCTTCGAGATTGTTTTTGCCGAGAATACCCAAGCTGCCTTCCAACGATGATGCAGAAGCGACGGTTACGCCGTTTGCATCGTCGATGATCTGCACCGAGATGTTTTTCGATGAACGATGAACCGACAAACGCGGTTTTCCGTTCGAGAACTTTTTCAGGCGGTTGCGGACGCGCATCCGGCGCCGCTGGAACAATGCCCTTTTGCTGCTTGCCATCTGTCTTGTCCTTACTTCTTCTTGCCTTCTTTGCGGAAGACAAACTCGCCTTTGTAACGAATACCCTTGCCTTTGTAAGGCTCTGGTTTCCGCCAACGGCGAATTTCAGCCGCAACCTGACCAACCTGCTGCTGGTCAATGCCGGTGATCTCAATCTCAGTAGGCTTCGGCGCTTTGATTTCAATGCCCTCAGGCACTTCATACACAACGTCGTGGCTGTAACCGAGCGCCAGTTTCAAGGATTTGCCCTGAAGCGTAGCACGATAACCAACACCCTGAATTTCAAGCTCTTTCTTAAAGCCATCGGAAACACCGATAACCAAGTTCTGAACCTGGGTGCGGGTCATGCCCCACTGCTGACGTGACCGTTTTGACAGGCCGCGCGGCGTTACTGAAACTGCCTGACCGTCCACTGAGATTGTTACATCGTCGGTGGCGGTAAAGCTGCGAGTGCCCTTCGGGCCCTTCACTTCGATGGTCTGACCGGAAACCGAGGCGCTTACGCCGCCTGGCATCTCGATTGGCTTTTTGCCGATACGTGACATTCCAGCCTCCTCAGAACACAGTGCAGAGCACTTCGCCGCCAACATTGGCTGCACGTGCCTGTGCGTCTGACATGACACCGCGTGAGGTTGAGACGATGCTCACACCAAGGCCGTTTTTGACCTGCGGTATATCAGAGACATTTGAATACACGCGGCGACCTGGGGTCGAAACGCGTTTCACTTGCCGGATTGCGGGGGCGCCATCGTAATACTTCAGGCTGATTTCAAACTCAGGCTTACCAGTGGCAGAGGTCGCAGCCTCATAACCACGGATATAACCTTCTGCCTGAAGGACATCCAATACCCAGCCGCGCAGTTTTGATGCAGGCGTCCGTACTGTGGACTTACCGCGCATCAAAGAGTTGCGGATACGGGTGAGCATATCGCCGAGAGGATCATTCATATCTTATTCCTCCTCACCAGCTCGATTTGACCATGCCCGGAATCTCACCACGAGAGGCAAGATCGCGAAGGGCAATACGGGACATCTGGAGCTTACGGTAGTAGGCTTTAGGGCGACCGGTCACTTTGCAACGGTTGTGCAGGCGAACAGCCGAGGAGTTACGGGGCAGTTTTGCCAATTTAAGGCGAGCCTTAAACCGTTCTTCCATGCTCAGGCTTTCGTCGGACGCGATCTCTTTAAGCGCTGCACGTTTGGCGGCAAATTTTTCCACCAGTGCCTGACGCTTAGTTTCGCGTGCGATCATGCTTTTCTTAGCCATTAATCTCTCCCCTCCGCACTCAGTTCATGAAAGGCATGTTGAAATGCTTCAACAGTGCCTTCGCTTCCGCATCCGTAGGTGCGGTGGTGCAGATGATGATGTCCATTCCCCACATTTGATCGACTTTATCGTAGTCAACCTCAGGGAAAATGATGTGCTCTTTGATGCCCATGGCATAGTTGCCACGACCGTCAAAAGATTTGCCATTTACGCCGCGGAAATCGCGGATACGTGGCATTGCAACAGTCACAAGACGATCCAGGAATTCGTACATCCGTGGGCCACGCATGGTGACCTTAACACCCAGCGGCATCTCTTCACGAACTTTAAAGCCCGCGATAGAGTTTTTCGCTTTGGTGATAACCGGCATCTGACCAGCGATGACCATCATGTCAGCGTGGGCAGCTCTGATTTTCTTGGAGTCTGCAACCGCTTCGCCAACGCCCATGTTCAAGACAATCTTGTCGAGCTTGGGGATCATCATGTCATTTTTGTACGAAAACTCTTCTTTCAGAGCTTTACGAACATTGTCGACATAATGCGTTTTAAGACGCGGTGTGTATGCGGCGGTGTCAAGCATCGATGACTTCCCCCGATTTCTTGGCGAAACGAACCTTCTTGCCGTCGACCATTTTGAAACCAACGCGCGTTGCGCCGCCTTCTTTAGGGTCTACCAGGGCAAGATTGCTGATCTGGATCGGCGCTTCCGTAGGAATGCGGCCGCCCTGAGCAGTCTGGCTTTGTTTGGTGTGGCGGATGACGATGTTAACACCAGAAACGACAGCACGGTTTTCAGTCGGCATCACTTTCGTGACTTCGCCTTCTTTACCCTTGTCCTTACCGGCCAACACAATAACCTTGTCGCCCTTTTTCAACTTAGCAGCCATATCACAGCACCTCCGGCGCGAGTGAAATGATCTTCATGAAGTTTTTCGCACGAAGTTCGCGAACAACTGGTCCGAAGATACGGGTGCCAATTGGCTCCATGTTGTTGTTCAGGATGACAGCGGCATTGCCGTCAAAGCGGATAGCAGTACCGTCATCACGACGAACTTCTTTCGCAGTACGAACGACGACGGCCTTACGAACCTCGCCCTTCTTAACGCGACCGCGGGGAATGGCCTCTTTAACAGAGACCACAATGATGTCGCCGACTGAAGCATATTTGCGCTTCGAGCCGCCAAGCACCTTGATGCACTGTACCCGACGAGCGCCCGAATTATCGGCGACCGACAGATTTGTCTGCATCTGGATCATGGTGGTTTCTCCCGACCTGCAGGGACTTAGCTTTCATGCCCTGCGGTTTCGACTAACCGGAATGTTGCGGTGAACGCTTACGCGTCAGTCACAACCTCCCAGCGTTTATTCTTCGAGACTGGCATGCATTCGCGGATGCGAACCTGATCGCCCTTCTTGAAGGTGTTCTCTGGATCGTGAGCCCGGTATTTTTTGGACTTACGGATGGTTTTCTTCAGAACCGGATGCGTAAAGCGGCGCTCTACAGATACGGTAACAGTCTTGTCGTTGGCGTCGCTAACAACGGCGCCTGTAAGGATGCGTTTAGGCATATCTTATTCTCCGGCAGCCGCAGCAGCGGCCTTTTCGTTCAGCACGGTTTTAACACGGGCAGCGTCGCGGCGTGCCTTGCGGAAACCAGATGTATTCTCAAGCTGGCCAGAAGCCTGCTGAAAGCGGAGATTGAAGCTCTCTTTTTTCAAGCTCACCAACTGCTCACGCAGTTCTTCAGGTGTCTTTTCGCGCAAATCTTTTGCGTGCATCGCACGTCGTCCTTTTCAACAATCACCGGAGCGCCCACAAGGTCACGCTGATTCCGATGGAGATCATTAGAGAGCCGTCCTATACGCCCTGTACGGGGGAGTCGCAAGGGGTATATGTGTATTGGTTTGGTATGAACGGCACTCTAGCATTTTGTTCTTTGATTCTTCGTGCATCCACTCCATCATTCCAATCAAGAACAAACGTGCAAACTTATATTTATAGGCCCAGTTTTATGGGTATGTTTTGAAGGAAATGTTGTTATGGCTAATAGAGTCACGGCATCTGATATTGCATTATTTTCCGGCGTTGTTCCTGCGATAGGGTTTATATTTTCTCTTTCCTACGAATACGCTTACTTCAGCAGCTTGGGAATTCCAATAATTGACGTCATGGGCCTAACTGACATTGTTAAAGGCAGCGCACTACGCGTTCTTCCCGCTCTACCTTTAGTCGGTTTTGCAATCTGGATCGGTGCAAGCCAGCCCAAACAGGAAGAAACGGCATTACGAGCCAAGAGCCGCCCGTTTGATGTATTTGTTGGTCTGGGCGATCTACTTTTCGTCATCACATGTTGGCTTATTGTAGCGATGTATTGGGCCTTTGGTGTGTTTTCAACATTGGGTGTTCAACTGACCGCTATTATATTTTTGAGAATGCTGTTTCGATCTACTGCACTTAAATTGCCAATAGATTTCGACTTACGAAAAGCGTATTGGGTTGCGCTAATTTTTGTCGGCGTTGCATCCTACTTTTTCGCGACAGGTAAGCGGGAAGCAGACCGAGTGAAATTTGGCCAATACGGAGGGCTGCCGAAAATTGAGTTTCAAGCGGCAACCGCCTCTATCAACCGCGAATTCCTACTTCTTCGCAATTTTTCAACAGGACATCTATTTATCGAACCAGAAACTGGCACGATCTACTTTTCTTCCGGAGGTTCAGTTGCAACTATATATACGGTACCAAAGGATCTGTTCAGAGGCATTCTATGCGGAAGTTTCGATATCTGCCCGCCTTGGTACACCGACAATATGAGAATTCTCTAAATTAGCAAAAACGCCCTAGCGATCTCTCGCTAGGGCGCTTCAATTTCATCAGCAGGGTGCGCTTCTGCGCACCAAACCT
>JBMYPG010000125.1:0-10019 GCA_049600095.1 Pikeienuella sp. | reverse complement strand
GCGCCGGCGAGCACATCGGCTTCTACATTCACCATTACAACATGCTTGCCTGCTGCAATGGCCACCCGGGCATGTCGAACGCCTGCATGCGGGTTGCCAGTCGCCTCAACCACCACATCTACGTCTTCAGCTGCCATGGCCGCAAAAGCGTCATCAGTAAAATGGGTCGTTTGGACTAGCGCATCATCCCAGCCAACATTGGCACAAGCAGCACGCGCGCCGTCCGGGTTCAGGTCAGCGATATGTGTAACAGTCAAACCGGGTGTGGACGGCACCTGAGACAGGAACATCGACCCGAATTTGCCTGCACCAATAAGACAAACGCGTACTGGATCATCACGATCAGCCCGTTGCATAAGCTTAGAATGTAAAAACATGGCTGCGCCTTTCCAATTACCCCGAACCACCGTTTAGGGCAGCCGGCACTTGGTCAAGCAGGATTAGGTATTCGCACCGAAAAACGCGGCCACTTCAGTTCCGAACAGATCAACCGGAACGTCGCCAGTCAGGCTTGTTTTTGACTCCACAATCTGCTCAGCGGTCATCATCTCATCGCCAAACATGTCGATCAGGTCGCCCACAAAATAATCGCGATACTCTGGATGAAATTGCACCGACAATGCCGGGAAATCATATGCGAGAGCAGCGACGGGGCAGTAGGGCGCAGAAGCCGTAATATGAGCATTCGGTGGCGTCACTGTCACCTGATCTTGGTGAGCTACATGCGCCTTAATAGGCTGCCCGGCCAAATCAAAGCTCTGGGCACCAGCAATAAAACCCTTGTCGACTTTTTCAGCTTTACCCCCATAAACATCTGCCATAATCTGATGGCCAAAGCAAATACCGAATACCGGTTTGCCTGCGGCTTTCACATCCAGCAGAAATTGACGCAGCGGCTCCATCCACGGCGTCTCATCATAAACGCCCTTCTCCGAACCAGAAATGACATAGCCATCAAACGCATCGGCAATCGGCAGTACATCTCCACCAGGAAGATCGAACCGTACCAGCGCTGCATCCGGCAAGTGCGGGCTTAGCCAATCAGCAACAACACCGCCGCAGGGGCCGTATTTTGCGGTCAAAGCGTCCGGAGAGACGCAATCCAAAATCGCTAGCGCTTTCACTTTGGGCATCCTTAGCCAAGAGAACGGTAGTTACCACTCGTACGGCCGGTCGATACCAGCCATCTTCACGCCGGTAAATGCCGAAGCTTGCAAAGACAATGCGCGAAGGTCTTCAACCTCCAAATTGTGCACCGAAGACTTACCACAGGCTTTTGCGAGTGCTGTTATCTCCATTGTCATCGCCGTCAGGTAACGGGCCACTCGCTCAGCGCCCGCCTTCGGGTTCATACGCTTTTCCAATTCCGGATCCTGAGTGGCGATACCAACGGGGCAGAGGCCCGTGTGGCAATGATGGCATGCACCTGGTTCGGTGCCCAACTTAGCGTAATCTTCGGCGTAGCGCGGAGAGTTGCAGCCCATGGCGATCATAGCGCCATTGCCGATCATCACGGCGTCTGCGCCCAACGCCAAGCATTTGGCCGCATCGACACCAGACCGAATACCCCCGGCTGCAACAAGGCTAACCTTGTCTGACATGCCGCAATCATCCAACGCTTCACGCGCCGCTCGGATGGCTGACATTGTAGGAATGCCAGTGTGGTTCAGCAGCATCTCAGGCGAGGCACCAGTGCCGCCCTCTGCGCCATCAACGACGACGACATCCGCGCCAGCTTTTGCCGCAACCGCAACATCAAACCGGGGCCGTGTTGCACCCATTTTGATAAAGATTGGCGCCTGATAGTTGGTGGCAATTCGTAGCTCTTCGATCTTAACCGATAGATCATCCGCGCCCAAAAAGTCAGGGTGGCGAATGGTAGATCGCTGATCGACTCCCTCAGGCAGCGTCCGCATTTTACTGACGCGCGGACTAACCTTCATACCTAGCAACAAGCCCCCGGTTCCGGGCTTTGCGCCCTGACCAACAACCAGTTCCAGTGCATCGGCACGACGGATGTGATCGAGGTCGATACCATAGCGAGCTGGGCTCATTTGATAGAGCAGAGTTTTGGACGCGCAGCGTTCTTCCTCCAACATCCCGCCTTCGCCGGTACAGGTCATGGTGCCGACCTTTGATGCACCATGGCCCAGAGAAGCTTTAGCTGAGGCTGACAAAGCACCAAATGACATGGATGCGATATAGATTGGGATGTTCAGCTCAATCGGCTTTTCAACCAATCCGCGCCCGCCGCCCAAGATGGTCTTGGTTTCACAGGTTTCGCGATACCCTTCCAATGGCAGCCGTGTCATCGTGGCTGGCACAAATGTTAGATCATCAAACGTCGGCATCTGTTTGTTGAATGTATTGTATCCGCGAACCTGATAGCGACCCAACTGCGCAAGAGCATGAACTTCGGAGATTGCCTCCGGCGTCCAACGGGTCGACCCACCTTCGGCATAGGATGACGGCACACCAGCAGGTTTGCCTTCAATTGCACCGGCATCGCGAAAACGGATTTCGTCTTCTGAGGCCATTTCGAACGGATATTCGTATTTGTCGCTCATATCGCCCCCTTAGATCATCAACCAAGCCGAGGCATCTCGGCTTTCAAAAAACCATAGACGCTGACCAGAAACCATTTTGCGCCAGTCGCGTGACGAATCCACTAACCCAAGTGGTTCAAGGATGGCATCGACTTCGGCCACTTCTTCGGCTGTTGGTTCAATGATGTTTACGTCGACACCAAAGCTTTCGACTGGCCCGGCTACCCATACTTCACCTTCCCAAAGGGCGTCAGCACAGCTTTCGCCCGCGCCGCCCAAGGCGATGATTTTACCGGAATGGGCCATAAAGCCGGACTGGTACCCGATCTTACCTTCCACTACGATGTTACCGCCCTTCATGGCAACACCACATCTTGGGCCGGCATCACCTTTGACATGAACAGTGCCGCCCATCATTGCGGCACCACAAGACATGCCAGCATATCCACCTACAGTGATATGGCCGCCCGACATGCCCTCTCCAACAGCCCAACCGGCGTTCCGTTCTACGGTAACCCGAGCGCCAGTGTTCAGACCGCCACAATAGTAACCAACCGAGCCTTCGAACGAGATGTCAGCACCGGGTGGCAACCCAACGCCAAGGTTGTGGCGTGACAACGTGTTGACCACCCGGATCTTTTCATCGGCTTTACAAGCGGCTTGTATTTCTTCATGGATCTCGCGAACAGACCGCTGCCCAACATCAATCGTGATCATGTAGCCATCCTCCGATTGCCAACTCCCCAAATGCCAGTCAGAGACGGGCCATCATAATTGATTACATCCGCCTCATCAGCATATACGCGGCGCACAGCTTGTTCTTCCGTCGCTGTTGCTAGGCTGTCGCCGTCCTCAATCGCAACAAGAGGTTTCATCGCAAACCGGTCTTTGGCGAACCCGATACCATCAGGATTGGCAATCATATAAGTGAACACGCCATCAATGGACGAGATTGACTTTTTCAGAGCTTGCCCCATCGTCAAACCCTGCTTGATCTGGTCTGAAACCCATACTGCGATCAGTTCGGAATCGTTTTCGGTCAAAAAACGATAACCCTGCCGCTGCAACCGATCGCGCCATGAATTGTAGTCAGTGATCTGGCCGTTATGAACGATGGCAACGTCAGAAAATGGGCGAGCCCAGAAGGGGTGCGAGGCGTTTGGCAATACGGAACTTTCAGTGGCCAGACGAGCGTGCCCCAATCCATGGCTGCCAATCACTTCTCGAACACCGTGTTTGTCAGCGACTTCGACGGAAGAGCCGACATCTTTGATAATCTCGAGACTACGGCCACAGGACTGAATTTCAAATCGCGAGGATATCTTGTCAATATCACCGACCCAACGGGGCAGGTCGGTTGGGTCCGATATTAACATTCGGACACAGTAATGTGCTGCATTGTTGGTGATGAATTTCGGCTCTTCCATCAAGTCTGCATCGTGTTCTTTCAGAATATCACGAAAATCGGCCATATCCTGATCAAGACTATTTTTGTCAAATCCAATGCCTCTTAGAACATAACCTGTGTCGCGTGGCGCGCCAAAGATTGCAAAACCAGTGGAGTCTGCACCGCGATGTTCCTGCGCATCCATAATCTCCACCAGATCATGCCCGACCCGGCCCGGAGCGCTCAAAATTCTGCCTGCGATTCCGCACATTCGACATCTCCCATCATCTATGTATACTGTATACAGTATCCATTATGCACACAAGCCAGAAACTCTGTATACCGTGGCCAAATCGCATTCATTCGGGATGCCCAGACAGCAGGTGACACCTTGGCGCTAAAGAGCATAAGATCAGAGCGACGCCGTTTGGCGGATGAGGTTTATCAGCAGTTGATGAACGCCATTCTTGATGGTGAAGTCGGCCCGAACGACCGGTTGGTTCAGGAACGGCTGGCTGCCGAGATGGAAATTAGCAGAACGCCGGTACGCGAAGCTTTGTTGAGGCTGGAACAAGAAGGCGTCCTTGTTACATCTCCGCGTGGTGGTTTCACCCTTTACCAAATCGGCGCTGGCGAAGTTCGGGAAATGTACCAAGCTCGCGCTGCGGTCGAAAGTCAGGCAGCCCGCATTTTAGCCACCCAAAATGACCCTCTCAAGAACTCTGAACTTCGCGCCACGATAGAAAGAGAAGAAAATATCGCTTCGCCCACTGTTCGGGCCTATTTTGATGCGAACCGGAAAATTCACCGAAGGTTTGTAGAGCTAATTGAGAATCGCTATCTCTTGGATATGTTCGATAATATCTGGAACCGGGGAGTAGCATTTCAGTTATTCGCTGCGATTGAAAAGGTCGATTTATCTAAATCACTTGGCGACCATATGGCCTTGGTTGAGGCGATTGAAACCGGTGACAAAGCAATCGCACTGGAAGCGTTTATCGATCACATCCACGATGGTTTTGATTTGCAAATGGAGGCGATGGTCAGCGGCTAGTGACGACCATTTAATTAATCTGATCAATGCCCAAAATATGCTTCGGCCAAGGCGGGATCTGAGCGCAACTGATCCGCTGCACCTGACAAGGCAATCCGGCCCGTTTCCATCACATGAACATGGCTGGCCAAAGTCAGCGCGAAATTCACATTTTGCTCGGTAATCAGGATGGTCAATCCAGTCTCCCGGTTTAATTTTCGCAAACTTTCAGCAATGTCATCACATACTTTGGGTGCGAGCCCAATAGTCGGCTCATCAACCATCAGTAGCCGAGGAGATGTCATTAGAGCACGCCCAACGGAAACCATTTGACGTTCGCCACCTGATTGCGTCGCCGTTTCCTGATTACTCCGTTCTTCTAATCGTGGAAACAGACCGTGAACAAGCTCCAGGTTGCGCTCAATGTCTTCGCGGGCAGTGTATGCTCCAACCAAAAGATTATCGCGAACCGACATGTAGGGGAACAAATTGGCCCGCTCGGGCGCATACCCAACGCCCGCCTGAACAATCTGATCCGTCTTGCGACCAGACAGATCGGTATCGCCAAGCCTAATCTCGCCCGAGGATTTTGTCAGGCCCATGATGCTGTCTAACAGTGTGGACTTTCCCGCCCCGTTGGCTCCGATCACGGCAACAATTTCGCCTGCTCCGATACCCAGCGACATGCCATGCAGCGCCTGTGCAGCTCCGTAATAGGCATTAAGATTGCGAATTGATAGTTGGCTCATCGGCTCTATTCCCCCAGATAGGATGCGCGTACATCCGGGTCAGAGATGACTTCGCTATACAGGCCTTCGGCGATTTTAGTACCTTGGGTCATCGCAACGGCACGATCAATTAAAGGCTCCAACGCCTTTAGATCATGACTAACGATCAAGAACGTCAGGCCTTCGGCTCGCTTTTTATGGATCAAAGCGCTGATCTGTGTGATTTCACCCGAGGTGAGGCCTGCAAAAACCTCATCCAACAACAACACCTCTGCGCCTGTCGCCAATGTTCGCGCCATTTCCAATTTACGTAGATCACCCATCGACAGCTCTGCTGGCGTTTTTGCAAGGTCAGCGTTCGTAAAGCCGACCGAGTGCGCCAATTCGCGCTCTCTCTCAAGATCGGAGCCCGTGAATAGCATTGAACCCAATCGATCAGGCGTTAGCCCGACGCGGATGTTTTCGGCCACAGTCATTTCATTAAAGGGGCGGGGGACCTGATAGGTCCGACAAATTCCGTGGCCAATTCGCTTGTGGGTTGGCATCGGGGTAAGCTCAGTTCCATTAAGTATAATAGAGCCGGAATTCTGCCGATGCTCACCCATAATCAGGCTGAAAATTGTGGTTTTCCCAGCGCCGTTCGGCCCGATCAGGCCAAGGCTCTCACCACGTTTCAATTCAAACGACATGTCATTTGTCGCGGTCAAACCACCAAAGCGTTTAACGACATCCTGAAGGGTCAAGCTCATCGCGTTTTCCTCAGATTACGGACAATATATGCGACACCCTTTGGTTGATACATGTACAGAACCAAGGCGATCATCCCGTAAATGAAATACCGCCCCGACCCCTGTAACACTGGTTTCACATACTCCAACGGTGGGAACGAAGCGATCATGCCGGGTGAAGCCAACAAACGCAGATACTCCAGCAGGAACGTCAGCAAAAACGCGCCAAACATTGGCCCGATGATCGTACCGGACCCACCGATCAATGCCGCAACGATAATGGTGAAAACAAAGTTGATGTCGAACAACGCACGTGGCGCGACAGAACCGAGATAGTGGACATAAAACGCACCACCCAAACCGGCGACTGCCGCCGAGACGACAAATGCAAATAGCTTCAGCTTGGTTGTGTTCAGGCCAAGGCCAGAAACAGCATCCTCATTCATACCAATCGCCGATAATGCACTGCCCAACCGCGTGCGGTTCAACAGCCATAGTGTCAGCGCAACACAGAACATTAGCGCAAAACTGACGTAAAATCCGTTGACCGCGCCCCGCGTCATCGTCTCAACACCCGAAATGCCGCGTGTGCCGCCGGTTAAGTCTGGCCGCACAACTTGGGTAAGTTGATACAGCAGCTCCATAAACGCCAGCGTCACAAGCGCAAAATAACTCCCACGAATGCGTAGCGCAGGTAGGATGAACATCGAGCTGGCCAGCACGGTTACCAGCACTGCCACTGGAATTGAAATGCCCATCGGTACGTTAAACCGATATGAAAGGATCGCCGTGGTATAAGCACCTATACCGATTAAGAAGGGGTGCCCGAAGGAGATGTAGCCCGTACGTCCAGATAGAAAATCCCAGCTCATCGCAAAAATTGCCAGATATTGCGCCCAAATAATGGTGCGCAGCGTGCTGGTCTTGATGATCTTAGTCTTTGCCAGCTCAGGCAGCAGTAACATGATTACAGCGAACGCGAACCAAAGGCCGACAATTCGCCAATCCATTTTCCGGGTCATAGTTCGGCCCTCCCGAATAGGCCTTTGGGTCTTAGCACCAGCACCACGATGATTAGTAGCATGGTGAACACTCCGCGCAGTTCTGCTGCGACATAGGTGGTGGAGATAACTTCCATAAACCCAATGATATGCGCGACGATCAGAGTGCCAAAGATTGAGCCGATCCCACCCACAATCACGACAGCAACGGCAATGATCAGTGGCCCGACCCACATGCCGGGATAAAGCTGCGTGTAAGAGGCGAAGAACACACCGGCGACAGCGCCAAGCGCGCCGGAAATGCCCCAGGTGATCAGGTTCATATGGTCAGGATTGACACCGGATATCGCAGCGCCTTTCTGATCCATCGACACCGCCTGCATGGCGCGGCCCGTATGCGTGCGGGTCACAAAAAGCCAAAGCCCAGTAAGTATGATCCAACTCGCAAGTGCCGCAATGACGTTGGATAATGGGATGGATACTGCGCCCATGTGCCAAACGCCTTCGGCAATGGGCAGTAGAATTTTTGAACTGTCGCCAAACACCAACACGACGCTGGCCTGAAATACGACAGCAAGGATCAGCGTGGAAATCTCCACCGCTACATGGTCGCCTTTCAGAGTTTTGACGATAATTCTGTATTTCAGAATTCCGAACAACGCACCAAGTACGAGCGCCGCTAGGATGCCAACTATCTTTGGCGCCCCCATCACCTGACTAACCCAGAAATAAGTGTACCCGCCCAGGACCAGATAGGCACCAAAGGCAAGGTTCAGGATGCGGCCGATGCTAAAAATCAGCGTAAACCCCATAGCGATTAACGCGTAGAGACCGCTAAGCAGTAGGCCTTGAATAAGTATTTGTGTCATGTGCCCAAAGTTCGCGTCTGGTCGGCGATTTGCATAAAAAAAGCGGGCCCAGTTGCTGGGCCCGCCCAAATTTCAAAGATTACTTCTTGGCAGGAACCCAAGAAGGAACGACGAATTCACCTGTCTTATACTTCTCAGGGTAAACCACTGCGTTGGTGCCATCTTCGTACCACTGAACAACAACCATCGAAGGTGCGCCGTCATTGTATGGCTCTGTGATGTCGAAACGTGCGTTATGCGGATACGTGCGCTGTGTCAGCGGCTCAATCTCACCAGGCTTCCAGAATGCATAACGGAGCCACATTTCCCCATTACGCTTTAGCGTCAGGTCCTGTTCCAGCATCGCCTCAGGCCAGCTTGTGTTGTTGAAACTGCCAGCCTGTTCAGCGGCCGCATATGCCTGCTTCAGGCCATAAAAGGCGTTAAAGCCATTGAAATGCGGGAATTTGGGGCGTGATGTATACTTAGATTTGTAATTGTCCACGAATTCCAGAGATGTTGGGTCCAGAGCGAATCCAACCGAAGGAATCGGTGACAAGGTAGAGATACCGCCGCCCGCACTGCCGGTATCTTCCCAGTATTCCTGACCCAACGCAGCAACGTTCACACCGGTCATGCCCATTGGTACCTGCAACTTCACGTATTGTGAAGACACAACCTGAGAATTCACCGATGAAACGAGATAGATGAAGTCAGCGCCAGATTCCTGAGCTTTAGTAAACAGTGGGGCAAAGTCCACGGTGGCGACATCGTAAACGATGGTGTCAATGACTTCTATGCCTGCGTTAGGTGCTAGTGCCTCAGCAACAAGGCCATTAATTGCACCGCCAAAAGCGGTGTCTTCTTGTAGGATCACAACGGATTTCCAGCCCATCTTATCGGCCAGAACGTCTTTGCCAAAGTTGATGTAAAGCGTCGCCAGTGCCTCATCTGAGGCAATGTTCATGAAGTAGTGTTTATAGTCGTCGTAGTCGGTGACGAGGTTATCAATGATACCGATATAACTGGTCCATGTGTCCAGTGTCGGGATCTGGTATTCGACCATACGCGGTAGCCAGCCAAGAGATACGTCATCAATCGAACCAGAGATGATGAAGTCAACTTCTTCGCTCTCGGCTAAATACTCATAGGCTTTGATGCCTTCGGTGACATCCTCACCAGTATCAGCCGAAACGAGGGAAATTGGGGTTCCCCAACCGCCTTTTGCGTTTAATTCATCAATCGCGATTTGTGCGCCACGAAGAGTTGATAGTCCGGTGTCAGAGCTGAGCGAGCCGATAAAGCCCACCTTGGTTCCGTCCGCAAATGCGGCACCCGCAAATAGAACCGCAGCCGCAGCCACGGTTTGTCCTAGCTTCCACTTCATCGTCAAACTCCCTGTTAGAGATATCGTTCGGCCCTTTGGGCTTAGACCAGATGAGCGTTTTGCGGCGGATGCAACGTCCGTGGTTTTCTCGGCAAACATGGAAATGTTTGATGGAGGAAATGATGAAGAACAAGATGCTCTACGTGGGCCTCGACGTCCATAAAGATACCATAGCCGTGGCCGTTGCTGAAGACGGACGAGGCGGCGAGACCCGGTTTCACGGTGTCATTGCCCATTCAGCTGATGCCGTGCTTCGACTGACAAAAACGCTTACTACGAAGGCCAGCACCCCGTCATTTTGTTATGAAGCTGGTCCATGTGGCTATGGCCTGCATCGGCATCTGACGAAGCTTGGATTTGA
>JBMYPG010000124.1:0-10063 GCA_049600095.1 Pikeienuella sp. | reverse complement strand
AACCCCGGCCCCGTAAACACATTGTCGAACCGCTTATAATATTCATAAGCCATTTCCAGCTTAGACTGCGCATCCGCTGGCCCGGTAGCCAGATGAGCCACGCGGGAAAGGCTCAGCGTTTTATCCTCACCTGCGCCCCCCATTTCCGCCTTGGCACGGGTAAACGAGCCAACCTGATCGATCAGCAACTGGTGATTTCCGGCCAACGGCGTTGTCTGAATATGGAACCCACGTTTGGTACAATGATAAATCCCCTCAGGATTCATCACCGCCATCATAATCTGCGGCCCACCCGGCGTTAAGGGGCGCGGCATGATCGTCAGTGGTTCAAACTGATAATAATCCCCATCCCAACTAACTTCTTCGCGCGCCAACAATGCCTGCAAAACATCTAGTGATTCATTAAACCGCGCCTGCGTCTCCCCCATCGGCACCCCAAGCCGCTCAATCTCAAAGGCATAGGCACCGCGCCCAACCCCCAACATCAACCGCCCTTCGGTAAAGATATCAGCAACAACAACCTCACCGGCATAGGTCCGCATGTCATGGATTGGCAGCACAACGATAGAAGTCATGATATTGATGTTTTTCGTATGGGCTGCAATTTTCACCGCAAATGTGAGGGGCGCGGGCATCATCAAAATATTGATTAGGTGATGCTCAGTCAAAGAAACAGCATCAAAGCCAAGCTCATCAGCCAGCACAGCCTGCTCCAACATATCGGCATAGATCCGATCGCCACCGTAGTTCTTGTCTGGATAATAGGCCGAAAGCTGGATGCTAAATTTCATTTAATCATCTCCTGTCGCCACAGCTTTACCGCCCAAAACACAATTTGGAAGAAATTTCTTCTGCCGACCAAAAGACTAACAAATGGCTTAATCCAGCATGCAAAACGACTGACCATTCCCGGCCAGTTTTGTCATCATACTTAGGCGCAAAATCATCTCCGTAACCTGACGTCAGTGCCCAAAGGTTGCCCCCCAACCACGAACCAGCGTATCACACACGCTAATTCAAACTTATTTGGCGTGCCTTACGATGACGACCTTACAAATAGCAGCCCTCCTCATCGCCTTTGCAGGCGTATTTGGGGCCATTAATCACCTCATTTTCAAGCTACCATCAGCGATCGGTATTTTAGTCGTGGCCCTTCTCGCCTCGCTCGCCGTGATAGGGGCAGATACACTGGCACCGACTTGGGGCATAGGCGATTCTGCGCGTGGCCTTGTAAGAAACATTGAGTTTTCATCCGCATTGCTGGAGGGCATGCTGGGCCTCCTCCTCTTTGCAGGGGCATTACATGTACGGATAGAAGACCTCCGTGCCCAAGCTCTGACAATTGGTCTGATGGCAACCCTGGGTGTTGGCCTTTCAACTGTTATTTTCGGTTTTGGATTCTCTTGGATCACCGGCATGCCAATTTTAATCGCACTCACATTTGGCGCTTTAATCTCACCGACGGATCCAGTAGCCGTGCTCGGCGTTCTAAAAGAAGCGAACCTACCCAAAACGCTGGAAACGAAGATTGCAGGCGAAAGCCTATTCAACGATGGCGTTGGTTATGTCGTTTTCCTAGTACTGGCGGGTCTTGCATTCCCACATTCAGGCGGCCACGTACCGCATGATGCACTCGGCATCGTGCTGTTTTTCTTGCAAGAAGCTGGCGGCGGTGCCCTCCTCGGCGCAATTCTTGGCTGGCTAGTCTTCCAGTTGATGAAACGCATCGATGATTACCCACTAGAAGTTCTCCTATCCCTCGGCCTGGCATTCGGCGGTTACCAACTCGCGGTAGCACTTCACATCTCCGGCCCCATTATGGCGGTTGTTGCTGGCTTGTTTATTGGTGACCAAGGTGTGAAATACGGGATGAGTGAAACCACCCGCAAATATCTCGATGCCTTTTGGAAACTCATTGATGAAATCCTGAATGCCGCCCTGTTCCTCTTGATAGGAGTAGAGGTTCTGGTTGTTGCCCTCGGCGCGGATATCATCGTTGCTGCATCAGCTGCTATTGTTCTCGCACTGGTCGCACGAGGAGCAGCGGTTGTAGTTCCGATTATGATTCTTAAGCCTTTTCAGACCTATTCGCGCGGCGTTATGCCGATCATGACTTGGGGTGGCCTCAAAGGCGGTATCTCCGTCGCTTTGGCACTCAGCCTGCCAGACAGCGAGTGGAAACCGCTGATCCTTGCAGCAACTTATGTCGTCGTGTTGTTTTCGATCATCGTACAAGGCCTCACAATTGCCCCATTAGCCAAGAAACTTGGTCGCGAGCCAGAGCTTTTGTGACCGCCCGTGATTTGCTTCATGTCAACGGTCCAGCCTTTATGGGCTACTAGGATCGCTGACCGAGGGATCAAATGTACGAAAAACGATTGATTGCAATGTTGGAGAATGGGTTTCGACAAGGGGCGGTTGAAATTACATTTCCATCGGGGAAGACACATCGTTTTGGTGACAACTCCGAACCCATTGCGCGCCTAAGATTAACTGATCCTGCCGCCGTAAAAGCCGCCTGGAGCGACCCAGCACTACAATTTGCTGAACTTTACATGCATGAACGATTAGTCGTCGAACAGGGCGATATGTATGACTTCATGGCCTTGGCCAAGCAAAATGGTGCAAAGGGGTTCATAACGGTCCCTGCGGCTGCGCGAGAGATCGCCCGTCGCCTGCATCGCCGCCTGCGTCGCCATGTTTTCACTGAAACGGCAAAGCGTAATGTCGCTCATCATTATGATTTGGACGAAAAACTGTTCCGCCTATTTCTTGATGAGGATTTGCAATATTCCTGTGCCTATTTCGAAAACGGCGACGAGACTCTAGAGCAGGCGCAGCTAAAGAAAAAACGTCATATCGCCGCCAAAATGCAAATGGCTACCGGCCAGCGTGTGCTCGACATTGGATGCGGTTGGGGGGGTATGGGCCTTTATCTCGCCCAAAATACAGATGCCGTGGTAACAGGCGTCACACTATCCGAAGAACAACACCGCGTTGCTAATAATCGCGCAGATGCCCTCGGCCTTTCCGCCAAATTCCATCTTCAGGATTACCGCACTGTTACGGGGCCCTTTGATCGTATTGTTTCAGTTGGAATGTTCGAACATGTAGGCCCACAACATTACGATGAGTACTTTAAAACGATTAGACAGGTTCTCGCTGATGATGGTGTTGCCCTTATCCACTCCATTGTCCGAGCAAAACCAAACAGTTCTGACCCGCCTTTTGTTGAAAAATACATATTTCCGAACGGTCACATCCCGGCCTTGTCAGAGGTTATGCCATCAATTGAGCGCGCCGGATTGCTCGTAAAGGACGTTGAAATCCTCACCTATCATTATGCTGATACCTTGCGCGAATGGCGTAAAAGATTTCATGCGAACAAAGACGCCGTAATAGGTCTGTATGACGAGGTGTTCTTCAGAATGTGGGACCTATACTTGATCGCCTCCGAAATCAGTTTTCGTCACGGAAAACTCGCTAATTTCCAAATCCAACTTACCCGTAGGCAGGCCGAAGGGCCGCGTAATCGGTCATACATTCAGGCCACCGAAGCAGCATTACAAGAGCGCGAAAACCAGAACGCCGCGAGCAAGACTAGCTCACGGCGTTGATTTTGGAACTACGTTTATCACGTAGTTTTTAGTCGATGCTATCGATACCGCCATTCGCCGCTGACCAAGCGATTGGGTCTGCTAGAAACTCACCAACTGCATCCAAGGTTTTCTTGTCGAAATGATTGCCCGCGCGTGCCTCGGCTAACACATCGCGCCATGTGGCCAGGTAATGGATTTGCAACCCATTCTCGGCCAGCCGCTCTGTCGAGCCCTTGAAAATATCATAGTAGAACAGGACCAAAGTATGCGCACATTCCGCACCGGCAGTTCTGATCGCTTCTGCGAATTTCACTTTTGAGCCACCATCTGTCGTCAAATCTTCAACTAACAACACACGCTGCCCGTCTTCAATAACGCCCTCAATCTGCGCATCACGCCCAAAACCTTTTGGTTTCTTCCGTACATATTGCATTGGTAAGGCCATACGTTCAGCAATCCAAGCCGCGAAAGGAATGCCTGCAGTTTCACCACCAGCAATCGCATCAAAGGCTTCAAAACCAGCGTCACGCATCAGCTTGGAAACCGCAAAATCCATCAAAGCTGAACGAACACGAGGATAAGAGATCAACTTACGGCAGTCTATATAAACCGGGCTCGCCATGCCAGAGGTCAACTTGAATGGTTCGTCAGAGCGAAAATGCACTGCTTTAACCTCAAGCAACATCTTGGCAGTCTGCTGCGCCATCAGCGCATTATCGGGAAAGCTGTTCTGAAACATGAGATACCTTTCTCAGACGACCCGCCAAAATAGGTCGAAACCGGGATTAAAGACTGTTACCGGCCCGTCGCCGGTTTCGATTTTATCAGGGTAAGTAACCGGAGCGTCACCTTTTTCAAGCACCATCTCTGCGGAATTGGTTCCTAGGCCATAAAAAGCAGGCCCATGCAGGCTTGCAAAGCCCTCTAACTTGTCTAACGCGCCTTCTTCCTCAAACACATGCGCCAAACATGACATTGTGTTCGTTGCCGAGAACACGCCGGCACACCCACATGCATTTTCTTTCAGTGGATCAATATGGGGCGCACTATCGGTACCAAGAAAGAACGATTTATCGCCACTCACTGCCGCAGCACGAAGCACCAGACGATGGGATTCCCGCTTTGCGACCGGTAAACAGTAATAGTGAGGTTTAATTCCACCGACCAAGATATGGTTGCGATTAATGATCAGGTGATGGGTTGTGATCGTCGCCGACAAATCATCACCACCATCTTTGGCGTATGCAACCCCGTCAGAGGTAGTGATATGCTCCATCACTACCTTTAGACTCGGTGTCGCACGACGTAGCGGGTCTAATACGCGATCGATAAACACAGCTTCCCGATCAAAAATATCAACATCAGCATCAGTTACTTCGCCGTGCACACACATCGGCAAACCAATTTCTGCCATCGCTTCCAACACGCCGCGAACCTTATCAAAATCACGTACACCAGACTGCGAGTTGGTTGTCGCGCCAGCCGGATACAGCTTCACTGCTTTGATCAATCCGCTTTTGGCGGCGGCCACCACATCAGCCGGATCTGTCTCTTCGGTCAGGTACAACGTCATCAACGGCTCAAAGTCCGAACCCTCTGGCAAAGCTGCCAAAATCCTATCGCGATAGGCAGCTGCATCCGCCGACGATACCACTGGAGGCACAAGGTTTGGCATAATAATAGCCCGGCCAAAATCTCGTGCGCTTTCCGGTGCAATGCCAGCCAGCATCGCTCCGTCACGCAAATGTAAATGCCAATCATCGGGGCGGCGAATAGTCAGTCGCATCTGGTCTTCCCTTGTCAATGATAACCTGCGCAGCCCTCATAAGGCACTTTTCGCGGGTATCTCAGAATTCATTGACTGGTATAGATAAGCTAACATTGTCTGTCCAACGCCAGACAGTTTCTCCGGCCTCTAAAACAACGCAAAACTACACAAAGTACACTTCTTGCGACAAAGGCATTCAACCACCGTGCTCTTTTGGACATTTTTAGTTAACAATTTCATGACAATATAATGGGGTGTTGGTGAACTTATTGACATCAATGCATCTCCTCCCTGTTGAACTGGTCGCGCTTTCAGCGCGGCCTTTTTTATTTTTCGCTAAGACCTCGGATTCCGGGTTGACGCGCGGTACTTTCAAGCCTAGCGTCCTGCCCCAGAACTAGCTACGGCCGGTTCGACAGGGAGAGAGCTGAGACACAAGTCTCGCGAAAGGGCGCTTACGAAGCGCCCTTTTTTATTGCGCTCGTTTATACAATCCGCGGTCTTATGCCGGGTTGATTTTGAAGGCTCAGCATTCCAAATATAGCGGCAAGGAAACGCCCTTAATTGGGGTGAACAGAAAGGACAGATTTTGAATCGCTTCATGTCATTTACATGCGCTGGTTTGCTTCTTGCGTTGACCACGTTCGCATCTGCCACAGCACAACAAGTTGTCGATACAGACTTAAAAGCGAAGCATGGCGATTGGTCCATTCGTTGTGTAAAGTCCAATCAGGATGCCTGCGTGATGACGCAGGAGGGATTGAATGCAAAAGGCGACCCTGTTTTGCGCGTCAGTTTTCAACGCACAAAAAACGTCAAAGACCCCAAGGGCAATATTGTTCCCGCTGCAATGAACATTGCTGCACCTTTGGGCGTGTTCCTTCCAACTGGCCTAACGGCAAAAATTGATGGCGCAGACGCTGGCGCTGCACACTTCAAGTTTTGCGATCAGCAAGCATGCAGAATTGAAGAGCTCGTTTCCGAAAAATTCATCACGAACCTCAAAAAGGGATCAAACCTCGTGATGATAATACATGCTAGGGATGGCAGTCGTGCTGATATCAACTTGTCATTAACCGGGTTT
The DNA here is from genome assembly GCA_049600095.1 of Pikeienuella sp. Lineage (GTDB taxonomy): Bacteria > Pseudomonadota > Alphaproteobacteria > Rhodobacterales > Rhodobacteraceae > Pikeienuella. Next base: position 3,612 of record JBMYPG010000124.1, on the reverse strand, counting down.
ACTAAAGCTTTTGGAAGCCTCAAGTAATCAGCTCGATGCAATTATAGTGATTTCAGGTGCGCCTCATTTACGGCGCATCTTGTCGCCTTGGCGGTAAAGATTACACCAAATCTATTTAAAATTTACTACTTGTAAGAAACACCTAACGATTGGGTAGCGCGATTTATCTAACCCCGGCGTTTCTCTAAAGATAAATCAACGTGGCTTTAAACTTTGCGAAATGCCAGAACCGCATTAAGCCCACCGAATGCGAACGAGTTCGACAGCACAGCTTTCACGTCCTTTTCCTGCGCAGTATTCGGCGTAACGTTCAGATCGCAGTCAGGATCATCTTCTTCGTGATTGATTGTTGGAGGCACAATACCTTCGTTCATCGCAAGCAAACACGCAGATGCTTCCAAGGCGCCGGCCGCGCCAATTGCGTGACCATGCATAGATTTAGTTGATGATACTGCAACCTGATCCGCAGCGGCGCCGAACACTTCACGGATCGCGGCGCATTCAGTTTTATCATTAGCCGCAGTAGCAGTGCCATGAGCATTAATATAGCCAACTTCATCAGCGGACATATTAGCATCCGCCAACGCTGCTCTGATTGCACGTGCGGCACCATCTTGGCTTGGTGTCACGATATCAGAAGCATCCGCAGTCATACCAAACCCGCAAATTTCACCCCAAATTCGGGCACCACGTGCTTTTGCGGATTCCAATTCCTCAAGGACGAGAACTGCGGCACCTTCACCCTGCACCATACCGGTACGGGTTTTCGAGAATGGGCGGCAATTATCGCGGCTCATTACCCGCAGACCCTCCCAGGCTTTAACAACACCGAACACCAATGGGGCCTCTGCGCCACCAGCCAACATAGCCGTCGCTTGACCAGATCGAACCATGTGAAACGCTTGTCCGATAGCATGGTTCGCAGAAGAACACGCCGTGGACACCGTCCAACTTGGCCCTTTAAGGCCGTGTCGCATAGAGATATGACTGGCACCCGCATTTGACATAAGGCGTGGCACAACAAAAGGGTGCACTCGATTCTTACCCTCTTCGAAAACTGTTCGATAGGCACTATCGACAGTCTCCATGCCGCACAGAGCTGTACCAATGACAACTCCAGTTCGTTCAGCGGCGGCATCATCAGGCGTAAATCCACTATCGGCCATTGCCTCATCTGCTGCGGTGACAGCCATCTGCGTAGTACGGTCAAATAAAGTTAACGAGGACCGATCAAAGCGCGTCTCGGCAACGAAATCATCGACATATCCGCCAATTTTGACTGACAGCCGATCCACATCCTTGATTGACAAAGGGCCGATCCCAGACCGACCATTGCGTAACCCATCAAAATGCGTCTCTCGGTTTAACCCGAGAGAGGAGACGACACCAACACCAGTGACAACCACGCGTCTGCTCATCACGAGATCAGACCTTTGCCTCAACAAGCTGTTTTACAGCTCCGACAATTTTTGCGACCGAAGAAATATCGAAATCTGATGAACCCGGGTCATTCGCATTGAATGGCACAGAGACATCGAATTCTTCTTCAATTGCGAAAACAATTTCGACCAGCGCTAGGGAATCGACGCCCAATTCATCTGGTGCGGAATCCAATTTTACGTCCGCAGCATCCAACATCGCTTGCTCAGCGATGATGTCTATGACCTTTTGCGTGATGTCTTCACTCATAATCCACACCCAGTTCGGTTTCGGGCGTTTTCTACCCCGTCATGGCCGATACGAAAAGCCGAAACTCTTCATAAGCTCATAAGTGTGTACCCGAACATGCGGTTAATTCACACCCAACCTGCGTAACGCAGCCCGAATTCTTTTATCCCGGCCATAAACATCATCCCGAAACTGGAATTCTCCGGAATCATCAACCCAAGCAGTTCGATAGGTTAGATGCACGGGGATGGGTTCAGCAAGCTGCATACGCGTTTGTTCCCCTGTCTCCAAAGGCTTAGCAAGTCTTTTTTCAGCTTCCACATCCGAAGGGCCTAGCAAAACTTTTGCCAACCGCAGAGGGTCTCGCACACGCACACAGCCGTGGCTAAACGCTCTTTTCTGTTTTGAAAAAAGGCTCCGCGAAGGCGTGTCATGCAGATAAATATCAAATTCATTGGGGAACATGAATTTTACTTGGCCCAAAGCATTATCTTCGCCCGGCTGCTGTCTAACCATAAACGGAAAGGTATTCTCGGTGTAGCTATGCCAGTCCGTCATCAAGGGATTCGGTGGTTCGGAGTTGTCGTATGGTAACAAATCCATATTGTTGTCGCCTAAATAGGCAGGGTTCTCCTGCAATTCGGGCAAAATTTCCTTAGTCGCAATGCTGCGAGGTACCGTCCACGTAGGGTTAATCACCAGATAAGTCATCTGGTCAGAAAACTCCGGCGTCTGATGGTCCTCTGTTTTGCCGATGACGACGCGTTCTTCAAACAGCGTTACACCATCATCAACAACCTGAACTGTATAATCTGCAAGGTTCACAAATATATGCCGCTTGCCTAGATCTCGATTCGTCCATCGTAACCGTTCCAACGTAGCAACCGCTTGATCCAATCGCTCGGCTGCGCTGACATTCAAAGATGCCTGAGTTCCTTTTCCAACAACGCCATCTGCATTTAACCCATGACGGCGTTGAAAACGAAGCACAGCAGCTTCCATCGCTTCATCAAAAACGGAATCTGGTCCACCAGGTGCCAGATCACCCAAAGCGACCAGCCTAGCACGAACAGAAGCTGTGCTCGGGCCGCTATGGCCGATCAATACCGTACGTACGGGCTCAAACGCCGCCGCCCAATCTCCGGCAGCTACGATAGCGTTCAGTTCATTCACTAGTTCCAGTTGTCGCTGATACAAAGCGGATTGAGGTGCAGCTAACGCAAGCGGCGCGGCCGGATCATCGACCAACGCAGCCATTCGCAGCAGCCGGGCCGGGTCAATCTCATCACGTTCAATACGGGACTCTTCCATAATATCTTGAGGTTCAATAACCCCACGAGCTAGATCAGAGGCATAGACTAGAAAAGCGCGTGTAAGCGCGGTTTCAGCCGCCGCGACTTCCTCTGGCCCACCAGCCGCCCCTGCCGTTATCAGTTCTTCTAGGCTCGAAAGTCCGTAGCGGGAAACTGGCAATCCATGATCGGATGCATTGGCTAATGCCCTCAACAACCGTCGAGCCTTACCTGCGTTGAGGTTATCGCCTAACCAAAGTGGCCTGTACCCGCGTTCAGCATAGACCGTATGTGCCGCATTGTCATAGACCGTATGTGCCGCATTGTCTGTTGCTTGACTAATTTGGAAGCGGTTATGCAAAGCCGAGTTTGCAGAGCGCCCACCGGTAAGTGCTGTCTCTACAAGCGCAACTTTCTCACTGGTTAACGGTTCAACAGATTCAATCGGCACATCCAGCAAAGCCGCAGGCACCGTGATCGAGTTTTCGCCGATGTTCTGATTGCCAGCCTCAACGACCGTATCCGACAGTTTCACCTGCGCATTCACCGCAAGTGCGACAAATTGCGTGACCACAAAAGCCGTCAATGACAAATAGTACCATTTTTGCGACACTGTATCCTCGCCGCTACGCTGCCCTGCCCCCAAGGTAAG
>JBMYPG010000123.1:0-10073 GCA_049600095.1 Pikeienuella sp. | reverse complement strand
GGACATTGATTTCAAAGCGCAAAAGCGTGTAACTGATTATGTTTGGCATCACTTGCGGAACAGCGCCATAGCGGATTTGGTCAAACCAGCTTCCACCTGCGGCTTTAACGCCTTCTAGCGGGCGCATGTCGATATTTTCGTTCACTTCGGAATAAAGTTTACCTAAAGCACCGGCGGTGTGCAGCCCAATTGCAAGAACACCGGCCATAGGGCTAACGGAAAAACAAAACACAAATATCAAAGCCCAAACCAATTCAGGTACGGTGCGTGCAATCTCAAGATAGCGTCGGCTGAACCAAAGCACCCACTTGTTGGGTGCTAGGTTACGCGATGCAGGAAATGACATTATAAACCCACCAATTAATCCTAAAACAGTTCCCATAAAGGCAATAAGAATCGTTTCAACCAAGAGGTTTAGCCAGACCCGCCATCGCCAGAACCATTCGGCAAAGTCGACACTAAGACTGTCCCAGCGTAATACTGGAAGTGTCTTTTCAATAAATTCGCCAAGACGAGGTAAGCCTGCCGGCAGGATCCAACGCCACTCACGAGACCCATCGACATTGGTTACCTGCGTGACTTTGAAAAAATCGCCAAGCCAAGCGGAAAACACGAAAAGGATGGTGAAAATGATTGTGGCTATTGCCCAAGTCAGTTTTGCACGCCGGCGCTGCGTAGCATAGTCTAAGTCGAATTGACCAAGAGGGCTCAAAGGAGTGTTTAGGTTCGTAGCTGACATTGGTCTGTCTCCCATAATGCAGAAGGAAGGCGCCAAGATTGACGCCAACCCCCCAATTTTTTGGAGTTTATGAACGGCGCTGTTTTTTCAGCCAGTCACGCATGTCCACTATCCACTGATAGCGTTCGTGCGTAGCAGGTTGCCAACCGATCTGTGGGTTTGGCGTGCCTTCAACTTCGCCGGTCATGCTAGCGAACGCTTTCGGGTCTTTTTGTACCACGTCCAAGACCAGCTGTTGCATTGTATCTTTTAGTTCTTGAGGTAGGTTTACGCGGGCTGTAAATGGGCCAGATGTGATTTCAGGAGACTCCCAGATCGGGCAAATCTCTCCTTCGTTGATCATCCCTTTTTCTATCATGCGCTGCCAGCGGCCGTCAGTAGCGTTGTTCTGCCAAGTTGCAGCAGCATCAAATGTGCCTTGCGCAACGCCAGCAACACCCGCTTCGTGTGATCCTGAAAATGGGATAGCTGAGAAGAAAGTTTTTGGGTCAACTTCTTTGGCTATATTGAAATAAGGAACCGCATATCCTGATGTTGAGTCAGGATCAGCAAAGGCTAGAACCTTGCCTTCTAGGTCTTTTAGGCCTGTGTAACCGTCTTCACAACGTGTTACAACAACTGAGAAGTAACCTGATGATCCGTCTTTACGGATACGAGTTACCAATGGCTCAACTTGACCGTCAGTGGCTGTGTAGGCTGCGGCATAAGAAGAAGAACCAAGAAAGGCAAATTCGATTTGATCAGCGCCTAAAGCTTGTATTACGCCATCATATGCACCAGCTGTAAATATTTCTACTTCGACGCCCAGTTCGCGTTCAAGATACTCTTCGAACGGAGTGTAACGTGCAATCCGATCCTTTTCATTTTCGCCAGAAAGAATGCCAAATTTGATGACTTGGTAATCTTCTTTCCAGTCAGCTGCGATGCCAGCGGTTGCTGAAAGCGCAATTAGCGCGGTGGTAGCCAATATTTTCATTTAATTTCTCCTTAAGTTGGTTTGGCGGTGGGAAACAAAAAAAGACTCTCAATGGAAGGTTGTTTTATGCGAAGATGGTCTCTTTTTGGTTAGATGTGACGGCTTCGTTAAATTCACGCAGCCCCTCGGTTCCATAGATGTCGCGGACAACATCATCTGTCAGCTGTGCCGCGGTTCCGTCAAAAAACACTCGACCGTAGCGCATCGCGATAATACGGTCGCAATAGGCGCGGGCCGTGTCTAATGTGTGCAGGTTCACCAAAACGGTGATGTCGTCCTCGGTGTTGATTTGTTTTAGGCCATCCATGACTAAAGTCGCGTTAGCCGGATCCAAAGACGCGATAGGCTCATCGGCTAACATGATTTTGGGCTGCTGAACCAGCGCTTTGGCAATTGCAACACGCTGTTGCTGACCACCAGAGAGCGTGCCCGCGCGTTGCAGCGCTTGTGGTACAAGATCCAAACGATCCAAAGCTTGTAGTGCCATTGCACGTTCTTCATCAGTGAATCGCATTGCCATTGAACTGACAAAGCCATGTTCGGCCAAACGCCCAATCAAGACATTCGTTAAAACATCCAATCGTTCAACAAGGTTAAACTGTTGAAAGATCATTGCGCAATCGCGGCGCCATGTACGCAGCTGTTTACCCTTTAGGGCAGTTATTTCCTTGCCTTCAAAAGCGACCGAGCCCTCGGTGGGATCAATCAATCGGTTTATCAGACGCAACATTGTCGACTTGCCAGCCCCCGAACGTCCAATTACACCAATAAATTGGCCCTTTTCAATTTTAAGCGATACATTGTCTACGGCGCGTGTTTCGCCGAAAACCTTGGAAGTGTTAGTTAAAGTCAAAGTTGCTGTCATTGCCAATCATCCGAATGTTTCTTGACCCTAAACGACAGGAATTTTGTGACGCTTTAATGAAGCTTGAATGACGGATTTTTTACAATTTGGTAAACATTATGTAAAACAAGGCCGCTTTGATCATGCCTTCGGCTCCATCGGAATTGGCGTTCCATTTGTGAAAATGATTTCGCCCTTGCTTAGCGTTGTCACGATCCTGTTATTGGCGTCTATAATGCAGATATCCGCCCGCATCTCGGGGGCGATTTCGCCGCGGTCTGTTAGACCTAAGGCCCGCGCAGGGTTTAAGCTGGCCAGGCGAACAGCCTCCGCCAAACCGTCAGGTTTATGACCTTGCAATGCTTTGATGGCTGGAAGGATTGCCGCTGGATGATAATCCGCTGCTAATATATGCAGGAGCCCTGCCGCATGGACCTCCCGGGCAGATAGGTTGCCAGAGTAACTTTGACCGCGCATCGCGTTGGGGGCACCCATAGCAATCATCAGACCACGATCCGCAGCAACTTTAGCGGCTTCGATCGTGACTGGAAATTCAGCGATGACTACTCCGATGTCGGCCATCTGATGGGCCTTTTCGACAGTGTCATCATCATGGCTGGCCATAGCGACTTTATGGGCTTTACAGGCTCGAGAAATTTCTCCAAGGTTTTTGGCAATTGCTTCGGGTGCCAGGGCAGCGGCAATTTTTGCCTCTATCCCCGCGCGCACTTCTTCCTCTGAGGCACTGCTGCCATGCATCCGATAGGCAATTAGTTTTTCAATATCGCGGTATTGACCTTTACCAGGTGTGTGTTCCATCACTGAAACCAGATCAACAGTATTGGTTTCCAGCAATCCCTCAAGGGCGGCAATGGCATTTGTATAGGTCATATCGAAACGTGCGTGGATGCGGTGATCGACGCGCAGTCCGTTGATGCTGTTTTTTAATGCGCGGATGATTTTGCTGGTATGTTCAAAGGATCGGCGTTCGCCGTCTATTGCGCTCCGCGAAAAAGATACGCCTGCATAAGCGGTGGTCACACCTGCTGCGGCGAGACGCGCATCAAGGTGACCGATGGCAACCTCCATCGGGAAATCGACATTTGGACGCGGTTCCAGCTCAAGCTCGATCATGTCTCCATGCATATCGACAAAACCGGGAAATACAGTTAGGCCTGAGGGCGCGCCAAAAGTTTTTATTACATCTGTGATCACCCCGTTTTCGATTATCAGATCACCATTTTCAATAATTTGGTTGGCTTGGACAATTTTGACGTTAAATAGGCGCATCTTTGCGGTTCTCATCTTCGTAGTGGCCAGGGGTCAAGTTGATAACGCGATCAATCAATTTTTCGACATCGCCAGGGTGGTGAAATACACCTAGCATAGCGGTTCCCTGATTCTTAAGATCGCTAAGCCGGGCCACAAGGGCCGCGCGCGCAGGCGCATCCAAAGATGCTGTGGGTTCATCGAGTAACAACAGTTTTTGTGGCAAAATCAGCGCACGGGCCAAGTTTACTTTTTGCTGCTCACCCCCCGAAAAGGTGGTGGGATAGGCCGGCCACAGATCGCTTTTTACGCCGAAGGTATCTAATGCCTCGCGCGCGCGCGTCAAAGCCTCGTCTGGGGCGACGCCGGCAAACAACAAGGGTTCGGCCACAATTGCCTCGGCCGATACACGGGGCCGGGCGACAAGAAACTGTGTGACAAAACCAAACTCGGTTTTGCGCAGATATGAAATATCCACATCTGCCGCACGGGCTAAGTCAATTGGACCATGGCTAGAATGAAAACGGATTATCCCGTTTTGGGGCAAATAAGACCGATATAGCGTGCGTAATAATGTTGATTTTCCAGCACCGTTGGCACCTTTGATTAACACAAATTCACCTGCGTTGACGTTAAACGAAATCTCGTCAAAGGCTGCAATATCCTTTTTGAGGTGATGCAGGGTGAAGCCTTTTTTAAGCTGCTCAATTTCAAGAACTTGTTTCATAGTTTTGCATGCACTAGCTGTTGTGTATAGGAGTGTTGTGGGTCTTGGAAGATTTGATCGGCAAGGCCTGTTTCAACAACTTCACCGCGCCGCATTACCATCACGCGATCTGCCAAAGTTCTAATCACTCCCAGATCGTGGCTGACGATTACCATGGTAATTTTGCGTTCTTGTTGTAGACGTTTCAGAGTATCCAGAACTAATGCCTGCACACTGACATCCAGCCCTGTGGTAGGTTCATCCAATAGCAAAAGCGCAGGCTCAAGTGCGATGGCTTTAGCTAGTTGAACCCGCTGTTGCATGCCGCCCGAAAGCTCAATTGGCGGCGCATCCATTCGCCCGAGCGGGAATTCTGATGCATCTAGGGCGGTTTGTGCCTTTTTGCGTAAAACAGCGAAGCTGCGTTCGCCTGCGATCAAAAGCCGTTCGGCCACATTGCCTGATGAAGAATGTTTCATCAATAGCCCAAGATGTGGGTTTTGATAGACAATGCCAATACGCGTGGCGCAAAGCATCCGGCGAGCAAATCGGTCTAAATCAAACAGGTTTCCTTCAACCTCTGGAAGGTCTAAGGAATAACTACCTTGATCTGGAGTTTCTTCCAAATTCATCATCCGCAATAGGGTGGATTTACCGGACCCACTTTCGCCGACAATGCCCAACACCTCGCCTGGATAGGCGTAGGCGGAAACATTGTGCAGTGCGTGTACATTGCCATATGATTTGGAGACATTGTTGATTTCAAGCACAGGTCGGCTTGTGACAAGGCGGGGGGCGTCTAAGAGTGTGTTCATTTGGGCATCTCCCCATTTATGTACCATGTTTCACCAAGGGTTACAGCTTCACCCTCATTGCTTTGGATGGTTTTGACACCCCATTCGCTGTCTGAAACTTCAAAGCTTGAACTGCCATCCTCAAGTGGGATTTCATTCATGAAAAATCCTCTGGTGCCAGAACGCGAACAGGTCAGGTCGGCGTGATCTTCAACCTTATATGGAACGTCACTGAATACAAGCGGTTCAACTCGCGTAAAAGGTGGCACTGCAAAAATCCGTTTTTCACGGCCTGCAGACAAGATGGTGAGATGTTTCGCCATATGAAGTTTTGGCACATCCCAGCGTGGAATAGGCGAGGGTGTCATGACATGCCGGCCATGCACAAGGCTAGGATAGCTGGCCCCTTGCATAACACGGCCTGAGCGCACGAGCTGTTCGTACAACTGAAGCCACATGCGTCCATAATCCGCGTCCGCATGCATTTGACGGGCAATTGACATGTTCGGCTGAACCGGGCGCAAAGGCTCGGGGTTGGGCACCTGAAGCACTAAAACTTGATCCTCGCGCAGCACCTCTTCGGGGATGCGGTGGCGTGATTGAATTAGGTCGGCTTGAAGCGTATCCATGGTTGTCTGCGTACCTGCAACACGGGCGATAAAGCGGCGGATCGAGGCTGCGTTGACACTGTCATCGGCTCCTTGGTCGATCACCTTAACCGTCTTTTTTTGGGCGGCCAAAGTCAGGGTCACCTGCAACCCACCGGTGCCCCAGCCTCGTGCCATAGGCACTTCGCGGCTAGCATAAGGCATTTGACAGCCTGGAACTGCGACAGATTTCAAAATCTTGCGCCGCAATTCGCGTTTTGCTGATCCGTCTAGAAAACCATAGCTCATGGCCTCCCATGGTTTGGTTAAAGCGCTTAGACTCATTCTGCGGGTTCCGTGCGTTTGGCGGCTTTCTTTGCCTTTGCGTCGCGCATGGCATCAAGCGAGGATTGGAAGGTCACGTAGTGGGGCAATTTGAAATGAATGCAAAAGCCAGAGCTTTCGACTCCCTCGGTATGATACAAGAAGAACTCTTCTTCGGTGGGCGATCCTTTTTCAGCTCCGGGGCTGTTTAGATCGAGCGTTGCAGCGGCAATGCATTTTACCTCGTTCCAGCCAAAGGTTGCCGCGTAGCCAACGTTGAGTTTTTCACCTTTTTTGTCAACAACTTCGGCCTGGCTAACCTTCACCCGACCTGCGGAAAAGGCACGACCATCAGGATGGCGTACTTCTATTTTGGCCTCGGCAAGGCGCAGTTCATTCACGGTTGGATGGGCTTGGCCATAGCCGCGCTGGGCCGCATACCCTAAAGCCAAAACGCCGCCAGTTTCAGCGCGTGCGAGGCTTTGCAAAGTGTGCGCCCGCTTGGATGGGAACAGCAGTGGCTCGCGGGTCAGATCAGGAATATCGTTGCCTGTCACCTGATCCAGTTCAGGCAGTTCTATTAAGTCATTTTCGGCTTGCCACGCGCTGACGCTGGGTTGATAGGGGGCGCTGGGCTTATCAGCGGGATCAACCGGCTCCGGCGTAAATGTTTCGCCGCTCAAAACATCTGTGGCCAAGATACGATGCGCATAATCCAAAGTGGGCCCTAGCACTTGACCGCCTGGAATATCCTTGAATGCGGCCGAAATGCGGCGATGTGTAAACAAAGCATCTTGTTCGATGGGTTCGGCGACCGACAGTCTTGGCTGGGTTGTGCGCCACGCACGCAGCAACAGCACCGCCTCGTACAATTCGCCGCCTGTTTGGGCCAGCGCGAGTGCTGCAAGGTCCTCGTCGTACAGCGAGGCCTCGCCCATTACCCGATCAATCAGATAAGGCATAGCGTTCCTAATCTCTTCGACTCGGGTGAAGTCAATTTCGCCCATTTCTGCGCGGAACAAACGTTCTGATTGGGTTATTGCACGTTCGCCGCCGCGGGTTGCTACATAAGCCATTACAACACCTCTATTTCAGTGGATCGGGGAATGCCAATCAAACTCGCTTCATCAAGGATGAATAATTCGAACCCTATCGGGTAACGGATCAAATCGCGGCGCACGTCCCAAAACCCTTTTGGTAGGCCGTTGATTTGAACGCATTCTTTGCCAGCCACACCGGGACCTGTAAGTGCAACCATGTCACCTTGGCCAATTTTACCACGCACAATCACCGTTGACCCGTCGTCTGGATAAAGATCACTGCCACAAGCTATTTGGCGCAGTTTTTTCAGCTCGATATGTTTGCCAAAAAATACGTGATCTGCATCGGTGATCGCGCTGATCTGTGCACCGGTGCGCATGATTATAGGCATTAAGGTTGGGTCGCCTGTAAAGGCCTGGCATTCGCGATCCAGCAAAGCGTTTACAATCACGGCCTCACCCGCGCTTGGAAGCTGGGTAATTTTTCCTGGTCGGCTAAGCGCCAAAAGAAGCGCATCAAATGTTTGATTGGCCAGTGTTTCATCGATCGTTGGTGTGGGGGTTGAGAGCATTAGAAGGTTTCCATATCAACGCGTGTAGCTTCAATCCGGCACAGTGTTTGGGTATCTTTATTCTGCAAATCTTCGGCTTCGCGGGCACAAAACGCCTCGCATTCGGGAGTTTGCACGCCGGTCAGTAGGGCTAAATCAACCAAAGCCATCGCCATCGATGCCTCAAGATCACGCCCACGTCGCATACCATAGGCTTCGACCTTGGCACTGCGAATATGGGCTTCGCTGACCAAAACTTCACCCAAATGAAAGGCGATGGCTTGGGCTGTATCGCGTATGGGCAACATAACAAGGCCTGTACGAGATTTAAGCACTTCAATCTCGCCTAACTCTGGCAAAAGAGTTTCAGCAAAAGCTTTAAGCCGCACACTATCTGCGCGGGCCAGTATATCCAAAGTTGACTCTGTTTTAGGCATTTTAATTGCTCACTTTGAAGGTTACGCGGGTCGAGGACCAAACCACCTCGCTGTAGGAAATTGGGGTGCCATCAAGCTCTGCATCAATGGCGTGTACCACGATTACTGGCATATCCGGATGTTGCTTCAGGGTTCGAGCTTCCTCAGCAGTAGGTCTGCGCGAGTAGAACTCTGTGTCTGCACGGATATAGTCGTTTATGCCCATTTTTTTGTAGGCTAAGGTTGTTGATCCCAATGTGTCGCGCAAGGCAACAAAATCTGCAAAGCGAGTTGCGCAGTGAAATACAGACCCAACAGAAACAGGTTTGTTATTTGCCAATGTGATGCGCCGACTTTGGATCACTTTCGCCTCTTGGGTCAGCAATAGATTACGCCTTACTTGATCAGGCGCAATAACAATGTCAGCAGACAACAGCTGGCTTGTGACCTCAACTCCAAGCGGAACCAAATTTTTATGCAGCCGCGTTCGCTTTCCAATCGAATAGGTCAGGCGCGGTGCTACGTCTACAAAGGTGCCGCTTCCTTGAAAGACCTCTAACCTGCCTTCCGCTGCAAGGGCTTTGATGGCCCGGCGGACAGAGTAGCGTCCCACCTCAAATTGGGCAGCAAGTACTGGTTCGGTTGGAAGTTTCGCACCCATTTGCAAGACACCCTCGTCGATGTCTCGTTCAAGCTTTTCCCGCACTCGTTTCCATTTATGCTTGGTCATAGTAAACTCATCCGAATGTTTCGCATACCCAACAGGAGTTGTGTGACAGTTTGATGACGAGTTGATGAACTTTGTGTAACGTTAATGTTTTCACATAATTAGTAGGTGCTACTTATAGTTGATGCAGAACTTACGTTGGCAAAGGCAGGAAATGATGCAAATACGCTATCACAAAAATGAAACGTTAGTAGGTTATACAGCGTTTATTGGAGCCGGACAAAAAGGAGAATACCATGCCCCATTTCATAGCAATCCATAAGTTCCACAGTAAAGAGGCAAGAAAAACATACTGCTCAGATAAAGGTAAGCCAAGAACTAAGCGCCAATGGGCAGAGTTCGGAAATAAATCCAAAGAGAACGTGAAATGCCGTCAGGAGTTTGTGGGTGACGATATTGCATTTTGTCATTGGGAGGCGGATGACAAACAAGCAATTCTTGACTGGTTGGATGAACTTGGTGTGAATGAATACATTTCCACCGAGCTCCATGAACAGTGGAGATTCACATCTTTTTATAATCAGTCAGATGAGATGCGTGATTATAAAGAATACTAATTTTTTTAGAAAGCATTAGGTCTTATTTACAAGTAGAAGTGGTATGCTCATATTGCTGGGCCTTTATGGTATCTGGCCGCTAGTACAGGGCCAACGTTGAATTGCTGACCCTGCACAGATTTTTATTTGATTTCTACCATACCAAATGAACGGTCTAAAGTGCCAAGTTTGGATGCCTCAACCAGCATTTGCTGAAATGGGAGCCGCTGCAAATATTGTAGAGGATGGTCGCCACCCCTTTATGCATCGGACAGACTCTTTGGATTATGCCATTGTTCTGTCTGGTGAAATTTGGATGGTTATGGATGAGGAAAAAGACGATTTACTTCTCAAGCAGGGAGATACGCTTATCCAGCGTGGAAACAATCACGCTTGGTCAAATCGTGGTACTGAGCCGTGCGTAATGGCCTTTGTGTTGATCGATGGTGTTAGTCAGCGCGATGCGCCCGATAGCAAGAAAAAAGGTATTCATCGCTAAAAAGGTGAAAAAAACTACGCACCGGTGTGGATAAACCAATGAATAGTTGGTCTTTACTGCCCACA
>JBMYPG010000122.1:0-10099 GCA_049600095.1 Pikeienuella sp. | reverse complement strand
GCTAGCCGAAAATGGCGCAGGCATCGAATATGTGCTGACCGATGGGCATTATGGTTTGAAAGCGGAATATCTGGAACACTTGCCCGCCCTCAAACTCATCAGCTCAAACGGCGTCGGCTATGATGCGATTGATACAGGCGCGGCGGTGGAGCGGGGCATCATCGTGACCCATACGCCGGAGGTGCTGAATGCTGAGGTCGCAACAACGGCCTTACTGCTTTTTATCGCCTGCTATCGCTCGTTCATCATCGACACAGACCATGCCCGTTCCGGTCGTTGGGCAACTGACGGCGGCACACCATTATCCCGCAGTGCTGATAATCGCACCATTGGCATCCTCGGTTTGGGCCGTATCGGCATGACCATCGCTGAAAAGCTGGCACCGTTTAACCCCCGCATTCTCTATCATGGACGTTCTGCCAAGAACGTAGAGTTCGAATTCTACGACGATCTGACTGCAATGGCGAAAGAGGCTGATGCGCTGATCTGCGTTGCGCCCGGCGGGCCAGAAACCCATCATTTGATCAACGCCCAAGTCATAGACGCACTTGGCCCCGATGGCGTTCTGGTTAACGTCGGGCGCGGGTCTGTCGTGGATGAAACTGCGCTGATCTTGGCCCTACAGGATGGTCGATTGGGCATGGCCGGTCTGGATGTTTTTGAAAACGAACCCCACATACCAGAGGCACTTCGCAAGCTACCAAACGCAGTGATAACCCCACATGTCGGCAGCGCCACGATTGAAACGCGGGCCGCAATGGCGGGGCTCGCCATCAACAACCTGTTGAAATTCCACAAAGAAGGCACAGTCCTGACGGCCGTGCCGGAATGCGCTGGGCTGTTATAGTCGGGAAAAGCTAACAGGCCTTCCCTGTCGGCCCTTACACTAAATCAAATCGACATTGGGTGTTCACAGGTGTTTCCCAAATTTAATCAGGCTTTTCATCGCTGTCGGGCTGCTGTCCAATGCCTCAAAGGCCGCTTGAATGTTTGAAAGCGGGCTCACGTCTGTGATCACAGTATCCGCGTCAACACCGCCAGACAAAATGATCGAAATTGCCTTTTCGTAATCTTCAGGTTCGTAAACCCGCGCGCCGATCATTTGCAGTTCTCTCCAGAAAAACTGAAACAGATCAACCTTTGGCTTCACAGCATGAATGGCTACCATCACGATCCGGGCGCGTGTCGCGGCAATCGCCGTCATTGTATCTACACCGGGTTGAGTGCCAGATACTTCGAAAATGACATTGGCTCCTCTGTCATTCGTGCGGGTATTGATCTGCTCAACCACATCGGTTTCTGCCGGGTTTACGGTATCAAAACCCAACCTTTGCAAGATCGCCAAACGATGAGGGTTTACCTCGGAAATCACAACCTTGCCGCTGGCATCACGGGCAACCATCGCCACCAATACGCCAATCGGCCCACCGCCAATCACCACCGCATCCTCGCCAGCACTTAACCCTGAGAGCCTGACGCTATGACAGGCAACCGCAACAGGCTCGATCAACGCAGCATGATCCAGACGCAATTCATCGGGCAAGGCATGCAGAGTATGAGCCGGTACTGTCCAAAGCTCCTGCATCGCGCCATCCGTATCTAACCCAAGGAAATTTAGCTTGTGGCAAATATGTTCATTACCGGAATGGCAGGCAGGGCAATCACCACAATGATCTAGTGGGCGAACCACGACTTTTTGGCCCGGCGCTACGTTCTCCACACCAGCGCCAACCGTCTCAACCACACCTGACATTTCATGGCCAACGATCCGGTTCAGGCCGACGCGCGCATCCATGTTGCCATGGTAAACATGCATGTCGGTGCCACAAATCCCGCAATATGCGACGCGGACCGTCACCTCGCCAGTTTTAGGGGGCGTTACTGCTGTCGTCTCAATTACGAAGCTTTTATCACCCCGATAGAAGGCAGCAGAGATAGTGTCGGTCGTCATTTGAGCATTCCCTAGAATATGGCTATGCCAAGCACGTCTTCCATTAGGCCCCTGATCGTTAGCGGTAAATTGTACGTCTATCGACACAAAAGATGTGAGTCCGGCAGGATTATTTTGTGGTCAAAAAATCGCGGGCCTATTGCGCTATAAGCGCATTTGAGTGGAAATATCTCAAAACACTGCCTGGCGATGGATAGCTACTCCCATAAAAATGGTAGGAGAATAGGTATCAAAACCACAAACACCCTGAAGCTATTGGTGACATATTGATGGCCCTACGAAGAACTCGCCCACTACGGAAAATAGCCTGCATAGGTGAGGTGATGATTGAACTGGTCACGCATCAGAACTCGGCTGACCTCAATGTCGCGGGCGACACCTACAATACCGCCGTATATCTCTCTCGGCTATTGGCACATGCAGAAAGGCAGGTTTCCTACATAACCGCATTGGGAACCGACAGCTTCTCAGACCGTATTTTAAACCAGATAAAGCACTATGGAATTGGAACAGATCACATTGAGCGGCGTCAGGATAAGACATCGGGTCTTTATGCGATTTTAACTGATGATAGCGGGGAACGCAGCTTTACTTATTGGCGTTCAGACAGCGCCGCGCGGACTTTGTTTTCATCCCCCGCAACCATCGGCCTAGATGTGCTTGAAAACTATGACCTGATTTTCCTGTCTGGCATCACCCTCGCGATCCTGCCCGATGCAATACGGCAGGCATTAATGGCAGCACTGGATCGGTTCCGAGCCAATGGCGGAACGGTGGCCTATGACAGCAACCATCGGCCACGGTTATGGGAGGGTGAAGAAACAGCACGCCAGATTAATGGCCAAATGTGGCAACGCGCGGACATTGCCTTGCCGTCGGTCGACGATGAGATGCAGATATTCGGAGAAGATTTTGAGGGCCAAGTTCTCACCCGTCTCCGAAACGCAGGAGCTACTTACGGAGCGCTAAAGCGCGGCTCAAGAGGGCCGGTTTCACTGTCAGCCACAGAAAATGCGATCACGTTCCCAAGTGTAAGCAAAGTTATAGATAGCACCGCAGCAGGTGACAGCTTCAATGCTGGCTTTCTGGCACAACTTGTTCAGGGCAATTCAATCGACGATGCGATGCGGGCCGGGCACGACCTGGCATCAAAGGTCATTCAACACCGGGGTGCTATCATCTCAATTTAGAAGGAAATGCGGCGTTCTTTCCAAATCACCTTGCGGCACGCAAGAGATCACTAATTACCCTCCATAAGGCTTTCTCAGCAGCGCCGGAAAATCGAATGCCAGCGATTGTTGGTTTCGTTTTTGCTGTCATCGGATAAGGTGTTTGTGAGCTTCCTCATCCAGGCTAGGAAAACGCATTCGTGTCCGTGTCGCTAAATAATATTGTTTTTTTTGTTGGCGATGAAAATCTGATCGGCCCGCTTGCTTTACCCAGCGATGCGCCAGCAGACCTACAAACAGTCGCCCCCGGTGTTATGTGGCTGCGTGGGGCATGGCGACGGATGCAACCGGGTCAACGACAGATGTTGAATGGATTTGGACCGGAGGTTTCTTTCTCGTACGCCTGTTCACAGGAATCACCTAATCCCCCCGCGATAGTCAAAATTCTCGCGCCCGAAGACGCACCAGACAAAGTTTGGACTGTTAGGCGTTTCAAGGGAATACCATCGCGGGCAATTTCAGTCGTCGCAGAGGCAACAAAAAAACAGGCAGGCAGTGTTCGGGGGCTGGTGCTGGCCCGGAGATTAAATGCATCTCCTCCCGACCATGTTGTTATACAACGTATACGTCAGGGACTGAATCAGCCCAGCCTACCTGTCGTCATCGTGCGTAAGGGCGGCGGTTCACAGGCCGATGATCCACCGCTCAGCAGCGTGGTGCCGCACGATCCAGATATGATTGCGCTGGGTAATGCAATTGCCTCGGCGATACCGGCCTACGAAGGGCCCCGCCAGCAATGGATATGGCGCAGTCGATCATATGAATGCTGGTACGAAGGGCCTGAGAAACCAACCTCAGTGTTCGTTGCGTTTCCCGATTTTCAACGGGGGGATGGCTTCTCCAGATATGGCTTTGGCCAAAATTGGTTCTCTTCGCGAAACGCCCCTTGCATCTACATTCGTTGCGCCCAATCCCTGTGGTTTCAGGATCAGGAAATTCTGGAAGTAATAAAAGCGATCCGTGCTTTTGCAGGTACCGCGCAGCTCACCACTTATGGTCTTTCCATGGGTGGGTTTGGTGCGCTGCTATTCTCCGGCGCGCTGCAAGCAGAAAACGTAATCGCCATCGCTCCTCAGTTTAGCATCGACCGCGCCATAGCACCGTTTGAAACACGCTGGCATGGGGTAGCGGATCATATAGGCCATGGCGGCACAGTGCATGACATGCACAGTATGGTCTCAGGTACCGCGCGAAAAATTCTGATCTATGATGAACGATCTGCTGATGGTCCGCAGGTCGCGTTGTTCAGAAAAGACAGCACATGGCGAACACTACGCTTGCCGTTCGGTGGTCACGAGGCGGCCCAGATGCTGCGGGAAGCAAATGCCCTTTCGTCTGTTCTGGACACAGCTACATCGACAGGCCCGGATCTGGCGGCGATTGCACAGACCCGTCGTAAGGGGCGGCGCAACAGCGTGATTTACTGGCTGAACATGGCCCATCAAGCCAGCCAATCGCGCCCTAATGTAGCTCTATATGCATTGAGCCAATTGGAAAGGCTTAACAGCCACCCTCGGCTGGTCAGGCGAATGCGGGCAAATCTGGAAGAGGCGACCTCAGCGTGACGACGCACTCAAGAAAATTGGCAGCAAGTCGCAGGGTATCTGCGATGGTTTTCGCGACCGCTTTTGCAATACTAGCTCTCTGCATAACCACCCAGTTAACCAAGGCCGAACCTCCACCACCCGATAAGTACAGCATCCGCGTGGCCACCTATGATGTTGCCCTTTCCCGTCGCTATGCCGGGGTTCTAGCGCAAGAGTTTCGCCTCGGCGGATCACCGCAGATTGCCGCTGTAATCGAGATTATTCAGCGCGTTCAGCCCGATGTTATTCTAATCAACAATTTTGACTATGATCTTCGGGGCATCGCAGCAGAATTATTTCGAGACACGTTAAGCCAAGCTGGGCCTGATGTTGGTGAAGTGCATTTTCCTCATCTGTTGTCTCTTCCCGTAAACACAGGGCAACAAACCGGATATGATGTTGATAGCAACGGGCGTACGGGCGGCCCATCTGATGCACATGGCTTTGGCTATTTTCCCGGCCAATATGGAATGATCTTGCTCAGTCGCTATCCCTTTGATGAGGCTGCAATCCGCAGCTTTCAAAGGCTCCGATGGTCCGATATGCCAGCTTCGCTTATACCGACTGAATACCTAGGTCCGGCGGCTGCATCTTTCCGTCTTTCCAGCAAATCCCATTGGGATGTCCCGATAATTCACCCCAATGGCAAAGTCATCCATCTGCTGGCCAGCAATCCAACGCCACCGATCTTTGATGGGGAAGAGGATCTAAATGGTCGCCGCAACCACGATGAGATCAGGTTCTGGGTCGATTACATCGGTGGCGAAGATTGGATGACCGACGATGCCGGAAAAACAAGTGCACTGCCCGCAAACCGACAGTTTGTTGTGCTCGGCGGATTAAATCAGGATACCAACGATGGTTCAGGCCGCCGCGAAGCCTTGAACGCATTAATGCGGCTCGCTCCTGACCCACTTCCCATCGGGCCGGGCGGTGTGGCGATGGCCGCAGTCGGTGCTAATCAACGCCATCGCGGGGCACCGGGGCTGGATACGGTTGATCTGCCAGATGAACCGGGCCCGGGAAACCTCCGCGTCGATTATGTGTTGCCAAGCGAAAATCTGAAAGTGACGGGTGCTGGCGTATTCTGGCCTGAACCTGACGACCCTCTATTTCGGTTAGTTGGCAGTGAGAAAATTATCAGTTCTGACCATCGTCTCGTCTGGGTGGACATACAGTAGCTTTTAAACCCCCCCCTCCCGAAGACTGCGGCGGATAAGCCCCTATAGGGTCGGTGGCGGTCAACGCCGTCATGGTCGGCAAAGACAAGCGAACCTTCAAACCATCGGGTTAGATGTGCGTTGCGACAGATACTGCCAAGCTTAGCCTGCTTTCCCAGTCCTAACTGCTGATCAGGCACAGGTTAACCCGATCTTCCGCGAAAGGCTTATGCCGACATCAAATGTCGAAATTTGATGAGATTACGCCCGCCAGCCCTTGCAACCTGCGCTCCGATGATTTTACTGATTTGCGACGCGGCGATTTAACTGAACACGCCGTGACCCAACCGCGAAGGGAGCCTTCATGCAGTATCAAGCACCGGACAGCTTTGACGAAGCTGTTTCACTACTATCCGCCGAGGCAGGGGTCTCTCGTATTCTGGCGGGGGGCACCGATGTTCTTGTCCAATTGCGCAGCCGCATGGTCGAGCCAGATTTGATTGTCGACATCAAACGTATTCCGGGTGTCAAAAACATCGCCCGCGAAAATGGCGGTTGGCGCATTGGCGCTGCCGTCGCCGGTGCTGAGATGACAGAGCATCCGGATGTGAAAAAAGATTGGCCGGGCGTTGTCGAAGGCCTCGACCTCATCGGCTCCACCCAGGTACAGGGCCGCGCCACGCTAACCGGTAACCTCTGCAACGGCTCACCGGCCGCTGACAGCGTTCCAGCCATGATTGCCGCTGGCGCAATGGTTGCAATTACCGGCCCAAATGGCTCTCGAGAGGCGAAAGTCGAAGACATCCCAACCGGTCCGGGCCAAACCTCGCTGGCAAAAGGTGAAGTTGTTACCTCGGTTTTCCTGCCTGCACGCGGCGAAAATGGCGGCGACGCTTATCTACGCTTCATCCCACGGACAGAAATGGACATCGCGGTTGTTGGCTGCGGCATCAACCTGACCTTGGACGGCGACAAAATCGCGACAGCTCGCGTATCACTTGGCGCCGTCGCACCTGTTGCACTGCTGGTTCAGGAATGTGCTGACGCCATCATCGGAACTTCGCTTGATGAAGCTGCGCTTGACGCATTGGCCGCCGCCGCCAGCGCCGCCTGCAACCCGATCAGCGACAAACGCGGCACCGTTGAATTCCGCACCCATATCGCTGGCGTGCTCGCAAAACGCGCCGCGAAAATCGCTTACAACCGCGCGAAAGGTTGAAACCAATGATCCATGTGAACACCAAAATTAACGGCGACGACACAGAATTTCTGTGCGACCCACGCGAATCCATGCTCGACGTCCTGCGAGACCGCCTGTCGCTGACCGGCGCGAAAGAAGGCTGCGGCACCGGCGACTGCGGTGCATGTTCCATCACCGTTGACGGTCGGCTCGTCTGCTCATGCCTAATGCTGGGGGCTGAGGCCGAAGGCAAAGAGATCGGCACCATCGAAGGTGTGGCCGACGGCGAAAACCTGCATGTGCTACAGTCAAAATTCCTGGAACATGCGGCGCTGCAATGCGGTGTCTGCACTCCGGGCATTCTGGTCGCCGTGAAAAACCTGTTGGAAAAGAACCCCGACCCGACAGAAACCGAGGTGCGTTACTGGCTGGCCGGCAACCTGTGCCGCTGCACCGGTTATGACAAAATCATCCGCGCCGTCATGGACGCGGCCGAAGAAATGCGGAGGGCTGCATAATGGCTTTTGACGATCTGAAAAAAGATGGCTTCAAACAGGTCGGCACCCGGCCCCTGCGTCCCGATGGGGTCGACAAGGTGACAGGCCGCGCACAGTTCGGTGCCGACAAGGCAGCACCCGGCATGCTGCACGGCGCGATCCTGCGTTCGCCGCACGCCCACGCCAAAATCATCAGCATCGACACATCGAAGGCTGAGGCGATGAAAGGCGTGAAGGCAGTCGTCACCCGCGCCGATTTCGCCACCGGTCTGAAGGGTGAAAACTGGAACATCCTTGAAAACGTGATGGCTGACAAAACCGCGCTTTATGATGGTCACGCTATCGCCGCTATCGCCGCGAACAGCCCGCTGGCCGCACAGGACGCCATCGCCGCCATCGACGTGACATATGAGGTTCTGCCCCATGTCACCGATGTCGACGAAGCCATGGCCCCTGGCGCACCAGTCATTCGTGCAGGTTCGGCGGACAAGTCAGTTCCCGAAGGGCTCCACCCCAATGTTGTTCGCTATTTCGACAGCGGCTTTGGCGATATTGAAAAGGGTTTTGCTGAGGCTGATCTAGTCATCGAAGACACCTTCAAAACCGAAGCAACCCATCAGGGCTATATCGAACCTCACGCCTGCCTTGCCCAAATGGGGCATGACGGTAAGGGCGAGGTTTGGTGCTGCACCCAGGGTCATTTCAACGTGGCCAAAGTCTGCGCCGCGCTGCTTGGCACTGACGCCAGCCAGATCCGCGTCACCGCTTCCGAAATCGGCGGCGGTTTTGGCGGTAAAACAGCAGTATTCATCGAACCTGTTGCGCTTGCATTGGCCAAAAAGGCGAACCGCCCGGTAAAAGTGGTGATGAGCCGCTCAGAAGTGTTCCGCGCCACCGGTCCAACTGCCTCAACGTCGATGGACGTGAAAATCGGCATGACCAAAGATGGCCGTATCACAGCCGCTCACGGCAAATTCCGCCTACAAGGCGGTGCCTTCCCCGGTGCTCCTATGGAATTCACCGCCATGTGCGCTTTCGCGCCCTATGCGTTGGAAAATGTGCAGCAAACTGGTTGGGATGTGATTTCTAACCGCCCGAAACAGGCGGCTTATCGCGCGCCCGGCTCGCCAATGGCGGCCTTTGCGGTGGAAAGTGTCATTGATCAGCTCTGCAACGAGCTGGGCCTAGACCCGATTGATACACGTCTGAAAAACGCGTCGAAAGCAGGTACGCGCGCCAGCTTTGGCCCCACGTTTGATCAGATCGGTCTTGTGGAAACTTTGGAAGCAGCAAAAGCCCACCCTCACTATGCAGCCCCAGTTGCTGAGGGTGGTGGACGCGGCATTTCGTGTGGTTTCTGGTTCAACCACGGCGGCGAAACGGCCGTGTCACTGGCGTTGTCAGAGGATGGCACAGTATCCATCAGCGTCGGGACACCAGACATCGGCGGCTCTCGTGCCTCAATGGCGCAAATGGCAGCCGAGGAGTTGGGTATTCCCTACGACAAAATCCGCACAACAATCGCCGACACTGCAACGCTTGGCTACAATGAAATTAGCCACGGCAGCCGCGTGACCTATGCAAGTGGCCTCGCGACCATTAAGGCCGCACGCGATACCATCCAAAAACTGTGTGGCCGCGCCGCCGCTAAATGGGGCATCGACCCCGAAGCAGTGGTGTGGGAGGACGGCTGCGCAAAACCATCCGGTCCTAACGCCGGTGAGTTTGAGCCTATGACCCTCGCCCAGATCGCCCGTAAAATGGGTGCAACAGGCGGGCCAATCGTCGGCCACTACGAAGCCACACCTGAGGGCGCAGGCGTCAGCTTTGCCACCCATATCGTGGATGCAGAGGTTGACCGTGAAACCGGCTCAACACGCGTCACGCGCTACACGGTTGTTCAGGATGCCGGTAAAGCGATTCACCCATCTTACGTAGAGGGTCAGTATCAGGGCGGCGCCGCTCAGGGTATCGGCTGGGCACTTAACGAAGAATACATCTATGGCGAGGATGGCCGGCTTCAGAATGCTGGTTTCCTTGACTATCGTATTCCGGTGGCGTCTGACCTTCCAATGATCGACACGGTGATTGTCGAAGTGCCAAACCCCGGCCACCCATACGGTGTACGTGGCGTTGGCGAAACGTCCATCTGCCCACCACTCGCAGCCATCGCCAATGCGGTGTCTAATGCATGCGGCGTGCGGATGAAACAGCTTCCCATCTCACCGCCTCGTATTGTTGCCGCGTTGAAGTAAGAAACGATTGTCATCCCCGCGAAGGCGGGGCTTTCATTCATAAAGGCGCGCTCTACGTTGATGGGCGCGCCTTTTTCACACGCACCTAAATAAAAGGGAACCCATATGGTCGAAGTCACCCTCTGGGGAAACCTAAAACCCTTCGCTGACGGGAACAGTACGGTTGAGGTCGAAGCAAAAACCACCGGCCAACTTCTCACCGGTTTGGAAACAGCTTATCCCGGCTTGGCCGACCACATAG
>JBMYPG010000121.1:0-10151 GCA_049600095.1 Pikeienuella sp. | reverse complement strand
TTACAAGGCGGGTTTTTCATCGGACCAAGCCATCTATGCCCAAGCCTTCAAAACCTACTTCGAAACGCTGGAAGCGTTAGAAGCTAAACTGGCTAGCGATAACCGCCAATTCCTGACTGGTGACAAGTTCACAGAAGCAGACCTCCGCCTCTTCCCAACACTCTACCGCCACGATCCGGTGTATTATGTCAGGATGAAGCTAAACGGCGCAAAAATCCTCGACTACCTCCACCTGTGGCGCTGGCTCTGCCGCGTCTACGCCCTGCCCGGCGTAGCCGACAGCAATTCGCTCGACCATTGCAAACAAGGTTATTTTGGCCGGTCATGGAACAAAACCATCCCTCAAGGCCCCATCAAACCAATGCCATATCCCAAAGCCTATGATCATCCTGACCTTGCCGGATAGCGGCAGCTTCATCAAAGGCACCACAGCCAAAACATCTTTGTTCCACAAATATCCAAAACGTTTGCAGCAAATGCAACCAACTGACCGATACATCAAAAATTGAAAGGGCGAGAGTGATCCTTTTCAATCACTCCCGCCCTCAATATCTCGGCAATTTCGCCAAAAATCCTCAGTAAACGCCCGGCGTAGCCCCGTCTTTGGCCGATGCTGTCAACCAATCAAACAGATAGTGGCCAAGCGAACGGAAACATACGACAGTCAAACCAGCCTCATCGGCCCAGAACGCCGCTGCAATCTGCCCAATATGGCTGCGGCGAAACTCACCAACAGCAAATGCATCGGGTGACATATCTACCGGCGCACCTTTGGCAATCAACTCTCGCGCACCAGCACCCGTCACACGGAACATCGCCCGCGCGTCTGAGACATTTACCGCCATATGATGCTCACCCGCCAACGCAGCGCTCAGGTCCGCCGCCGCCTGCTGCGCATCCGCATAGGGCAACACCCACAACAGCTCATCAGGCGACATCCAGCCCAGCCCACCGGTGGCCGAGGCATTGAACCGCCGCACATCCGGCAACCCAACACCCGCAGCAGCCTTCACTGCATCAGCAAAGACAGCCGAGGTAAAATCACCACGCAGGGTGATCATGCCAACAGCGCCCATCTCTTCAATACGGGCATTCGGGGCGTCGAATGTAATACCATTCAGCGACGATACGGGTGCAATACCTTGATCAGACATTTTGCTGCGCCCCTTCTTTGTCATAGAAAACCGGGTCGACAATTGTGGCCTTCACCACCTCACCGCCCTCTAGCGGGAAAGTCAGAACCTCACCCGACCGGCTCAACCCATCTTCGATCAGCGCCATGGCGATGGATTTCTCCATCGTAGGCGACCAATAGGTTGATGTGACATGGCCGATGGTGCGCATTGCTTTCGCGTTCACATCCGCAACCGCATGCGCACCATCAGGCAACACCCGCTTTGCATCCGCAGTCGCCAAACCAACCAGCTGTTTCCGACCAGACCCCGCAAGGAACGAACGCGCCTGCGCCCGCTTGCCGATAAAGTCTTCTTTCTTTTTCGACACCGCCCAGTTCAGGTTCAAATCCTGCGGCGTCACAGTGCCATCAGTCTCATCCCCAATCATGATAAAGCCCTTCTCAGCACGCAAAACGTGCAGGGCCTCAGTACCATATTGCGTGATGTTATGCGCGGCACCCGCCTCACGAATAGCGTCCCACAAATGCTGACCATGATGCGCTGGCGTAGCGATCTCATAAGACAGCTCGCCCGAGAATGAGATGCGATAGATGCGTGCCCAAACCCCAGCCATCTCCGTGTCGATGTAAGACATAAACGGCAGCGCCTCAGCACTCACATCCGCCTCCGTCAGCCCTTCGATCACTTTACGAGCATTCGGACCAGCAACCGCCATCTGCGCAAACTGCTCGGTGATGTTGGCGACATAAACCTTCATGTCCCACCACTCAGTTTGAAGCCACTCCTCCATCCACGCATGAACCCGATCAGCGCCGCCCGATGTGGTATGGCACAGGAATTCATCCTCACCAGTCCGCACGACAACACCATCATCGAACAGGAACCCGTTTTCGTTGCACATCAGACCATAACGGCAACGCCCCGGTTTCAAGGTCGACATCATGTTGGTGTACATCATGTCCAGGAATTTGCCTGCATCCGGTCCTTTGACCAGCATTTTACCCAGCGTAGACGCATCCAGCATCCCAACCGAGTTACGCACAGCCAATACCTGACGGTTCACGCTCTCAGCACGGGTTTCTGACCCGTTGATATAGGTATAAGGCCGACGCCAATCGCCCACAGGCTCCCAGTCCGAACCGTTCTTGTCATGCCATTCATGCATAGGTGACTGACGCACAGGCTTGAACAACTCACCAACGTCACGGCCCACAATCGAACCGATCGAAATCGGCGTATAGGGCGGGCGGAATGTCGTTGTACCAACCTTGGAAATCGGCGCATTCAAAGCATCAGCCAAAATCGCCAACCCGTTGATATTAGAAAGCTTACCCTGATCAGTCGCCATGCCCAACGTCGTATAACGTTTGGTATGCTCTACACTCTCATAACCCTCACGCGCTGCCAGCTCTACATCCGCCGCTGTCACATCGTTCTGGTAATCAAGGAAGTGCTTCGCACCGTGGGCATATTTACCGAGTGAAGGAGAGAACCACAGTGGGCGTAAATCACCCTGCCCCGGTTCCTCTGCTTTCGTGGCAGCAGCCTTGCGCCCAACCTTAAAGCCGAGATCCTTCGCTGCAGCCCGCGCAACTTCAACTGCGTCAGCGAGACCACCGGCAACATCCATCACACCATTAGAGGCACCCGCACAAATCGTATTGATCACGCCATCAGGCCCAATCGGCGCACCGCGTTCTGGCGCAGGGCGGAACATCACAGTGTCCGCATCCCAGTTCAGCTTACCACCACAATGGCTGTACAGGTGAACAATCGGCGACCAGCCGCCAGACATCGCCACACAATCACATTTGATCGTGCGTACAGCACCACCAACCCGGCCAGAGGCTGTGATCTTGCCAACCACAACGCCATCAACAGATTTCCCGCCTTTGGCCTTGGCAACGCAAGAACCCTTTATGATCTCAATGCCCAATTCACGAGCGCGCGTAGGTAAATCACCCTCTGGCGCACCACGCGCATCGATAATCGCAGGCACCTGCAAACCAGCCTCATGCGCTGCAATCGCAGTGCGATAGGCATCATCATTGTTAGTAAACACCGCAATACGACGTCCCGGCGCTACGCCCCACTGCGCGATGTAATCACGAACCGCACCGGCCAACATGACACCCGGCGTGTCGTTGTTTGCAAATGCCAACGGGCGCTCAATCGCACCGGCTGCAATCACAATCCGACCGCAGCGGATTTTCCACAACCGATGGCGCGGGCCGTCATGGGCCGCCATATGATCACCAAGGCGCTCATACATCATCGCATAACCGTGGTCATACAGGCCGCTAATCTGTGCGCGGGTGCGGATGGTGACATTCTCCATCGCCTCCAGTGCTTCAACCTGCTCTGCAACCCATTCAGCGCCCGACTGGCCTGCAACGGTTACATCAGTTTCGGTCAGCAAACGCCCACCCAAATGCGCCGTCTGCTCGGCCAACATGACCCGAGCGCCCGATTTACCAGCCGCAACAGCCGCTGCCAAACCAGCCTGCCCGCCACCAACAATCAGAATGTCGACGTGGTGGTGAAAATGCTCATAGGTATCAGGGTCTTTTTCAGTCGGCGCAGGGCCAAGACCCGCAGCCTTCCGAATGACCGGCTCGTACACATGTTTCCACGCAATTTTCGGGAACATGAAGGTTTTGTAATAGAAACCAGCCGAAAACACCGGCGCAACCGAGGCAACCGCCGCATTAATTGCACCAATATCATAGTTCAGATTGGGCCAATGGTTCTGGCTTTTCGCCGTCAAACCATCGTGCAGCTCAACGGTCGTTGCGCGCTGGTTCGGCTCGGCACGGTTGCCAGCACCGACCGTCATCAACGCATTCGGCTCTTCATTGCCAGACGCGATAACACCGCGCGGGCGGTGATATTTAAACGACCGCCCCATCAACGCCTGACCATTGGCCAACAGGGCAGAGGCAAGCGTATCACCCGCATAACCAGACAGCGATTTGCCGTTCCAAGTGAACTGTACTTTGCGGGTGCGGTCGATCAGACGACCACCGTCATTCAAACGATGTGGCATTTACTTCGCCCCCCGCTTTGCAATCTCGTCCATAATCTCCTGCGGCGGCTCCGTCACATCAGCGCGATAGGTGCCAAACACTTCAAGCGTCGCTGTACAGCGCGCTGCGTGGAACCACTTGCCACATCCATAGACATGGCGCCAGCGTTCAAAATGAACGCCTGCCGGGTTCTTGCGATAGAACAGATAATCCTCAAAGGCCGCGTCCTCAGACCCCGGCCCAAACCGCGTGATATGCGCTTCGCCGCCCGCAGCGAACTCAGTTTCTTCGGCAGTGACGCCGCAATGGGGGCATTTTAGTTGGAGCATTAGGTTTTCCTCCACCGAATTTTATTAAGGAGCCACTTCAAATCAGGAACCACGAAGAAACCCAATATTGCGCCAAAAATTCCAAACACGAGCGAGCCGCTCTTGCCGTCTCCCCAACCTACAAACCCAGTTGGAGCACCAATTATCGCACCAATGAATGCCATGGCCACTACCGCCATGACTCGTTGAGCAATTAAACGCACAACTTGCCGGGTCTTGGTTGATGCTGAAATTATCGCCCTAGCCAAACCATTCATCAGTGCGCCACCGCAGCAGCAACGCTTTCATCAATCATCCGGCCCTCAGTAAACCGGCTCAAACTAAACGGATCAGCCATCGGGTCCGACCCATTGGCGATCATCCCCGCCGTGGCCCAACCGGACCCCGGAATGGACTTAAATCCGCCGGTGCCCCAACCACAGTTGATGAACATGCCTTCAACCGGAGCCTTAGAGATAATCGGCGAGCGATCACCCGTCATATCCACAATGCCGCCCCACTGGCGCAGCATTTTCAGGCGGCTGATGATCGGGAAGGTTTCCTTCAACGCCCGCACGGTTTCTTCGATGTGATGGAACGACCCGCGCTGGGTATAGTTATTGAAACCATCGGCGCCGCCACCAATCACCAGCTCCCCCTTGTCAGACTGGCTCATATACCCATGAACAGTGTTGGCCATCACAACTACATCAATGCACGGCTTAATTGGCTCTGACACCATCGCCTGCAAGGCAACGCTTTCCACCGGCAGGCGGAAACCGGCCATATCGGCGACAATGCCGGAATGCCCGGCAACAACCATTGCAACTTTCTTGGCTTTCACCGCACCGCGCGACGTCTGAACACCAACTACATGGCCATTTTCAACATCAACACCGGTTACTTCGGTTCGCTGAATGATGTGAACACCCATATCAGCCGCCGCACGCGCATAACCCCAGGCAACCGCATCATGCCGAGCAGTACCACCACGGGCCTGCCACAACGCACCCAATACAGGATAGCGCGGGCCGCTGGTTTCAATGATGGGGCAAAGCTGCTTTACCCGCTCAGGCGTCACCATCTCTGATTTAATACCAGCAATCCGGTTTGCATGCGCAGTACGCTTCCACGCCCGCAATTCATGCTCGGTCTGCGCCAGCATCAAAACACCGCGCGGGCTGAACATGATGTTAAAGTTCAATTCCTGGCTCAGGTCTTCGTACAACGTCCGCGCTTTTTCAAAAATCGCAGTTGACGCATCCTGAAGGTAATTTGACCGAATGATAGTCGTGTTACGCCCGGTATTACCGCCGCCCAACCAACCCTTTTCGATCACCGCAACATTTGTCACGCCATGATTTTTGGCCAGATAATAAGCCGTCGCCAACCCGTGCCCACCGGCACCGATGATAACAACGTCATATTCTGATTTCAGCTCGGGTGCGCCCCAGGCACGCTCCCACCCCTGATGGTAGCCTACAGCCTCTTTCGCGACGGCGAATGCCGAATACCGTTTCATGGTGCTATCCTTTAATGCGCGATTGGCCCGGATATGACATTTGGGCGACTCAATTAAAAGTACCACTGCGACCCTTTAGGGATCAATTTCCGACACCGAACTACCGCTCGATCACGCAATCCTGCACAATCCGGCCCAATGATGTGACTTTGCGACGTTGCCGCGATGCGATAGCGCCATTAGGTATGTGCGAACAAAAGACTACGGGGAATCGGGCATGACCTTCTGGATTATCGTTATCGCAGCCGCAGTGCTGATCGCAGCCATCATCGCAAGGCCGCTTTTGCGCGGCACTTCCAGCGCTGCACCACGCGCTGCTCATGATGCGCAGGTGTTCCGCGATCAGTTGAAAGAACTCGATAAAGATGTCGCACGTGGTACAGTGAATGAGGCTGAGGCTGACGGCGCCCGACTAGAAATCCAACGCCGCCTTCTCGCCGCCGATGGCGAAATGCAGGCAACCCACGGCCAAGGCTCCGCCCCACGTAATGCATCCCGCGTGTTGGCTGCGGTACTGATCATAGCAACCCCCGTTGCCGCTGCCTTCCTCTACAACGACATCGGCTCCCCCGGCACCAAGGATCAACCTCTCGCCTCCCGCTCCAGCGATGATCGCCCGGATCAGGAAGCAGCCGAACAAATGCTGGCTGGCGAGCAGTTCTCTCCCCCCGCTGGCCCGGATGCAGACCAATTCCGCAGCCTCGTGACACAGCTCGAAACCCGGCTAGAGAATAATCCCGACGATCCGCAAGGCGTATTCCTCTACGCCCGTTCACTGATGCAGCTTGGCCGCTTTGGCGACGCATGGCCGCAATTTGCCCGCGCTATTGAACTGAACCCGGACATCGGCATGGAAGCCCGCGCAGGCATGGCAGAGGGGATGATCCTCGCCACCGGCGGTTATATCTCACCAGAGGCCGAGGATGCGCTGCTCGAACTGCTGAAATTCGAACCAACAAACCCATCGGGCCGCTACTACCTCGGTCGCCTGCACGTTCAGTCTAGCCAGCCTGCCTTTGCACGGGCCATCTGGTCACAGTTGCTAGAGGACAGCCCGGCAGATGCGCCATGGGTCCGCCCTGTTCAGGCAGAACTCGCCCAGATCGGTGGCGCTGCACCAGCATCACGCCCCGCCGCTGCACCGGCTCTCGACGAAGGTTTGCGTGGGCCATCAGCCGAGGAATTGGCAGCCGCCGAGGACCTCAGCACCGACGACCGCGCCGATATGGTCAACACAATGGTCTCCGGTCTCGCCAACCGCATCGCGGCTGAGGGTGGCAGCGTTCAGGAATGGACACAGCTCATCCGCTCTTATCAGGTGCTGAAACAGTTCGACGATGCAGCACAGGCTCGTGCAGATGCCATCGCTGCCTATCAGGACGATGCAGAGGCCGTTGCACACCTCCAAGGCTTGCCTAGACACCCTGATGAGCCAGTGATCGAACCTGAAACAGCCAACACCCCAGCACCCGGCCCGACGCAAGAACAAGTTGAAGCTGCACAGGAAATGGACCCAGATGATCGTCAGTCCATGATCCAAGGTATGGTTTCACGTCTCGCGGCGCGACTGAACGAGGAAGGCGGCTCAGCTGATGAATGGCTACGCCTCATCTCCTCTTACAATGTCATGGGCCAACAGGATAAGGCACAGGCGACATACGAACAGGCAAAAGCCGCCCTCGCCGGACAGCAAACTCAGCTAGACCTCTTGGTAACGGCCATCGAAGGTACACCACCCGAGCCTTTGGTGGAAACCGCTCCAACGTCACCCGGACCAACCCAAGAGGACATCGCAGCAGCCGCTGAAATGGATCCCGATGATCGTCAGGACATGATCCGTGGAATGGTCTCTCGCCTGCACAACAAATTGGCCGAAGATGGCCGCGTTGGCGACGTGAATGAATGGGGTAAATTATTCCGTTCTTACAGCGTCTTAAACGACAATGAGGCACTCTTGGCAGCATATGAAGAAGCACGCGGCATCTATGATGATGACGCCATCAGCCTCGCCTATTTGAAAGAGGCCGCATTGCTCGCCGGGGCTCAACTCAATTGAGTAAGACCTATGAGGACATCGCCGACCTAGCGCCTGATCTTGCAGATTATCGCCCCCTGGTCGGTCTGGACCTCGGCACAAAAACAATCGGCGTTGCTTGTTCTGACATTCGCAGATCAGTCGCAACGCCGGTTGAAACCATCCGGCGCACCAAATTCACTAAGGATGCAGAGGCGTTGATCGCCCTCGCAACCGAACGCGATGCGGCTGGTTTCGTTCTCGGCCTGCCCCGCAATATGGACGGGTCAGAGGGTCCCCGTGCCCAATCCACCCGCAGCTTCGCCCGCAATCTGGGCCGCCTCATCGACCTTCCCATCGTGTTTTGGGATGAGCGTCTGTCGACAGTCGCTGTTGAAAGAACGTTAATAGAGGCGGATTCGTCTCGAAAACGTCGCGCAGAGGTGGTCGACAAGATGGCGGCTGCCTTTATCCTTCAGGGCGCGCTGGACCGTCTGGCCGTAATCGACGCAGCGTCGGAGGCTGACCAATGAGCGACCAACCAGATCAAGTTTGGCGGCGACAAGAAATAGAAAGCCCCTGCGTTCGTGTCTGCGTCATCCACCCCGCTGCAGAGATTTGCGTAGCCTGTTTTCGCAACAGAAAAGAGATCGCAACATGGTCTCGGATGGCACCAGAGGAACGTTCAAGATTGATGCAAGAGCTTCCCGGCAGAGCGCACCAAATCGCAAAAAGACGCGGTGGTCGTGCTGCGCGTCTCGCAAAGGACTAAGTTAACAATACATTAAAATAAACTATTTCAACAACATACAAACATATGCTAATCTAAATTCCTATTTGATATCTGAATAATAATCTGTAAAGTGACCTGCGTAGGGTCTTCAGGATCGTAAAATGTACTTTTGGCCGATTGCCGTTGTAATTGCGTTAGCGATAGTTGTCGTTCAGGTGAGCAGTAGCTCCCCGAACGCTGAGACTTATCAAAACCTCAGCCAAAAACTGATGTACCTTTCGGCCTTGCTTCTCGTCGTCCTCATCTGGGGTGCACGACAATCCGAAGTACGCCTCCGCCCCGCAATTCTAGCCCTTTTGCTGTGGAGCACCGCTCTGGGCGCGCTCTTCGTTTCATACACCCACCGTGATAAGGCGCGGATGGTGATGGACAGCCTTAGGGGTACAGTCAGCCCAACAATCGCCGTTGCCCGCCAACAAGGTGAAGTAGAGTTGAAAAAGGCATGGGATGGTCACTTCCGCGCCGTTACTAAAATCAATGGTGCCAAGGTTGGCCTGTTGGTTGATACCGGTGCTTCGCTCGTATTGCTTACCTACCTTGACGCACAGTCCGTTGGCGTCGACATGAGTGAACTTAGTTTCACTCAACCGGTCGTCACAGCCAATGGCCGGTCCCACGTTGCAATGATTGACTTGGAAACCGTGACAGTCGGCGGTATTGGCCTATACAACGTCAAGGCCGCAGTGGCCGAGCCGGGAAAACTCCACAGTTCTCTATTGGGGATGAGTTTTCTGGGTCGCATTCAGGAAACCAGCTTCCGCCGCGACACCCTCATCCTTCGCAACTAAACGAACGTCTCAAGCCGGCGTAGTGTAACTGTCATCTCGCAGTTAATGCGAGACTTTTACCAACAGGCTCCCCCCCCTCTGCTGACCCCTTGCTGCCACTAAGGCGCAGTTAACCACCAATCCGAGACATCCCCAGGATCAGGCCGAAAATAGGCCACCGCGCGACGCTGCCCATCGCTTGCAAGCCCCTCATTCGCAGACCAGGGCGCAACACCATGCAGCGCCAACCGGTGGATCAAATACCCCTCCCCCGGACGGGCATGAACCTCAACCCGTGCGCATTGGTCAAAGCATACCTTACGTGCCGCCTGATATGGTTCAGTAACATCAATCTGATCCCACTCCGCCGGGTCATGCCGTTGATAGGCCTCAGCCAGAGCTGCCCGCATAATCTCATGCGACCCTTCCCAAACAACCATGGGCGCAGCATCCGCCGCCGCTTCATTCAACGGCAGCCCCAGAATATAGGCATGGCGTTCCTTCAACAGCCGACGCCGCCCCGGCATGATCCGGTGCAAACCATCCACATGCGCCGCGTCCCGGTTCTGACGAAACCGAAAGGCT